>NZ_JAGSOZ010000012.1:0-152894 GCF_019204055.1 Photobacterium sp. WH24 | reverse complement strand
CATATGTGGGGGGGACAAAAGATAGCCGACAAACAAAAAGCCCGTTCTTTCGAACGGGCTTCTCTGTATGGTGCGTCTGAGTGGACTCGAACCACCGACCCCCGCCATGTCAAGGCGATACTCTAACCAGCTGAGCTACAGACGCTTTATTCAGTTTTTTCTTCAACACGCTTTGGCATATTGAAAAAATTTGGTGCGTCTGAGTGGACTCGAACCACCGACCCCCGCCATGTCAAGGCGATACTCTAACCAGCTGAGCTACAGACGCATATTTTAAGTTATTCTAATGCAGGATTTGGTACGACCGAGTGGACTCGAACCACCGACCCCCACCATGTCAAGGTGGTGCTCTAACCAGCTGAGCTACGGTCGTATCACTAAATCGTCCTGCTTGAGAACGGGGTGAATATTAGCGATTCACACCCACTGGCGCAAGTGTTTGAGTTGGCTTTTTTTATTTTTCGTGACTGTTTGATTGTTACTTGTACTGCCTGACGCTGAATCAGGCACTGAGTGGTTGTTTTCAGAGTAAAAATTATTGCAAAAGTTCATGATCCGGCGGCAGTAAACGGGAGATCCAGATAGCCAGTTTATGCTTCATATTGGGGCCGTCTTCCTGATCGGGAGAAAGCGGGGTGATTTGCTTAACATCAACCAGTAACCGGTAGATACATTCCACTTTTTCTTTATCTGAAATGCCTTTGTCGAAGTCTTCGTAACCCTGCTTTTTGGCAAAGGCGATGCCTATTTCCATGGCTTTCTTAATCAGTTTTTGTTCGTTTTTGATTTTTTTCATTCGATCTCGTTCCCTGATTGTGGCCTGTATGTAAAGCATAGTAGTGGCGTTGATTTTTTGAGCTCATGGTCATTCATCTGTAAGGCAGTTAACGGTGTTTCGGCAAGGCGATGAAAATGAACGGCAAAGACCAGCTACCCTATGGCTGTCCGACGTTTATCCCACAACGCTTGAACAAGGTCTGCCAGTATGAGACGTGGTTGAGAGTAGCGTCACGAAATTGGCGGTGTATGTCACCGTCAATATAGAAGCTGTGATAATCGGCGAGCGCAGCAGGGCGGTTGGGGATAGCAAACAAGGTTTGCAGATCCGGCTGAATATCCTGGTAGCGGGCATCAAGCGTGGCAAGGTATGGCTGAATATCCGTAATGAAAAATTTATAGAAAACGTTCTCCAGAAAGTTGGCTTTCTGCTGGTTTCGGTTGGGCCCGCACACGACTGTGGCGTCATTTTGGCTCAGCAGGGAGGTTGTGGTGTTCAGCCAGTCAGTGGCACGGGCCATTGAGTAAAAAAGCTGACCAATAAAACGTGATCTGTGGATGTTCTCTTCGTAGCTGATCAGGCGTTCAGCTGACTGGGCTGATACGCTATGCTGGGCCGAGATCTGGCTGGCAATGTGCGCTAAACCACTTATCGCCTGCAGGGTAGCGGTGGCATCTGGAATTGTGTTCAGCGAAAAAGCGGAGTGTGCTGGCTTGAATTGTTTTTGCCATTCTTCACCAGTGAGCAGCATGTTCCACAGGTATTTAGGCAGGTCATCTTTTTTCGTGGTCTGAACTTCTATCAACTGCACTCTGAGATCATTGTCTTCGGGCAAAGTCGCGATACAGTGGCCGATACCGTCTAATAACAGCAGTTCGTAGCGTAGCTGACGGGTTCTGTCCTGTACTTTTCCCAGCACAGAGTTGCGCTCTGCGATGAGATGAAACAAGCCGCATTTTCTGAGTTCATAGGCATCAATCAGTCCCATTCGTACATCTTCAGTGCGCTGTAGCAAATCACTGACGTCGGGTAGTGGCGGGAGCCGGGTATCCGGCTCTTTCGGGGAACTCACATCCAGCACAGAGGCCAGACGATCAGCATAGTCCGCAAACTGGTTATCTGAGGACTGACGGCCACAACCGGCCAGTATAATGAGCAGGCTGAGCAATGCGAGCTGAATCAGCAGCTTGTTAATGTTAAGCGGATTTAAAAGAAAGCGTCGGCGCATGATCGTTATTCTGGGATTTTTATAACAGTATAAGCTAACAGATTGAGTTTTCAGATAAAGAAAAGGCAGCGCTTGCTGCCTTAGGAAGGGTGGGAGTTCGATTATTGTACCGACATTGCCAGTTGGAAATCATGGTCTTGACGTTGCAGCCAAAGCAGCCGCACTGTCAGCATTAATGCTGCAGCGGTTAAGCCAACAATCGTACCAATCCAGAAGCCGTGTGGCCCCATTGGTGCGGCGAACAGGTTTGTCATACCGAGTACATACCCGATTGGCAGACCAAAAACCCAATAGGCGATAAAGGTGCGGATAAAAATGGCACGCATATCTTTGTAACCACGCAGTGCCCCTGCAGCAACCACTTGAACGGCATCACTGCACTGGTAAACGGCCGCAAGGAACAAGAGCTGAGTTGCCAGCATAATAACGTCGGAGTTGTCGGTATATAACAAGCCTATCTGTTCGCGGAAAATGATCGTCAAAATAGCCGTCGCAACCGAAATAGCCACGCCAACCCAGATACCGCAGTGGCTGGAAATTTTCGCACCATCAAAGTTTTGCTCACCTAACTGGTGTCCGACACGGATGCTGACTGCAGCACCTAAACTCATAGGTAACATGAAGACCAGCGAAGAGAAGTTGATGGCAATCTGGTGGGCGGCGACAACAATCGAACCCAGAGGCGCAATCAGCAGTGCAATTGCCGCAAAGATTGAAACTTCAAAAAATAATGCGGCTGCAATCGGAAACCCAAGCTTGAACTGACGCACAATAGCTTTCAACTCTGGGCGATACCAGGTGCGGAATAGCCCAACGCGGTTGAGTTTTCGGTTCATCAGTACATAAACCAGCATCGAGAAGTACATCAGCCAGTACACAATGGCAGTGGCAACACCGCAGCCGATTCCGCCAAGCGCCGGAGCGCCGAATTTACCGTAAACAAAGATCCAGTTAAGCGGAATGTTGGCTAACAACCCGATGAAACCAATCACCATACCGGGAACGGTCAGCGACAGGCCTTCAGAAAAGCTGCGCAATGCCTGAAACAGCAGCAGGGCCGGAACAGCATAAAGAACGGCGTGTAAGTAACCAATGGTTTTCTCTGCCAGTACAGGTTCGACGGCCATGTAATCAATTAAGATGCCCGCATTATAGAGCACCAGTATGATTGGGACTGACAAGAGTAAAGACAATACAAAGCTTTGTTGAACCTGAAACGGAATTTTGTCTTTCTGGCCAGAACCGTTGAGCTGGGCCACAATGGGCACCATCGCAAATAGCACACCAATGCCAAACAGAATGGCAGGCATCCAGACACTGGAGGCGACCGAGACAGCGGCCATATCGGTGGCACTGACTCCACCAGCCATCACAGTATCAATAAAACTCATTGCCGTCTGTGCGACAGAGGCGATCAAAACAGGAATAGCGAGTTTTAACAGTCGCTTAGTTTCTAGACGATAAAGATGCACGAAATGCTCCAGAGGGCAGGTAATCTATTATTGGAATAATCTTCACAGTGGATTATATCGGCTTCACTGATACTGACAATGATTTATTCAATCTGTATCACAATTCAGCACTTCTCTGCTTTTTTTTGTGTTGCCGCACTGTTTGAGGTTATCACAATGCAGCGGGACTGCAGGACTGGCTAAGTAAAACGGGTCAATGTTAGGATGCTGGGCAGAGATTCATTGTGCAGCGCAGCATGTTGTTGCAATCCGATTAGGCGAGTGACCATCGCTTTCAGGTTCAGTTCTCTGGAGGGGAAATGTTTACAGGTATTATTCAGTGTACGGCTGAAATTATTGAAATTAAAAAGAAAAAAGATTTTCAGACTCACGTTATTCAAATGCCGGATGATCTGCTGCCAGGATTGGAAATTGGCGCCTCTGTAGCCCATAACGGCTGTTGTCTGACGGTAACGCAGATCAATGGAAATCATGTTTCTTTCGATCTGATGCAGGAAACACTTCGTGTCACCAACCTGGGTTTGCTCAGTCCCGGTGATGCAGTGAACATTGAACGAGCGGCTAAGTTTGGCGATGAGATTGGTGGCCATAGTATGTCGGGACATATCATGACCACAGCGGTGGTTGATGAGGTCATTGAAACAGAAAACAATCATCAGATTTGGTTTTCTCTGCCTGCCGCCCTGATGAAATATGTGTTTACTAAGGGGTATATCGGCATCGACGGGGCCAGCCTGACTATTGGCGATGTGGAAGGCCAGCGATTTAACGTCAACCTGATCCCGGAAACCCTGAACAGGACAAACCTGTCAGCGCGCCAAAAAGGCGATGTGATCAATATAGAGATTGATCCTCAGACGCAGGCTGTGGTGGATACGGTGGAAAGGGTGATGGTAGCGAGAGGCTAAAGGAAATCATTTGCATCAATCCACACGCCCTCTCATCAGAGGGGCGTGTGGATTCGAACGTTAAAAAATCTGCTCGTCGTCAGCGTCTACAAACAGGTGAATGGTTTTGTGTAATTCATCCACCTGCATGTTCAAGTGGATCGCATGGCAACACGCGGGGCAATCATCGTAAAATTCCTGACTGCCGGCACTGCTGTCCAGGGTAATTCGGATATGGTGGCCACAATGCGGACAAGTCACACTCTGTTCACTATAGTTCTTCATTTTCTGCTCCTTACATTATGTACCTGATACTGATTGGCACATTCATACCGCTGCCAGTGTCCATACTGGAGAGTCTTGACTCTTTCGCCTTTGAAGCCATTGACGGGTTGGAAATCAGACGTTGTTTCTTACCGGACAATCGCACCAAAAACGATGGGTATAGGTTTGCTAACCGTTAAGTTAATCCTAGCGATACGGATTAGTTTTTGCCGTGAATTAACTGCAAACTTTGAATTGCTGAGAAGTTTTAACTGAGGGGGCTTTGTCGCTTAGAAAGTTGATAAGAACAAAGTAGACAAGCTAAGGGTAATGTGAAGCTGATTGACAGAAAATGGGTCTATAGTGACGCTTTTGATGTCAGAATGGATGAATGTTTTGTGAAATAGAATGATCAGCCTATTTGTGATTCGCGACAAACAGACCAATCATTCTTCAAGCTGATTAAAGGCTGGCTATTAATTCTTTGTTTACTTCGAGCAGCGAGTTAAGTTTTCTGTCTGCGATCGACCAACGCAGATCGGAACGGTGTTGCTGCTCTGGCACTACGATACTTTTCATGCGGGCAGCTTTGACAGCCAGCAAGCCGTTAAGTGAATCTTCAAAGGCCACACAGTGGTGAGGTTCAACACCCAGTTCATCGGCGGCATTCAGGTACACTTCCGGGTGAGGCTTACCAAAACGAAGGTGCTCGGCAGAGAACAAGGCACTGAAATGATCTGTCAGTGACAGGGCATCTAAGGTGGCATGAATCAGGCTCATAGGAGAAGACGAGGCCAGAGCAATGGTTATGCCCATATCCTGGCACGTCTGTATGGCTTCGCGCACACCAGGCAGCATAGGTTTGTGCTCTTGAACCAGTTCTTCCACACGTTTGGTGATCAGGGTGTTGACGTCCTGGCAAGTCGGGCCTTGCCATGGCTGGCGCTCGAACCAGAGATCAACAATGTGATCGATTCGCAACCCCATGGTTTCCAGCGTTTCCTGCTGTGAAATCGTGACACCCAGTGAAGAGAATACCTCGACCTGAGCACGTTGCCAGAAAGGTTCTGAGTCGACCAGAAGGCCATCCATATCAAAGATTGCGGCTTTTAACATACTGTTCCTGTCTTGAGCTGAAAGGATAAAGAATGTGAACTTTATCACTTCAACTCTGCAGACGGTAGCCTGGATTATCCTTTAATTGCTACTCAGATTAAGCCTGCGAATACAGCGTTCAGCCTGATCCAGATATTCGCCACCAAAGAGATTGCAGTGGTTCAGCAGGTGGTAAAGGTTGTACAGGTCGCGACGTTGTTTGTAGCCGTCATCCAGCGGAAATACAGACTGATAGCCATTGTAGAAACTGTCGGGAAATCCGCCGAACAGCTCTGTCATAGCAATGTCGCATTCCCTGTCACCCCAGTAGCAGGCGGGGTCATAAATGACCGGGCCATCTACACTGAGTGCTGTATTTCCATGCCATAAATCGCCATGCAGCAGGGAAGGTTTTGGCTGATGTGCCGACAAGATGTCAATCACATTGCCTGTGATGACATCAATACTGCCAAAATCGATGCCTTTCTCCTCACAGATTTGCAATTGCCAGGCAATCCGCTGTTCTGCGAAAAAGCGACACCATTTTCGTCGCCACTGATTGGGCTGAGGAGTCAGGCCAATGAAATTGTCTATGTCGAAGCCGTATTCAGGCTGTTCGCCCCATTTATGAAGGTGCGCCAGTTGCTGGCCAAGTGTGTGGGCCGATTCGGTGTCCAGACTTTTCATGGGCATGAAATCGAGGACGAGGAAGGCTTTATCCCGGCTTATGCCCATATGCCGGCTTGTAGGCACTGATACTGAGTTTGTTTCCTGCAGGACGCGCAGACTTTCCGCTTCTGCTTCAAAAACGGGAAGCTGCTCTTTCTCATTAAGCTTGATGAAGTACCTTTGATCGCCATCGCTGATGCAATAGCATTCGTTGACGTCCCCCCCAGGGAGTGTATTTCGCTCCCGGATGGTAAAGGGTTGATCAAGTACGTCTGATAGCTGATGGGAAATCGCTTGCCACATAGCATCCTCCGGGCACAAACCAGTTTGGGTACAAATCATAATAAACAATAATACAGCGCCTGGGCTGGATTATATAAAGACAGTGACGCCAAATCTGTTGGGGCAATTTTGTGGGTGCAAGTAGATTCTGGTTCTGTGAACCTGAACGAGCCATGCTCACCGCTATCCCTGACTGACGTTATTATAGTGATTTTTTGTCAGTCGCCCCGCGCTTTACCTCATCACAGCATAGACTATATGTTTGCCGATTAGCTGACTTAAATAACAAAAACAGTCAATTGAAAAGTGCAGGGCAGCAAAATTCATATCAAAGCAGTTTTTAATAACAGAATCAGATAAAAAAAGCCGGGAGAGAACCCGGCTTGGTTGTTTCGCTGAATTTGATGGCTTTGAATCAGAGACTTGGCAGTAAAGATTCTGGCTTCAGATCGTTATAGCTTGCTTCAAGCAGCAGCGGCAAACGCATTTTGTCCGGTAGGATTTCTAGTTGAAACATAGTCATTGTTCCGGCTCGAATTATTTGTCAGTGATCATTGGCAGATCAAGGCCCTGTTCTTTGGCACAGTTGATCGCAATGTCGTAGCCGGCATCAGCGTGACGCATCACACCAGTGCCCGGGTCGTTACGCAGTACGCGGCGGATGCGCTCTTCGGCTTCATCGGTACCGTCACACACGATCACCATGCCTGAATGCTGAGAGAAGCCCATACCTACGCCACCACCGTGGTGCAGAGAAACCCAGGTTGCACCGGATGCCGTGTTCAGCAGGGCATTGAGCAGTGGCCAGTCGGACACAGTGTCTGAACCGTCCATCATGCCTTCCGTTTCGCGGTTAGGGCTGGAGACAGAGCCTGAATCCAGGTGGTCACGGCCAATCACAACAGGCGCTTTCAGTTCGCCGTTACGCACCATTTGGTTGAATGCCAGACCCAGTCGCGCACGGTCTTTCAGGCCCACCCAGCAGATACGTGCCGGCAGCCCCTGGAACTGAATACGCTCGCGTGCCATGTCCAGCCAGTTGTGCAGATGCGGGTTATCCGGGATCAGCTCTTTGACCTTCTGATCGGTTTTGTAGATGTCTTCCGGATCGCCGGACAGGGCAGCCCAGCGGAACGGACCCACGCCTTCACAGAACAGCGGGCGAATATAAGCCGGCACGAATCCCGGGAAGTCGAATGCGTTTTCAACGCCTTCTTCCAGCGCCATCTGGCGAATGTTGTTGCCGTAATCGACGGTTGCAGAACCCGCTTTTTGCAGATCCAGCATCGCCTGTACCTGAATTGCCATTGATGCTTTTGCTGCTTTGACCACCGCGGCTTCGTCTTGCAGACGCATTTCTGCCGCATGTTCCATGCTCCAGCCCTGAGGCAGGTAGCCATTCAGCGGATCGTGGGCTGATGTCTGGTCAGTGGTGCAGTCTGGTACGATGCCGCGCTTCACCAGCTCAGGGAAGACATCAGCCGCGTTACCCAGCAGGCCAACAGAAACCGGCTTGCCGGTTTGTTTGGACTTTTCAATGATAGCCAGTGCTTCGTCCAGCGTGGTGGCTTTACAGTCCACATAACCGGTACGCAGACGGTAATCGATACGTGATTCATCACACTCAACGGCGATCATAGAGAAACCAGCCATGGTGGCCGCCAGAGGCTGAGCACCGCCCATGCCGCCCAAGCCGCCGGTCAATACCCAGCGACCGGAGGCATCGCCATTGAAATGCTTGCGCGCCATAGCAACAAAGGTTTCGTAGGTGCCCTGAACGATGCCTTGCGAGCCGATATAGATCCAGCTGCCCGCGGTCATCTGGCCGTACATCATCAGGCCTTTTTTATCCAGCTCGTTGAAGTGCTCCCAGTTCGCCCAGTGTGGCACGATATTGGAGTTGGCAATCAGTACGCGAGGCGCGTTGCTGTGCGTTTTGAACACCCCGACAGGTTTACCTGACTGCACCAGCAGGGTTTCGTCATCTTCCAGACGCTTCAGAACTTCAACAATCTTGTCATAACATTCCCAGTTACGGGCTGCACGGCCAATACCACCATAGACCACCAGAGAGTGAGGGTGTTCAGCCACATCAGGGTGCAGGTTATTCATCAGCATACGCAGCGGTGCTTCTGTCAGCCATGACTTGGCATTCAGTTTGGTGCCAGTCGGTGCTTCTATGGTGCGTGTCGTGTCCAGACGTGGATTCTGTTGTTGCGTCATTTTGCTCTCCTTGCCGCTCTCTGGTTAACGAATAGCGCGGGCGATTGTCCAGGCAAGCCGTGCAGCTAACCGTGCAGTTTGATTATCAATGTCAAAACGTGGGTTGTACTCAGCCAGATCCGCGACCAGGATCTTCGATTCTCCTTTCGGCGTTCTGGCTTTTAAAATCGGTTCCAGCAGCATTTCAACGATGTCTAATGGCACACCGCGCGCAGCCGGGGCACTGACCCCCGGTGCCACGGAGGCCGGGAAAACGTCCAGATCAATGGTCAGATAGAGGTAATCACACTGATCAATAAATCGCTGCAGCTCTGTCAGTGTCGGTTCCATCTTGTGATGAACCAGTTCATGGTCATCTTTGTAAAGCACCCCTAAACGGTCGGCTTTTTCATACAGCGCCTGGGTGTTACTGGTACGCGCCAGTCCCAGGCAGGCATATTTGAATGGCCAGTTATGCATTTCGCAGAAACGGGCAGCCTGATGGAACGGGGTGCCTGAGCTGCCTTTTTCAGACTGTTTGCCACCCGGTGGATTACGCAGGTCGAAGTGGGCATCAAAGTTGATGATGCCGACACGCGGCGGTTGCTGTGCTTCATTCTCATTGCCGGCAACATGCTGCTTTTGCACCAGGTAATTGCCTATGCCCTGAAACGATCCCCAGGCCACTTCATGCCCGCCGCCAAAGACGATCACTTTGTGGCGCTGACGAAGGGCGCGGCTTACATCTTCTGCCAGCCGGTATTGCGCCAGTTCCAGGTTGCTGTCGTCGCAGCTGATGTTGCCGCCGTCATAAACGGGTTCTTCGTGGTGCCAGGCCAGATTGGCCAGTGCGCGGCGAATCGCGACCGGAGCATCATAAGCGCCGGTGCGGCCTTTGTTGCGCGAGACCCCTTCATCACAGGCGAAGCCGAGCAGCATGATGCCGCTTTCATTGGCATTGTCGGCTGGTTGCACTTTCTGGTGCCAGCGCAAGCCTTTGTTACCGTCTTCAGGATCACTGCGTCCTTGCCAGACATTCATATCAATAGGCATACAGCCTCCTGTTTACTGATTCTTGGATTGATAAAAGAGGTTGCCATCCACAACCCGGGCGATTAAATCCGGCACACCCATGCGATAGGACAGCTCTGCTGGCGAGTCGAGGTTCCACAGTGCCAGATCCGCGGCCATACCTGTGCGAATCTGACCACATTGCTCACTCAGGCCCAGCGCCTGTGCGGCATGCGCGGTAACACCTCTCAGGCATTCTTCCGGTGTCAGGCGGAAGAAGGTGCAAGCCATGTTCATCATGGTACGCAGCGAAGCAATCGGCGAGGTGCCGGGGTTAAAGTCGGTGGAAATTGCCATCGGCACACCTTTTTCACGCAGCTGAGCGATCGGTGGCTGCTGGGTTTCACGCAGGAAATAGAAAGCGCCTGGCAACAGGGTAGCGACTGTGTTATGGGCGGCCAGTGCTTCAACACCGGCTTCGTCCAGGTATTCAATATGGTCGACAGATGTTGCACCCATACTGGCTGCCAGTGCACTACCACCTAAATTTGAAAGCTGCTCTGTATGGCCTTTAATCATCAGGCCATGGGCTTTGGCCGCGGCAAAAACCCGTGCACTTTGTGCGGTTGAAAAACCGATGCCTTCACAGAAAACGTCTACTGAATCTGCAAGGTTCTCTTTTGCAGCTGCAGGGATAATTTCGTCACATACCAGGGTGATGTAATCGTCGCTGCGTCCGGCATATTCAGGAGGCAATGCGTGTGCGGCCAGCAGTGTGGTAGAAACTTTGATATCGGCCTGCTCGCCAATACGGCGGGCAACCCGCAGCATTTTCAGTTCATCTTCGGTAGTCAGGCCATAGCCGGATTTTATTTCGACAGTCGTGACGCCGTCACGCTTAAGGCCTGCCAGACGCTCTGTAGCCAATGCAAACAATTCATCTTCGGTGGCTGCGCGTGTGGCTCTGACTGTCGACAAAATGCCGCCACCGGCCTTGGCGATATCTTCGTAAGGCACACCGTTCAGACGCTGTTCAAATTCGTTAGCACGATTGCCCGCAAACACCAGATGAGTATGGCAGTCGATCAGACCCGGCGTGACCATAGCCTGCTTGCAATCCACAATGTCTGCCTGGCTGTCGACTGTGTCCTGCCAGTTTGC
Organism: Photobacterium sp. WH24; assembly: GCF_019204055.1. NCBI lineage: Bacteria > Pseudomonadati > Pseudomonadota > Gammaproteobacteria > Vibrionales > Vibrionaceae > Photobacterium > Photobacterium sp. WH24. The sequence goes on along the minus strand of NZ_JAGSOZ010000012.1, from coordinate 141,845 downwards.
CTGCTGCGGACCGGCGTAGCTGATCTTACCCTGACGGATAATCACCATGGCGTTATCGATGATCTGATAACCGTGTTCCGGTTCCATGGTGACGAGTTTGAGATTGGTCAGAATACGTTCCATAGCGAGCAGTTTCTCTCTGGTTGCCTAATATGTATATACAAATTAAAGTCCGAATTCGGATAAAACTCAAGATGCGATGTAATTAAAATGTGATCAATGTTGAAGGATTCTATTAACAGTAGCGTATTTAGCAGCGGGAGAGGGAAGTACCAAGCGCGGACGATGCAGTATACAAAAGCCTGACCACTGAGTGATCAGGCTTGCTAATCAATATGATAGCTAAAAAAACAACGAGGCTTAAAGTGCCTGAAGACGAACCAGGGTTAAATGACGCGGGTTCTGGAGCTGAGTTTGTATTTATCGCCGGGGTGGTACAGCAAAGCTGTACTGATGAGATTGGTGTTACTCCAGGTACGGCGATTGAGCAATAAGCATGGCGACTCGATCTCCATTTCAAGTAACTCGCTGATATGTGAAGGAGGCAGAATGGCTTCGACAGTATGCTCAATATCACTGAGCGGGCATGTCTGCATCAGATACTCATTGGGTGTCTGAGTCGTGAAATCCTGCTGGATATAATCGGGGGCAAAGTGAGGATTCACCCAGCGTTCTTCCAGTTGAATCGGCACTTTATTTTCGTAATGGACGATTTGAGTGAAATACACAGTTGTGTCATGCCGTACGCCTAAGCGTAATGCAATTTCATCACGGGCTTTGACCTGTTGCTGTGTAATCACTTTACTGGAGTACTGATGGCCCCGGCTCGTGACTTCCGTTGCAATGTTCCGAATTTCCATCAAAGGAGACTCGGCTTTTTTATTGCAGACAAAAGTGCCTAAACGGGGTGTGCGTTCCAGAAATCCTTCATTAACCAGTTCTTTGATAGCTTTATTGGCCGTCATCCGACTGACTTCAAACTGCTCTGACAGCTCAATTTCGGTGGGGATCTTATATCCGGGTGGCCATTCACGGCTCTGGATTTTCTGGTCGAGATACTCTTTGATTTGCTGATAACGCGGTGCGCTTGCCATGGTGTTGTCTCTGCGTCATTAATGACTATAAATTGCCTATACAAATGAAAGCAACTTTTCCCTTATTTTGCAAGTGGCTCACAGGTAACTGGCTTTTCTAACTTTAGTTTTGTGAGTCAATCCATTACAATTCGCCTTCTGTCTGGGGTCAGCAATTTTGATTTGTACCAAAATTCACACCGAAACAGACACTATCTCATCACCGTACTGCACCTTGGCAGGCGGTAAAATACGAAATTGCATGTGCTACTTGGTATGTGGCACCACTGAACAAAGGATCAATGAATGCCTGTAATTACTCTTCCTGACGGCAGTCAGCGTCAGTTTGATAACCCGGTTTCAACTCTCGATGTGGCGCTGTCTATCGGCCCTGGCCTGGCGAAAGCCTGTATTGCCGGTCGTGTTGACGGTGTTCGCGTTGATGCCTGTGATGTGATTGAAAACGACGCAAAACTGGAAATCATCACCGCAAAAGATGAAGACGGTCTGGAGATCGTTCGTCACTCTTGTGCTCACCTTTTGGGTCATGCGATCAAGCAATTGTACCCGGATGTGAAAATGGCGATCGGTCCGACGATTGATTCCGGTTTCTATTATGACGTCGATCTGGAGCAACCATTGACGGCTGACGATCTGGAAAAGATTGAAAAGCGCATGGTCGAGCTGGCGAAAACCAAGTACGACGTTATCAAGAAGAAAGTCAGCTGGCAGGAAGCACGTGATACCTTTGAGTCTCGCGGCGAACCGTACAAAATGGAAATCCTGGATGAGAATGTCTCTCGCGATGATCGTCCGGGTTTGTACCATCACGAAGAATACATCGACATGTGCCGTGGCCCGCACGTGCCGAACATGGGCTTCTGCCAGCATTTCAAACTGCTGAATGTGGCTGGCGCTTACTGGCGTGGTAACAGCGATAACAAGATGTTGCAGCGTATTTACGGCACAGCCTTCCATGATAAGAAAGCACTGAAAGCGCACCTGACGCGTCTGGAAGAAGCGGCGAAGCGTGACCACCGTAAACTGGGTAAGCAGCTTGATCTGTATCATATGCAGCAAGAAGCGCCGGGTATGGTGTTCTGGCATCACAACGGCTGGACTGTGTTCCGTGAGCTGGAAGTTTTCGTCCGTGACAAGCTGACTGAGTATGATTACCAGGAAGTGAAAGGTCCGCTGATGATGGACCGCGTTCTGTGGGAACGCTCTGGTCACTGGGACAAGTACGCAGAAAACATGTTCACGACTGAATCTGAAAAGCGTGAGTATGCGATTAAGCCTATGAACTGTCCGGGGCACGTTCAGATCTTTAATCAGGGTCTGAAATCATACCGTGATTTGCCATTACGTATGGCCGAGTTCGGCAGTTGTCATCGAAACGAACCGTCAGGCGCACTGCATGGTCTGATGCGTGTTCGTGGTTTTACTCAGGATGATGCGCACATTTTCTGTACGGAAAACCAAGTGCAGGAAGAAGTCACTTCTTGTATTAAGATGGTTTACGACACCTATGAAACCTTCGGCTTCAACAATATTGTGGTGAAGTTGTCGACACGCCCTGAGAAGCGTGTGGGTTCCGATGAAATGTGGGATAAAGCCGAGTCTGACCTGAAAATCGCACTGGAATCAATGAACATTCCTTATGATATTCAGGAAGGTGAGGGAGCGTTCTACGGCCCTAAAATTGAATTTACTTTGCATGATTGTTTAGATCGTGCTTGGCAGTGCGGTACAGTTCAGCTAGACTTTGCTCTGCCTGAGCGTCTGGGTGCGACTTATGTCGGTGAAGATAATGAGCGTCACACGCCAGTTATGATTCACCGCGCCATTCTTGGCTCCCTCGAACGTTTCATCGGTATCCTCATCGAAGAATACGCGGGTTATTTCCCGACCTGGTTGGCGCCACAACAAGCAGTTGTCATGAATATTACTGACAGCCAGTCAGAATATGTTCGCGAAGTTGTAGAAAAACTGCAAAAAAGTGGAATCCGAGTCAACGCGGACTTGAGAAATGAGAAAATTGGCTTTAAAATCCGCGAACATACTTTAAAGCGAGTTCCGTATATGCTTGTCTGCGGTGACAAAGAAGTCGAAGCAGGTGAGGTTGCGGTCCGTACTCGCAAGGGTAACGATTTGGGTAAATTTAAGATTGATGACTTTGTTGCGTACATGCAACAAGAGATTAGCAGTCGCAAGCTCAATGTTTTGGAGGAATAAGGTATTAAAGGCGGAAAAAGAACTCAAGCACCAGTTAAGCAAAACGCACACCGTATCAATGGCGAAATCCGTGGCGTACGCGAAGTTCGTTTAACTGGTATCGATGGTGAGTCTATCGGTGTTGTTTCTATTGAAGAAGCAATTAGTGCAGCGAATGAAGCTGGTGTCGATCTGGTTGAAATCAGCCCTAATGCCGAGCCACCAGTCTGTCGAGTGATGGACTATGGCAAGTACCTGTTCGAAAAGAGCAAGGCTGCTAAAGAGCAAAAGAAAAAGCAAAAACAAATCCAGGTTAAGGAAGTTAAATTCCGTCCTGGTACAGATGAAGGCGACTATCAGGTAAAACTGCGCAACCTGATTCGCTTTTTAGAAGAGGGCAACAAGGGTAAAGTCACACTGCGTTTCCGCGGTCGTGAAATGGCCCACCAAGGTCTGGGTATCGATCTTCTGAACCGTATTAAGGATGAACTGGTCGACATCGCTGTCGTCGAGAGCTTCCCTAGTCGTGTCGAAGGTCGCCAAATGACCATGATGCTTGCCCCTAAGAAGAAGTAATTCAGGCCTTCAAGTAGCAAAAGCGCTGCTCAGTGCAGCGCTTTTTGTTCGCCTGATTACTATGTTATTAACTATCAACAATGCGGAGTCTCATCATGCCTAAGATGAAATCCAACAAAGGTGCTGCTAAGCGTTTCAAGAAAACTGCTGGTGGTTTTAAGTACAAGCGTGCGACCAAGCGTCACATTCTGACTAAGCGTACTACTAAGAACAAGCGTCAGCTACGTCCAAACTCTCTGCTTCCTGCATGTGAAGTAGCAGCAGTAGCACGTATGCTTCCGTTCGCTTAATCGTTTTTAGTTATCGTATTTATTTAGTTAGGAGTTTCCTATGCCTCGCGTAAAACGTGGTGTACAAGCGCGTGCACGTCACAAAAAAGTTCTTAAACAAGCTAAAGGTTACTACGGTGCACGTTCACGTGTATATCGTGTAGCTTTCCAAGCAGTTACTAAAGCCGGTCAATACGCTTACCGTGACCGTCGCAACAAGAAACGTACTTTCCGTCAACTGTGGATTGCACGTATCAATGCTGCGGCACGTCAAAACGACATGACCTACAGCACCTTCATCAATGGTCTGAAGAAAGCATCTATCGAAATCGATCGTAAGATCCTGGCTGATATCGCTGTTTTCGACAAAGCGACTTTCACCGTTCTGGTTGAAAAAGCGAAAGCTGCACTGTAATTTCAGTTCAGTTTGATGAAAAAAGGAGAGCCTAGGCTCTCCTTTTTTTCGTTTCAATATAAACAAGCCTTCCCAGGATCACTTGAGTCAGTTAACCGTTACAGCCAGTTTGTGCTTGCCACGGACCGTCGGCTGTGTTGCCGGGAATCTCTTGAACGGTCCACCATTTTGCTTTCCAGTACTTCCCATTGAATTGAACGATATCACCTGACTGGTATGTTGTGTGTGCTGACCAGATAGCCTGCTCACAAGTCAGAACTGGTGAAGGGTTTTGCATCCACTCGACAAGCTGACGATGCGAAACAAAACGCACCTGCTGTTTCGACAACGCGTATTCAATGAATTGCTTCAGCACCGCCTGCCGGTCGGCGACGCTGGTTTCAGGCATCCCGAAATGTTCTTCACCATTTATTTTGCCGTAAAAAGCAGAGTGTAGACCCAATACCAGTGGCGCACGATTGCCGGATAAATGCAGGTCGAGATTGTATTTGTACAAGGTGAGTACATCGGCAGCGTTCAGTCCGTAACCGCCCCAGGCCGGCGTGGTATAGAGGTTCCAATCGAAGTTGTCGGCCTTGCGTGCTAACGGGTCATAGTAAGGGATACGGCTGGTAATTTTGTCGTTGAGCGAATAGGTGAGTCCGTACTCTGCGGCCTCTTCATCTGTTGGAACTATCAGCGCTTGCAACGGAACTTCCCAGAGCCCTGGCACATTTTTCACGGCCGGCTTCCAACCGCCTTGCTGTGCAACTGATTGCGACGGACTACCTTGATCGAGCGTATGTGGCCAGTAGTTGTTGGTGCCATTTTCTTCTGTGGTAGTACCCGCCGGGAAGCTGACATCATACTGGATGGCATTTGTGGTCAGGGCATCCAGCGTGTTGTCGTTGAATGTTAAAAAGGGCGACCGAAATCCGGCAACCGCCGGAGCACCGACACCGCCTTGTTCGACAGGTTGCGTCAGAAACTCATTACAAAGTGCGACTTCCTGCTGCCACTGCTCAGCCGTCATCCAGGATTCAAAAGGGTTGTAGTTTATCTTATCGTCGGGGTGGGTTTCTGTGTGGTTGGCAATATCATGACCGTCAGTGTTCAGCTTTCGCCACAGTTCGATGATCTCAGGTTGCTGTCGGGCAGGCTGGCAGTGCATGAAGAAGCTCGACATTAATGGTGAACCTGCAAATGAGTCGAGACCCTGAGGATTCGTATGACTGCTCAGTGCTTTCGAAATCCAGCGTAAACCATCTGCTTCTATATTGTCGTCGAAGCCCAACGAGATGAACATAGGCGTGTTCTTTGCTTCAATTGGACTGGCTTGTTGTGGCGGATATGACGTGATGTTGGACCAAGCGAATGAACTTGCGATTAAAAAAGGTAAAGGGAAGAGAAAGCGTACGTCCTTTTTCATGGCGATTCCTAAGAGTAAATATTTAATATGAATCAATAGCATGACAGAGTAAGTCGGTATTTATCATGATATGAGAGTGAATTATTATGAAATCTGAATGTTTATTGCATCTAGTGATGATAATTTTTACTTTTTCATTAGCATGAGTGACAGAGTTAAAATTACAGAGGGAGCTGTATCAGCCATTGTTGAGAGAACGATTGTGATGATAGCCGAGGGTGTAAGAGGGGTTTAATTGTGTAAATACCAGACTGAACGGAGTCAGCCTGGCGAATTGGCGCTTATAATTTATCAATATAGTTTTCGCACCAGATGTTGATAGGCTCTTCTGGGTCTAAATACTCAACAGTATCAATTTCAAATGGTGGAATGACACAATTACCATTGCGATTTTCCAATATGCTCTGGATAGTTCTGCCTGAATTGCAGAATGTCGGTCCATAGCCACTGTCACCAAATGAGATGATGGCATAGTTGATGTCATTTAGATCTTCTTGACTTTCTTTTATCTCATCAACAAAAGGAGTTATATTTTGAGGAATATCTCCCTGACCGGTTGTTGCAGTCATAATGAGTAATAGATTTGATTTTTTAATATTTTCCAAAGAAGAACTTTCAGTGACTTCTGACACATAACCATACTTGTCTAACTTTCTGGAAATATAATTCGCCATTTGCATCGTACTGCCATAAACAGAACCGACGATAATAAGAATTCTTTTCATGAATGAACCTTTCTATGTTTCTATAAGTTAATTGGTTAATTATTTATTCAATTGAATTTTAATAAGTTTTTTCTTTAGTGAATATGAATTTAGGATCATGCATTACGCTGAGTGCTAAGTTGACTTTTTCCTGGTCAAGACTTGCGATTAAGTTGTTTAATGATGTTCGTGCCTCTTGTTCAGATGATGAATTTGTTTTCCATACATGCACGACTTGGCTGTCATTTGGAAATGGTGATGGGGATTGCCATCCACAAATGGCTAGCTCCCAGCCTAAACCAGATGCAATTTTTCGACTTAACCAGCCGACATGTATTTCAAACTTTTCCTTGTCATTAAAACGAACATTAAGTAATGAAACGAATTGAACGGTCATTATTGGGTACTCATGTGGGTTAAATAATTGCAAGTTTTCGATTTTCCAACTTCATCTATTGCTTCTAGCAAACCATGAATTGTTTCTTCAGTTGTATTGAGGTTAACAATACAGAGACGAATTAAATATTTATTATTCACCCATGTGTGGGAGGGAAAAAAATCCCCGAGCTGATGTAAGTCATCGATTATTTCCTGATTGATTTTATTCAGATTAGTTTCTGATATAAATTTTTCATCTGTCGCAAGGTTAGGGTTAAATCGTAGTGTTACAATACTTAAATGACAGCTATATGCTTCTATATTCGGATGATCAAGTGCAAGCTTATAGGCATACTTCGCAAGGTGGATATCTTTTTCAATCATCTGTTGATAACCAATTCGGCCAGCGATCTCCAAACTCAATTTAACTTTGAGTGCTCTAAAACTGCGAGTTGTCTGTATTCCTAAATCACGAAACTGGAGATGGTTGGAGAAGGTCAAATCATCGGATGAATAATAGGCACCTGATTGATTAAATGTGTTGAACAAAATGTTTGGGTCTTTGACTAAAATGCATCCAACATCTGCGGCTGCATACATCCATTTATGCGGATCAATCGTGAGTGAATCACTAAACTGCATACCTTTGAGTGCCTCACTATATTCTTGAGATAGTACAGCAAACCCACCGTAAGCTGCATCAATATGAAACCAAATATCTTCTTTCATGCAGATATCAGATAAAACAAGCAATGGGTCAATGACGCCAAGTGAAGTACATCCAGCAATACCAATAACCATAAGTGGTATGTATCCATACTCTTGGTCATGTTTAATTTTTGTTTTTAAATCACTGATGGAGAGAGTATGTTCCTGAGTTGTTTCGATATACTGAATACATTGATCTGGTAATAACCCTGAAATACTGACAGCAGAAGAAATACTGCTATGTGAATACTTGCTGACGTAGACGCGATATTGATTTAAATCTACAATATTTTGAGTTCTTTTCTTTTTTATTGCAGCTTGCAGCGCGATTAAATTAGCTATGGAGCCGCCACTGACAAAAAGTCCGCTCCCTGTCTCGGGATAACCGAGTAATTGGCACATCCACTTGATTGTTTGAGCTTCAATCATGGTTGTCAGGTGAGACGTAGAAGCACTTGTTTGCGGTGCGCTGATTGCAGCAGCAAGGAAATCAGCCAAAACAGAAACATCACTAGCTGCACCCATGATATACGCTAAGAAACCGGGATGTGAGGTGGATACAGCCTGTGTGGTTAATAATTGAATATATTTTTCAAAGGTGCTGACAGCTTCGCTTCCATGATAGGGCATGCGTTCCAAAGCGGACAGATCACTGTACTGTCGATCGGTTAATTTTGGACGGACCTTTTGTGTGTAGCGTGGGTTTTCTTTATTAGATAGGTAATCAACAATTTCGGCGCAAATTTTCTTAATTTGCTCCGGTGCCAAATTCAAAGATGAACCGTGAAGCTGATTTTCTTGTTTCATAAAAAATACTCTTAAGCCTCCTCAAGTGATGGAGATTCTGGTGTTGCGTAGGGAGCTGGAGATTTAAGATTATTCACATCAGACCAGGTTTCATGAATATGCTTCCATACTATTCCATTGGGTGCTTTGTTTTTCTCAGAAAGCAAAGCTGTCGTGAATCTCACATTGGTTTCGCCATCAATTTGACGCCATTCAGTATATTTAACGAGTATGTCTTTATTATTCAATAACACTGGCGTGAAACCAGTAATCCAAATTTTGGCATTAAGAAATTTCCCATGTGCGCTATTAAACCTGTTTTCAAGGCAGTGAAACGGCTCAATAAGGCCATCAGGTGATAAAAGTTCACCGAACTGATCAAAACGACTCGATAATAATTCTTTGTTTTCCGATGTGTTGCTAATTTCCCCTTGGAACCATTGCTGAAGAAAGTCATGCAGGTCATCCACTTCTTTCTTACATTTAGTAAGGATATTATTGCTCTCTATAGCTTCGGGTGAATAATTCGTTTTAAAGTTAAATGCCCATCTTGTTGGACCTAAATTTTTTATCGATTCAAGACGGCTGATGCCATCCTCAATGGTTGGTATTTCACCTTCTTTAATCCACCACAGCGCAGTAATAGGACCGTTTAGATTATGAAACCAAGTCTTACCTTTACGAAATAACTCAACATGATTACTTTTAAATACAAACTCTCTCAGATTTTCTATAGAATCCCAGACAGATAAATTAAGGTAAATATTCGGGTCTGAGTAGCCACGGAAAGATGTAGAGTTACCATCATCTGATTTTAATCGCCAGATGAACCCTTGGCTTTTATCTGCAAGTTCATTTATTTCTGTGAGCCGTGAAACAAATCCTTGCATTTTTTCATCAGAAAAAGAATAGCGAGCCAGTGAAATACTGAATTGTGCAAGATGATACTTATTTTTGTTCATGTTAGCCTCATTGAATTTCTAAATTGAAATACTCTTACTAAAAGCCATTTCAGTTGCTACTGAGTTTGCACCTGCTGAAATGAAGTCTAAGAGTTTATAATGCGGATATCTTCTTGAGATGATTTCAACAAAAATAGATTTTTCATCATCAGTTAACTGACTTCGCCCTTGCGAAATTGATTGGATTTCATTTTGATATAATTTTATGTAACTAATTTGTTTTTCAATCAAAAAGTAAGCTTGGTCTGGTTCACCATGCCCAGTGAATATAATACAACTTTTGTGTACTTTTTCTTTAATTTTTTGGAGCTTAGAGATCCATAATGAACTGTGTCCATCATTCATAAAACTGTGCATATTGTTGAAAACAAGATCTCCAACAAAGATAATTGAATCGTGATTCCCAACTTTAATCAATAAGTCACTGTTGGATTCACCTTTACCAATTTCTTCAAATGAGAATCTTATATTGTCGAAATATAATACTTCACTTCCTTGAATGAATCGGTTAGGTGGTATTTTCACTTTTGGCCACTCGTCACCAAAATAGGGGCGCCATTTCTTCTCTTTGTCGTCAAATGAATTGATAATAACTTCGGATGACTTTTCTGTTCCATAAATTGAAATGTGATGATCTTCACCAATGATAGTACTTAGCCCATTATAGTGGTCCGGATGAGGGTGTGTGATGATAACGGCAGAGAGTTCTTTACCTATGCTTATAATTGACTGCTTTACAAATTCAGCTTCGCTGATTGTCATCATTGAGTCAATAAGAATAACTGAGTTTTCTGTTTCAACGATGAAAGCATTCGTGAAGAAAGTTTTTTCAGATGAAGTTACCATGTGTACTGAAAAATTTTCTGCATGATAGTCGAAAGTTTTAATGCTACATGGTAATATCATTTTTCTTCCTTGTGTTAATTTCTTTCATGAGTCCCCAGATACCTTGCTCTTCCGTATGAAGCGAAGTATGTTCTTTCATATATCGATTCACTAACGGCAGTTTTGTTACAGGAATGCTTGGGAAGATATGATGTTCACAATGGTATCCACGTGGAAGTGGGGAAATTAATAATTTAGTTAATAATCCATCTTTTCGACTTCTGGTGTTTATTTCAACCTGGGCAGATTTCTCTTCCCAGTAATGTTCTGTAATGTCATGGAATCTCAGGATCAGAGGATAAATAGTGTACATTGGTAAAATCCAGTAAACCAAAAACACTTCCCAGAGTGAGAGATATGTAATTATAGAAAATGAAAGGATATAAAACATAAGACTTAGTTTTCTTTCGTTTTCCATTTCCTGATCATCTTCAAACGAATAAAACAAATGACCAAAGTGTTTACGATGATTCTTGTAAATTTTCCCTTTACTATTAATGTAAGATACTTTGTTAAAAAATAAATCCAAGAAGCAGTCTTTTACACCTTCCAGTGTTTTCAATATAATCTTAACTAAACTAGGGGAGGATGCTGTATCTCCACGCATTTCTCTTCCTACATAATTGGGGTCATCCTGAGTGAAAAGGTGCTTGTGATGCAGCATATGAATACGGCGCCATTGAGTAAATGACCAAGCTTCCGGATGATGAAACATGACGTAATTCGAAAGAATAGTCGCAGTATATATGTTTTTTGACTTATCTTTAAATAATGAAAAATGGCTGGCATCATGATTCAATATGTAAAGTGCATGCTGTTGAGACGCAATAAGGATGATAGCGAATAAAGTGATCCAGACAGAATCAGCATGAACTGCAACATAGATGTAAGTAACAATTAAAGAAAATATAAGTAAATACAAGAATGCACTACGAATGCCGTTAGGTTTATATAAATCTAAAATTTGTCTTTTGACATCTGATGGCAACTCGTTTCGCAAGGATATCTTTTTACTAACACTTTGGTCAAAAGTTGAATTTATAATATTCATGTTCTAGATATCTTATTGTCTATTAGTTGTTATTTCGTCTGTCAGACACGGTTTGTCCATTAACGCCCCAGTTTTCTGTTTCAATTTTCTGAAGTACAATATAGGTACTTTCTGGTTTTTTATTTAAAACCTTGACCATAATTTCTGTAACTTGTTCGATAACTTGTCGTTTTTGGTGATCTGTTATTGAATCAATATACTGTATGTTTACGATAGGCATCATAATTTCCTTGAACTGAAGCAAGAGCACAAATATGACAATCTCATTCACGTGTTAGTTGATGAAAGGTTAATGATATTCATGCTCTTACCTGGTATTTTCTATGACGATTATGCAGCTTTTACTAAATGATACGAAGATTCATTACTTAAAACTCGTTCATATAGACGATCTAGAACTTTATGAATGGTATCTAATCTGCGTAAACCGCCTAGTACAAGGGCTTGCATTTGTTTTGCATCGTGTTTCAAAATTGGCATGGCAACATGATCGAGCAAATCATCTGCATGGACTTCATCCACTGAAGTATGCTCAATGTGATAGTGGAGATCATAGTCATTGAAGCCTAAACGCCTAAATCCATCGATAAGATACTGGAAACGCCCTGGGATCATCAATTCTGTGGCTAACAATGCACCCACGAGCTCTGTATGCTTTGTACGATCAAGTGCCAAACTTAGGTACATATTAATGAGCTCTAACTCTTCACAGATGAAAAGCTCTGTATTTTCAAGATAGCAACTTTCATCAATATTCAGGGCTTTCATCATTCTTGCCCGCAGTTTACGATGGACTTTTTCATCAATTCCACGTCCAACTTCGTCCCAGTAATTCTTCACGAACTCGACTTTGATACCACCATAGATACCAGGCAGGAGATAAGCGATGATGTCACCAAATAGCATTTCAAGCGGTGTTTCCTGGAAGAAGAACTCTTTGGATTGCTCCAGATTGGCTTCATCACGTAAAAATGTAAATACCGGGTGAAGTTCATTTGATTTGTGATTGGCGACTGTTGTTCTTATCCAATCCGGAAAATCATCAACACTCGGTAGATCTTGAATTTGATCCTTGTAATTGTATTGAATACTTTTGTTCCAAGCTTGATCAATTTTATATTTTATTAAAACAATTTTTGGATGATGTATGTTATGTGCTTTATTAAACCAAGCTACAGAAAGATGTGCTATATTAATTTCATAAAGTACTTGATGTACGGTTAAGATGCTCTTCTCATCAACATCTTGAAATGCCGACTGCAGTAAACTTTCCAGCTGTTGAATGAAAAGATTATATTCATTGTCAAATTCAGAGTTGTCGAGGTTTTTTGAGTAAATAAAAGCCCTAATTGTTTCCAGCATACATTCACCTTTTCGTTATAATTTCAGTTAGTCAGACTTAACAATAATTGATGCTATTTGATATTGTTCAATTTGCAATCGTTTAATTTTCATTTGATTTTATGTGCGACTCACTTCAAGTAGTTATGAAAATGTTACCTTTATCATTTAGTCATTAATTATTTGGTTTGTTCCATGATTGTTTGAAAGTTAAAGTTATTAATTTCATTATCATGAGGTGTAAACCCATTAAATGTTCAATTTGTTGCATATTTTCTTGTGTGAATTGACTGGTGATTACTGTTTTTTAGGGGGGGCTGGGTTCGATAAGCAGATTGTGTTGTGGGATCTGAGGGGGAACATGGAGAAGGTGATTCATTATGATTTCAATTTTTGATTAAAACAGATGTAAAGACTGCAGGTACGCGTGTTGTCTGTAGCAAGTTTTATTGTTTTTAAAGTCTTCATAAAAGTTGGCTGCAATTATTTTTGTATGCTCTTACTCATACGAAGTTTATTGTCTTGTTTAGTGCGGAAAGTTTGATTGTATAAACTGGAAAAAATATTAAATACGGACTTAGATCTTTAACACTGCTTATTAGATGGTGGTATTGTCTTTAGGATCTCATCATCGTTGTCGCTATGTCCAGTGCTTACAGGAAATGGTGGTACTTGTAAAGTTATTGCGTTGTGTTCTGATTTTGTCGCCGTTATGAAATTTTGTTTCTCTGTATCAAGATTCATGACAGTGTAACAAATCGCTATCTGTGAATGATTCGACGTTGTGGTGTTTGTTGCGGGCGAGGCCGTTAACAAGAGTAAAAGACCGCCATATTGATCCCTTACCTTTGGCTGAGATCTTAACTATCGCTGTTTTGGATACCCAGTCCAGATTTTTGCAACGTGACTACGCATCGTTCTGGCGGATGCGTTTGGTGTACATGTGGCAAGTATCTGTTGAGGTTTGTTTCATTCAGAATGACCACTTTTCATTTCGTGTATCTGACAGGGCGTTACTTCAACAACAGATTTCTGGACAGAGCTGTATTTGCTTTTACAGTAAGCAGTCAATTCAAGCCTGACCTGCATCACACCGGCAATTTTTTTAGCAAATACACAGCTAAGTGGCGATTGAGTTTGGATTTAGCACCAGCTTTCTTTAATATGTATCGTTACGCGAATTTATCTCCCTGAAGGACGCCACCAGTGTGTGGATGAGGAAACGATGCAACATCTAGAAGAGATTATTGCCAACGCAACGGCAGCAATTGAGCAGGCTGACTCAGTCGCTGCTCTGGACGAAGTCCGTGTCCATTATATGGGTAAGAAGGGTGAACTGACCCTTCAACTGCAAAGCCTGGGTAAGTTGCCACCTGAAGAGCGTCGCGAAGCCGGGCAGCAGATTAACCTGGCAAAGCAAGCTGTTCAGCAGGCAATTGCCGCTCGTAAAGACGCACTGCAACGTGCCGAGCTTGAAGCCAAGCTGGCCGCAGAAACCATCGACGTGACCTTGCCTGGCCGTCGTATTGAAAATGGTGGTCTGCACCCGGTAACCCGTACTATTGAGCGTATCGAAAGCTTCTTTGGTGAACTTGGCTTTACCGTTGAGTCCGGCCCAGAGATCGAAGACGGTTTCCATAACTTTGATGCTTTGAACATTGCCAAAGATCACCCGGCTCGTACCGATCACGATACTTTCTTCTTTAATCCTGAGCTGATGCTGCGTACGCACACTTCTGGTGTACAGATTCGTACCATGGAAGCCAGCCAGCCGCCGCTGCGTTTTATTGCGCCAGGCCGTGTGTACCGTAACGATTACGATCAGACCCATACCCCAATGTTCCATCAGGTTGAAGGTATGCTGGTTGATGAAAACGTCAACTTCGCACAGCTGAAAGGCATCCTGCACGAATTCTTGCATAACTTCTTTGAAGAAGATCTGGAGATTCGTTTCCGTCCTTCATACTTCCCGTTTACTGAGCCTTCAGCTGAAGTGGATGTACGCCGTAAAGGCGGGAAATGGCTGGAAGTGTTGGGTTGCGGAATGGTTCACCCTAATGTACTGCGTGCCGTTAATATCGATCCTGAGAAATATTCAGGTTTCGCATTTGGTATGGGTGTCGAGCGTCTGACCATGCTGCGTTACGGTGTGAATGACCTGCGTGCATTCTTCGAAAACGATCTTCGTTTCCTGAAACAGTTCAAGTAAGCATTAGGGGCTAGCAAATTATGAAATTTTCTGAATCTTGGCTACGCGAGTGGGTCAATCCTGCTAACAACAGCGAAGAACTAGCTCACCAGATCACCATGGCGGGCCTGGAAGTTGACGGTATTGAACCTGTCGCAGGCAGCTTTAGCGGTGTTAAAGTCGGTCAGGTTGTTGAATGCGGTCAGCACCCGGATGCTGACAAACTGCGTGTGACCAAAGTTGATGTGGGTGAAGAAGAGCTGCTGGACATCGTCTGTGGTGCGCCAAATTGTCGTCAGGGTCTGAAAGTTGCTGTGGCAACTGTGGGCGCTGTTTTGCCTGGCGATTTTAAAATCAAAAAAGCCAAACTACGTGGTCAGCCTTCCCATGGCATGCTGTGTTCTTTCACTGAGTTAGGCATTGATGTGGATTCAGATGGCATTATGGAACTGCCGGAAAGTGCTGTGATTGGTACAGATTTCCGCGAATTCCTGAGCCTGAACGATGTCATCATTGATGTCGATCTGACACCAAACCGTGCTGATTGCCTGAGTATTGCGGGCCTGGCGCGCGAAGTTGGCGTATTAAATCGTGCTGAAGTGACCCCGCCATCCTTTGAGGCTGTTGCTCCGGCCATTGACGATAAAATCTCTATCGAAGTGAAAGCGCCGGAAGCGTGTCCGCGCTATCAGGGACGTATCGTCCGCAATGTGAACGTGAAAGCGGAATCTCCGTTGTGGCTGCAGGAAAAACTGCGTCGTTGCGGTGTTCGCTCTATCGACCCAATCGTTGATATTACCAACTATGTGATGCTGGAACTGGGGCAGCCAATGCATGCGTTCGATCTGAGCCAGATCGACGGCGGCATTATTGTTCGTATGGCAGAGCAGGGTGAGAAACTGACCCTGCTGGACGGCACTGAAGCGGAACTGAATAGTGACACACTGGTGATTGCCGATCAGTCAAAAGCACTGGCTATGGCGGGAATCTTCGGTGGTGAGCACTCAGGTGTCAGCGAAAACACCAAAGATGTGCTTCTGGAGTGTGCGTTTTTCATGCCGGATGCCATTCGTGGTCGTGCTCGCAGCTACGGCCTGCATACCGATTCGTCTCATCGCTTTGAGCGTGGCGTGGATGCTGGCCTGCAAACCAAAGCAATGGAACGTGCTACTGCCTTGCTGGTTGATATTTGCGGTGGTGACGTTGCGCCAGTCGTAGAAGCTGAATCTGAACAGCACCTGCCTCAGCAAAACAGCATCGTACTGCGCCGCAGTAAGTTAGACAACCTGCTGGGTCACTTCGTCTCTGATGAAGACGTCGTTGAGATTCTGAGCCGCCTTGGCTGTATGGTCGAACCTACTGACACTGGCTGGCGTGCAGTTGCACCAAGCTGGCGTTTTGACCTGGCCATTGAAGAAGATCTGGTAGAAGAAGTTGGCCGTATTTACGGTTATAACAATATTCCTGCACAGTCGCCGGTTGCTGCGTTGAGCATGAACCTGCACCAGGAAGCCAACCTGCCACTGAAACGTGTTCGCGATCTGCTGGTTGGCCGTGGTTATCATGAAGCGATTACTTATAGCTTTGTTGAGCCAGAACAGCAGAAGCTGATCGTGCCGGATACGGACGCGATCATTCTGCCGCACCCGATTTCTGCTGAAATGTCGGCAATGCGCCTGAGCCTGTGGTCGGGTCTGCTGAACACAGTTGCCTTTAACCAGAAGCGTCAGCAGCCTCGTGTGCGTCTGTTCGAATCAGGTATGCGTTTTGTTCCTGATGCAGCTGCTGAAAATGGTATTCGTCAGGAAACCATGCTGGCTGGTGTGATTGCCGGTGCACGCAGTGAAGAGCATTGGGATATCGCGACAAACACCGTTGATTTCTTCGATCTGAAAGGTGATTTGGAAGCGGTTCTGGAACTGACGGCCAAAGAGACTGAGTTGACATTTACCCCAGCTAAACACCCGGCTCTTCATCCGGGACAGTCAGCGGTTATCGTCGCAGATGGTAAGGAAGTTGGCTTTATCGGTACGGTTCATCCTGAGCTGGAACGCAAGTTCGACCTGAACGGACGTACCGTTGTGTTTGAAGTTGAGTGGAATGCTATCGCAAGTCGTGCGATTCCTCAGGCTAAAGCCGTGTCTAAGTTTCCGGCGAACCGTCGTGACATCGCGGTAGTGGTTTCAGAAGAGGTTGCTGCTGGTGATGTGTTGCAGGTTTGCCAGGCGCATGGTGGCGAGTTGCTCACTGATGTGAACCTGTTCGATGTTTACCGAGGTAAAGGTGTTGAGGATGGCCAGAAGAGTCTGGCGATTGCTTTATACCTTCAATCTGCTGACCGAACGTTGGAAGAAACGGATATTAATGGTGCTGTAGAGTCGATTGTTGCGGTTCTGGGCGATCAGTTTGGTGCAGCGCTTCGCGATTAACTCACTGTTATTATTTGATAATTGATGAAAAAGCAGCCGATAGGGCTGCTTTTTTTTGATTTTTTTTCAGTTAGGGCTAAGATTTTGATAAATAGTAAAAATTCTCTGTGCGATTCAGTTTTGTGGTTTTATTGACTGCAACTGACTTTAATTTTGGTTTTTATTGTTGCTGCTCGACAAGCGTAAGCACAACCAGGTGCATGTGTGCATGCTTGTCTGGAATATAAGAATCAATCATTTTACGGTAAGTTTACCTAAAAAAGTTGGCGGAAATCAGCTAGTTGGCATAAACTTGTCTCTAGTTAAGGTCAGCCGCTGATGTGAAGGCACTAATGCACTTTAGTGCATGGGTGGGCAGCCTGGCTACGCATGAAGTATTCGCAGTAAGCATAACTGATATGTTTACTATTCGTTCAACATAGTCTTGAGGGAGTTATCTATGGCGCTCACAAAAGCCGAGTTGGCTGAGAACCTGTTTGAGAATGTCGGACTAAGCAAACGGGACGCCAAGGATACGGTGGAAGTCTTCTTCGAGGAGATCAGAAAGGCACTTGAGTGTGGTGAACAGGTTAAATTATCCGGTTTTGGTAATTTTGATCTGCGCGACAAAAACGAGCGACCTGGACGAAATCCTAAAACCGGTGAAGATATTCCAATCTCGGCACGGCGAGTGGTGACCTTTCGCCCTGGTCAGAAGCTTAAAGCACGCGTTGAGAATATCAAAATCGAAAAATAAGTGGTTTGAGCCTACAAGAAACCCAAGTAAGCGAATTGTTTACTTGGGTTTTTCATTATCAGCATTAAAAAGTGCATACCCTGGTCTCATTCTTGCCTGCAGTCATCAATATAGTGTTGAAACTATGTAGCCAGGATGTATAGTAAAAGCAGTTTATTTCACTGATTTTCTTTCATCTTTTAGTGTTCTTTATTGGTTGTTATTTGTGCAATCATGAATTCGCCTGTAAGAACATGCCTGTTACAAGGACGAGGAGGTATAATGGCTTTGTTAAAGGCAGTGCAAAACGGGGAGTTTCTTTCTGCGACTCTGGATTTATCTTTGCCGTTTGAGGCGGGGGAATGGCAGTTAGAAAATGGTGTATTGTGTCAGTTAACGGCGCGCGGTGTTTTAACCGTTATTCCGCCTGGATTATCCGCTGCCAGTAAAGACATCGTCATTTCATCTGGGGTACACGGTGATGAAACCGGCCCGATTGAACTGCTACAGCAGTTAGTGAAAAAAATCCTGCTTGGCGATCTAATGCCTGAACATCGTTTACTGCTGATCATCGGTCACCCAGAAGCCATTAATGCACATACCCGCTTTATTGATGAGAATATGAATCGGCTATTTGGCGGTATCAATGATGAAAAGAATGTTGATTGTAGTCGCGCCAACTTACTTCAGTGCTCAGTTGATGCATTCTTCCAGAACTCGCCTTTAAAGAATGCCGAACGCTGGCATTTGGATCTGCATAGTGCCATCCGTGACTCACAGCACTACACCTTTGCGGTCAGCCCTTTTAGTGAACATAAAACCCGTGGTTTAGCGCTGTTTAATTTTCTGCATCACGGTGAGATCGAGGCAATGATGCTCTCTGGTTCCGCGGCACCAACATTCAGCTGGTACAGTGCTCAGAACTATGGCGCGCAGGCACTGACGATGGAGCTGGGCAAGGTAGCACGGCTGGGTGAGAACGACTTAGAGCGGCTAGAAACCTTTAATCAGGCGATGCTCGCACTCGTTTCACAACAATCACTGCCAGACTATCAGGGCGACAAACAAGTGTGTGTGTATCGGGTAACCCGTACTCTTACTAAGCATACAGATCAGTTCGCTTTCACCTTTCCGGCAAATCAGGCTAACTTTACCTACTTTGAAGAAGGTGCGGTGCTGGGGAGCGATAACGGTGAAGAATACGTGGCTGCCAAAGGGGGAGAGTCTGTCGTTTTCCCTAACCCCAATGTGGCGTTGGGACAACGGGCTTGTTTGCTGGTCAAGCAATCAGACGTTGATCTGACTGATCAGGTCGTTGCTAAGTTCTAAGCGCTAAAGCTCAGACGGACTGAAAACAGTCAGATAATCAGCAGCTGCAGTGTAAATACTTTTGAAAGCAAGCCAATTTATCTGGCTTGCTTTTCATTTTTTCAAAGACCCTGTATGTTTCCCCTTTGGTTCCCACTGACGAAAACACACGACATCATGCACTTAGACCGTATCCTTCAACAGCGTCGCCATAAATGGAAAGTGAGCTTTTGGCTTGTTGCGATTTTGCTCATCAGCTGCGGTCTGTTTTCATTGTCGGTGGGCGAAATCTGGCTGAAACCCTGGCAGCCATTTGGCGAGCTTGAGAAGCAATTGTTATGGCAGCTCAGAATGCCAAGGTTAGTGGCCGCCATGGCAATTGGGGCTGCGCTGGCAGCCTCTGGTGCTGTGTTGCAGGTGTTATTGGGCAATCCGCTGGCGGAGCCCGGTGTGCTGGGTATTTCGGGTGGTGCTAGCCTGGCACTTGTTCTCTTACTGTTTTTTCTTCCCTCGGTGCCGAGTCCCTGGCTGACGATGTTGGTTGCCATGGCGGGCGCACTGCTCTTTACTTTACTGCTCGTTGGTCTTGCCCGTATCCGAAGGGTGTCAACCGCGCGTTTGCTGCTCATAGGCGTTGCACTGGGTATTTTGTCCGGGGCGGTTGTGACCTGGGCGTTTTATTTCAGTGACGATCTGAATCTCAGACAGCTGATGTACTGGCTGATGGGAAGTGTTGCCGGTGTTTCCTGGGCGCAGCTTAGCGTGCTGATCATTCTGCTTCCCGCATTAATCTGGCTATGCTCCCGTGGCCGGCAACTGGATATCCTGATGCTGGGTGAAACCCATGCACGACAGTTGGGGCTGGATGTTGCTGCACTGCGTTGGCGATTGATATTGATTATCGCCCTGTTAGTGGGAACATCAGTCGCTATGGCAGGTGTGATTGGCTTTATCGGCCTGGTGATTCCCCACTTATTGCGTTTGGCGTTGGGGGCGGAGAATAGATACCTGCTACCGCTTTCTGCCTGTTTCGGGGCGTTACTGCTGGCGGTTGCGGATGTATTGGCGCGGGTACTCTTGCCTGCTGCAGAATTGCCTGTGGGCGTTGTGACCACGACATTGGGCGCCCCTGTGTTTATCTGGATGCTGTTGCGTTCGCAAGTGGAGTAAGCTGATGGTGGTCCGTTCAGATCTGGCTTGTGTATTACAGGCTGAAAATATAGCGCTAGCCCGGCGATTACTGCCGGTCAGTTTCTCGGTAAAGCGAGGTGAAGTGGTGCATCTGATTGGCCCTAACGGTAGCGGGAAAAGTACAGCTATTCAATGCCTGTCCGGGCTGTTTCAAGGTGCAGGCAAGGTAACACTGGCAGGGCAGTGCCTGTCGGAGATGGATCTTCGCGACATGGCCCGTTACCGCAGTTATTTGTCGCAACAGGATAAACCGGGTTTTGCCGTTGGTGTTTATCATTTTTTGCAGTTAGCGGTATCCGCGATTCCGGAAGCAAACGTCGAGAAGGTTAATCAGGCTATTCAGGCTGTCAGTCAGTGGCTTTCAATCGATGACAAACTGGATCGCCATATTCAGCAACTGTCCGGAGGCGAATGGCAGCGGGTCAGATTAGCGGCTGCCTGTTTGCAGGTCTGGCCGGGACTGAACCCGGATGGTTGTCTGCTATTGCTTGATGAACCGGCAACAGCGCTCGATATCGGGCAGGAAGTCTCTTTATACCGACTGCTGCATTTTATGGCCGGACAAGGTATTGCTGTCGTTATGGCGAACCATGACCTGAACCGGGCGCTGCAATTTGCAGACAGTGTCATCCTGCTGAAAGGGGGAAGTTGTGTTGCAAAGGGAAAACCTGAAGAGGTGATGTCGAATGAACGGCTTGAGCAGACGTTTGCCACTCAGGTTGAGCGTGTGAATCATAACGGAAGAATTGGACTGTTTTTTAGCTGACTTCTAGCTGAAAATGACAGTTGGCCGGAAAAGTAATCAGTTAAGTGATTTCAGTCAGAAAAGGCTTGTACTTCTCATCAGGATTTGGATAATGCGCTTCGTCTTCTGAGACAAGCTTCATTAAGGCGCGTTGGCAGAGTGGCTATGCAGCGGATTGCAAATCCGTGGACCTCGGTTCGACTCCGGGACGCGCCTCCATTCTTATCGAACTTTATCACCTGCAAGCAGTGTTTCCGTGTTTTTCTGAGGGTAAAAAGCCCGCAGTGACTACGGGCTATGTCATCCATTAAGCAGGTTTGGCCGTCCAGGCAGAGCACCAGCCATTTACGTTCACCGCTTTACCGGGGAAGATTGAGCAGGGTCTCCATTCATCACCTTCATTACCTTGTATCAGCATACAGTTACCGCAATGATTCTCTTCATGAGGCGACTTATGTGTGTATTGCAAGGCAGTTGCCTGAGCATCATCTTCTGCCAGATGTGGCAGTTCTTCACTGGCCAGCGCTTTACGCTGCAGGATCTGATCACCCAGTGTGATGCCTATGATGCCTGCCATAGTCAGGCGCAGAAAGCGCCGACGGTCAGTTGAGGTTTTCATCACATTTTCCTTTTATAGTCATTTATGCTCACATGCTGTTCACCGGATTTACTCAGCGAACTGAGTAATTGTGGGAAAGAATCGGCAAATTCGCTAAGAAATCACAGTGTTAAGTTTTTGAGGTAAGTTGCGTTTTGTTATCAATTTCTGAACAACAAAAGATTTTGATGCATAGGAATGAGCGGTAAGAGTTTGAGATTACGCAAAAAATGATCATTTTTAACAAATCATTTATTGAAACATTTTGTTTACATCTCCATTCTGTACGGCATTATCACTGATGATAAAAATTAATGAAGGTATAGGGATGAATCTGTTGTTAGTGGATGTGGATGGTGCTTTGGTGAATGCAAGGGAAATGGATATGATGTGTTTTCAGCAAGCCGTCGAAGCCGTTCTCCACATCACTTTGGATAAATCGCGCTATCAAGAGCGAGTGGTGACGGATTCGGCAATGTTAGATGAGATCCTTTATCAGTATCCTGTGCTTTCAAGTCGCTCAATTGTTCACCGTCAGGTGGAGCAAAAGTATCTGGAAAATCTTACTGCCAGGCTGCATGCGGTCCCTCAAGAGTTTGTGCTCAGTAAAGGCGCCAGAGAGTTTCTTGAGCAAATGGCTGTCCGGGACGATACGCATGTTGCGATCACCAGTGGCGGATGGGCGGCGGTAAGCCGTCTGAAATTGAAAGCGGCGGGAATAGATGCAAGTAGAATGACCTTTGCCTCGTCGTCAGACGCTGCCAGCAGAACGGAAATTATGGCGCTTGCTGCATTCAGAGCGAAGCAGGATACGGGAATGACATTTAAACGACGGATAGTGTTTGCGGAAGGTGAGTGGAATCAAAGAGCTTCTCAGGAACTGGGTTATGAATTTGTCGCTGTCGGCAAAAAATTAAGTCACCATACTTATATTCCCAGCTTATCGTTTTATCAGGCAGTGCTTCCCAAGTTCGACATCAATTGATGACTGAAGAATGTTACCAGGCAGACAAAATGCCTGGTAACGAGGTGAAGATATTACGCAATGATGAGAGTTTATTACCATGCCGGGACGTAAGTCTTCGTATGGCCTGATAACACATGGTAATGATGGCTTTGACTCAGCATAGGGAGCCAAGTGGTTATGATGTCTTTCATCCGTCAGTTTGCGTTTATTGTGTCTATGATATGTGGTTCCGGCACTGTGCTTGCAGTCAGCAGCAATACGTTCTGCGCAACGCCCCTACAAACGATAAGGCCTGATTTATCCCAAATCATGGCGTCGAATACGCCAGAAACAAGCATAGTGATTTTCCAGTCTATGTTGCGGCAGGCCAGTAAATATCATGATAAAACAGCCCTGATTGAGTTGCTGGGCGCAATCGCGCATAACTATTATCTGGTTGGGAACAACGAGCAAGCTCGCTTCTATCTCAAGCAGGCCGAACCATTTGTATCTGATGCTGCCGATACCACGACAACAAACACTAGCCTGGTTAATACCAAGTAGAACGCAAGAAATGGCATATCAGATATTCATGATTACTCATAAGATACAAGGCAATTGATAAATTTGACATTGAGCGAAGTTATTTGTTTGTTTCACATTCCGGTATAGGATTTGATGAGGGCCTGGGATAAATTGGCGTTAAGTTAATGTTGCTGCATCTTTGCAATGAAGATGGGCTTGTTTTCTTGTATCAGGGGTTGTTTGTGTCTGAAGTAGTGAGGTGATATCTGTCATGGCAAGGGAGGATTGGATTGATGCCTGGTTCCTGGATATCTGGGCCAATGCGAGTAGCTCCAGACTCGCTGAGTATGTCTCTGATCCTTTTGTTTTTCACTTGCCGGGCGGTCGCCGGCACCCACTGTCTCATGAAAGCTACCTTTCATATCTGTTGTTATGGCGGCAAAAATTTAAGTCTGTCGCTTTCTCGATCTCAGATGTCATTAGCCAGCCGCCACTGACAGTGGTCAGATATCGCTGCCAGGCTCAATATCATGGCGGGTGGTTCAATTTACCGGGTAAAAAACAGACGATACAAATGACAGGTATGATCCAGTTCCGGCTAGAAAATGGCTTGATCGTTGAGTGCTGGCTGGAAGATAGCAGCTTTGAGCTCTATAAACAGTTATCGGGTACCGTGAAGTAATTGATGTCGCTCATACTATAAAAGTGAAGAACATAGGGCTGAAATAACAGTATTTTAGATGTCAAAAGGCCATGTTTATACACCTTTATGTCAGACATTTTTGTCATAGAGACTTTTTTTGCGACAAAGATTGAATGTCAAAAAGTTAGATTTCTTTGTGATAAAAAATGCACCTATATAATCCTAAGTAATAATAAACCACACAAAATCGCCATTGGAACTTGTTCAACTTATTGAAGTCTTATAGGTAGCAGAGTTTTTATTCATTGTTGCTTATATTTGAAACAAACATGGATGGCTGGATTTATTTAGTTTATTGATCGTTAATTATTATAAGTAAATACATTTTTGCCCTGATATTCATACGAATTCTTATCAGTACATTTTTATTCATCGACAAGGAGTGTCAACCGCCATCCATGCACTTGATCATAAGGGCATGGGAATATGACACTAGCAGTTTAAGGTGAATATGTGATTTGGGTTAGCAGCAGTCATCATGACAAGCAGGTTGAAGCGAAAGAAAATTTGAAGCTTTCGCACAAGGTCATTGAGATTTCTCCTTACGAGTTATTGTCATCAATGACGGGGCAAGAGCTGATTTTTCTTGAAGTGATTGATTCGACATCGGAAGGATTTGAGCTGCTGCGTGCAGTGAAAAATCGTTTCCCAGCCGCAAAGGTTGTTGTCGTATACCATAACCTGGATGGGAGTCTGGCACTTAATGTATTAAGAGCCGGTGGGGAAGATGTGCTGGCTGCCAATGCCAGCAGGCAAGAGCTGGAGGAGTGTTTTAGCAGACTGCATACACATAATATTGAAAATGAATCTGAGCCTGGTTTCGAAAGTCGTGAGCTTTCAATCCGGCCAGCACTGAAAATTATTGATGAAAACCTGAGCTCTCCACTGCGCGAGGAAGAACTGGCGAGTGCTTGCCATTACTCACCGACCTATTTCTCTCGTTTATTCCATAGCATTATGGGCGTCACGCTGAAACAGTACATCATAAAGAAACGGCTGGATCTGGCGTGTGGATTATTAAGCTCTGATCGCGAGAAAATTTCTCAGATCGCTAATTCTTCAGGCTTCAAGGATGTGTCTTATTTCTCCCGTGTTTTTAAAAAGCACATGGGATGCTCACCGGGTGAATTCAGAATGAGGAAGCATAACTTAAATCACAATTAACCTGTTATTGGCGTGTTTATTAGTGTGTCTGAAAATATAAACACTTCTGTATGAATTCCTTCATTGTGTTTACTGCATTGCGAAACAATGCAGTTTTTTTACGTACAATTTCTCATAAATAAGACAACGTATTGGCATTGTTGGTTAATCACAAAAAAATACAGAAACTTTCAATTTTGACACACAATTATTCTGTCCTCAGATGAAAATGATCACACAGACACTGCTATCTTTATTTCAATGCTGAGTAAGCGTGTTCTGTTGTTTCCGGAGGTGTCCGATGCGATTCACCTTATCTTTTAGGTTGCTGCTGCTGTCTTTAGCACTGTTTCTGGTGTGTGTCAGCCAGGTTCATGCGGCATCGAGCCGATTACAGAAAGTCATGGACAGGGGAGTGCTCCGGGTTGGAACTACCGGCGACTGGGGGCCAATGACCATGAGGGATCCTGCGACAAATTTCTACAAGGGATACGACATTGATATAACGACTGAGCTGGCCAAGGATCTCGGTGTGACTGTTGAATACGTGGCCACGGACTGGAAAGCCTTGGTCAGCGGAATTGTTACGGAAAAATACGATCTGACCGGCAGTGCGGCGCTCAATATCAGTAGGGCAAAGGTAGTCGGCTACAGCCAGCCTTATTATTACCTTGCGTTTGTGCCGGTGACGCAGAAAACGAGCCAGAATCGCTTTCGCTATTGGGCCGATTTTAACTCTTCATCGGTAACGGTGGCTTCCCGTCGGGGGGCTGTTGAGGAAACCATGGTAAAAGAATTCTTTCCCAGGGCCAGGCAGCAGGTCATAGAGAGCGGAAAATCTTATCAGGAGTTACTGGCAAACCGTGCCAATGTCATTGTGACGTCCAATATAGAGGCTGCAATGCTAATCAGCCGATTTCCACAGTTGACCATTCCCAACGTTCAGGGGATGCGACGGGCGACACCTTTAGCGATGTTGATGCCAAGAGATGATCAAGTCTGGATTAATTTCATTAACCAATGGATAGAATTAAAGAAAACGCAGGGATTTTTTGACCGGATAGCCGAAAAATGGGGACTGGCCGTCATGGATATTGAGTAAGCAGTCTGAGCCGTGTCGGAATATAAGTTATCCACTCTGGATTTGTACTGACCACTTGCGTCACTATGGTGAAACGTACTGATTTGGAGGTGGATATGGATTTGTCACGGTATCAGGGATTAATTTTCGACATGGACGGCACGCTGATAGACTCAATGCCAGCCCATATAACAGCCTGGCGCTATGCCTGCGAGCAGTTCAACATTCCCTTTGATCCGCAGTGGCTTATGAGTCTGGGTGGATCGCCCACAATCAAAACCGCGCAAATGATGAATGAAAAATATCAGACGGATCATGATATCCAGGAAGTGGCTGATACCAAATGGCGCTTTTTTGAAGCGCTGGAACAAAAGGGAGAGGCCATTCCGGCCACTGTTAATCTTTTATTGCAGTATCGAGACCAAAAGAAAGTGGCCGTCGGTACCGGATGCCGCAAAGTTAATGCAGAAAACTTGCTGACCATAACCGACATTTTGCCTTTACTTGATGCCTTAGTCACTGCCGACGATGTCCTAAACCATAAACCTCACCCCGATACTTTCCTTGAAGCGGCTAACCGTATCGGGCTGGCACCTTATCAGTGTGTGGTTTTTGAAGATACCGATTTAGGACGGCGGGCGGCATTAGCTGCAGGGATGGACTGTTTTCTTGTTGTCGATGGAGTAATCGCAGAGTTCACCTCTGCAACGCCAGTGCGATAGCGCTACATTAGGATTGACTAAATTTATGATTCTATGTGATTTATTTTTTATTTAGTGGCAGGATTTTAATGCGTTTTTATGCTGGTCGCACTACAATCAAAATATAATATTAAGTAAGGAGGTGATTGTGAAAGCCTTAACAACATTAGTAGTGGGATTATCTGGTCTGGCTTTAGCAGGATGCAGTGCATCAATCGATGAGCGTGCCAATGATTTCGTCGATGTCAGCTATTCCTTATGCGGTGCAAAAGTGAAAGCGTTTTCTCAGAGTGATGACGGAAAAATCCGCGTAGTGTGTGAAAACGACAGCTATTTTTCTGTCAATAATCAGCAGACGCTGACAGTTATGAATGAGATTAACGGTGCATATTGCCATGGACGAGGATTCAGCCATTTTAATGAGCGCTCAGATTTTTATACGTTCACCTGCATGAATGATAAAAACTTCAACATTCCCAAGTAACGGATTTTCTTTTATTTGCCCAAATCGTTAATTCAAGACCCGCATACGCTGCGGGTCTTTCCATAAATTGTTACTGAGTTTGTCTTCTTGACGCTGCTCATAGCGTTTACTGATTTCCTTGTTAGTATAGATTTCGTTCCAGATAGTAATGCCACAAAAGGATTTCGCATTGAATCAGAAATTTATCACTGCCAGCATCGGGCTGGCCATTTCCGCATTTTCACTACATTCCATTGCCGCCAATGTGCCTGAAGGGGTTGTTCTAGCCAAAGAGCAGCACTTGGTACGAGCCAATGGCGCAGAGCCGAGTACATTAGATCCTGGGTTTGTTGGTTCAGGCAGCCCGGGCGATGTCATCGTGAATGACTTGTTCGAAGGGCTGCTGATTGAAAATCTGCAGGGCGAAATCACTGCTGGGCAAGCTGAAAGCTGGGCTGTGTCAGACGACGGAAAAACCTACACTTTTAATTTGCGTAAGGGCCTGAAATGGTCTGATGGTCAGCCATTGACCGCCATGGATTTTGTGTTTGCGTGGCGTCGGGCGGTTGATAAATCGACAGGCAACAATACCGGATTCAATTTGGTCACCGCCAACATTACCCATGCCCAGGAAATACTGAATGGTGAAAAACCGGCATCCGAGCTGGGAGTGAAAGCGCTCAACCTGCATCAGCTTCAGGTGACATTAAGCCGCCCGACGCCGTATTTCCTTAGCCTGATGAGCATCAAAACCTTCTTTCCTGTACCGGCTCATGTGGTGAGTCAACACGGTGATTTATGGACTCGTGCCGATCATTTTGTCTCAAATGGTGCCTATGTTCTGAAAGAATGGGTGCCGAACGAAAGGGTCGAAGTAACACGTAACCAGCATTACAGGGATGATGCATCTACGGTCATTAACAATGTGACCTATTTGGCGTTGTCGTCACAAAGCGCAGAGCTGATGCGCTACCAGGCTGGTGAAGTGCATATGACGAACCGTGTTCAGCTTGAGTATTATCAGAAATTGCTGAAGGACAGCCCGGAAGAGATTAAATCTCTGCGTTTATTGGGCTCTTATGTGTATGCCTTTAATACCCAGCAGCCTCCATTTGATAATGCTGACGTACGCCGTGCGCTGAGTATGGCGATAGACCGCGATGTGTTGGTGCAAAAAGTCACGGGGCAGGGCGAGCCAGAGGCTTTCTCTGTCGTGCCCGATATCATTCCAAACTATCAGAATTTCACCCCGGCATTTAAGTCGCAGGCTCATGACGAGCGCATTGGTGAAGCGAAAGTGCTGCTGGCGAAGGCGGGTTACAGCAAGAGCCATCCGTTGAATGTCACTCTGACCTACAACACCAGTGAAAATCATAAAAAGCTGGCACTGGCGATTGCCTCTATGTGGAAGTCTCTGGATGTGAGCGTAAAGCTGGAAAACATGGAATGGAATGCTTACCTGGCGGCAAAAGCGGCGGGTGATTATGCCGTTGCGCGCTCGTATGCATTTGGTGATTATGCAGAACCCTCCTCTGTTCTCAGCAGCTTCACTTGCGGGCATGTCAGTAACGAAACCGGGTTCTGTAACAAGGAATTTGATGCGTTGCTTAAGCAGGCCGCTGATATTACGGATGAGCCAAAACGATATGGTATTTACCGCGAGGCAGAACATATTCTCGATCAATATTCGCCTGTCATGCCAATTTACCATTACAACCACACACGGCTGGTAAAAAGTCATCTGAAAGGGTTTCCGGACAATAATCCGAAGGGCAATATTTACGCTAAGGACCTGTATTTTGTAGCTAAATGACCAGAAAAGCCTGTTTTTTACAGGCTTTTTTCGATGAAAGGCCGTTCATCATAAACCTGCTCCATATTGACCAGGCAGCAATTCGTGACCAAAACGATAGTGTGTGTTTAAACCGAATTTCCAGTTACCCAGAGATTTGCAAAAATCGACTGTGTCGGGTAGATCCGTCTTAAGTGAAAAATGGCCAACATCGCCCCTTTAAGATCATGTAATGGATCAGTTTTAATCAGGTACTGAAAAACAAAAACACTGAAATCATAGTATTCAGTGTTTTTGTGCATACCAACTTTTACCGGTGTAATTAAAAAGACCACTATGCCTGGTGTCGCATGATAATGACATTAACTAACTTGGCGTGCCGCTTCATCAATTAATTCGATTATGTCATTTGGATGAGAAGCCATAGGGGCATGCCCAGCTTGTAAAGTGATCGTTTTCTTCGCTTGAATCCGTTCTGCAAACCATTTCTCTGTTTCTGGTGGGATCATTCGATCCTGCGCTGAAACCTGGTACCAGCTAGGTTTAACTTTCCAGGCAGGAGAGCCAGATTTATCTTCAAAACAGCGAGCTGCAATTGGTTTTTGACTTAGTGCCATAACGAGCGCTTCTGTTTCATCCACGTCTGGACAGAAATTCTCATGAAAATGATTCGGATCTAACCACAAAAAACCTTGCTCGTCAGGGCGAATGATTGCGGCCCCGGGAGGCGGCTCTCTCAGCCCAAATAAACCACCAGGGTTTTCTCCTTCATTAGGCGCAAATGCCGCAATGTAAACTAAGCCGACAACATTAGTCGCATTTCCCGCACCAGTAATAACCATCCCTCCATAAGAGTGGCCAACCATCAGCACTGGCCCTTCTAACGAAGCAGCCAGATGACTTGTACGTTCGATATCATCAGGAAGTGAAGTGAGTGGGTTTTGCACAGCACGAACATTATACCCTTTGTTGTGTAAAGCAGGGATAACATGACGCCAATGAGATGCATCCCCCCAGGCTCCATGAACCAAAAGAATGTTTAACTTGCTAGACATTAGAACGGCCTCCGCGGCTATTTTATGAGGCCACTACACAGGCCGATTCTCTATAAAATAAGCCTTCTCGTTGATACGGTTAATGCATACCTAAAGCGCATATTTCGTAAGATTCTAGTAGACCGGATGGAAAGTCGCCATAATCGCTCACAGCGACAAAAGAGGGCTATGCGGTGGGAAAAGCTGTCCTCCCGGTACCCCACCCGATGGGGGTATACCTGAGGTGCGGTGCGGGTGAACGGCAGTATGATGCAGCATCAGCTACGATTCTAAAGAACTAAATGATTCAGCTGTGCATCACGCTGTTGCCTATGGCAGGAGGAAAAAGCGTATGGCAAGTGAAAGTGTCATTTTGAGTTTGGAGAATCCAGTTTTCTTTACCTATGTGCTTGCGGCGTCACTGATGTTGCTGAAGCTCTTGCTGCAGCCGTGGATGACGGTTTACCGAATGATGAAAGTGCGTGCTGGTTTTCGTAGCCCGGAAGATGCGAAGAAAAGCCCGCTGAATCCGACCCCGGTAACTGGTCAATTGGCGCTGAATGAGTACGTTGATCGCTCGCGGCGTATGAACCTGAATGATTTGGAAAGTATACCCGCGTTTCTTATCGCCGGATTGCTATTCGTGTTAATAGATCCGCCGCTGCTGCTTGCTCAAGTGTTAATATGGGCGTATGTTCTGGCTCGAGCGGCACATTTTATAGCCTATGCAACGGCTCAGTTACACGATGTCCGGGCCACGATATGGACTGTCAGTTCAGTGGCGGTGATCGCAATGGTGATCTATACACTTGTCCGATTGTTCACCTCAGCGCAGTAAAGGTGTGGGTTCGCTAACATTCGTAAAAGATGAAATGGTATTTCGTCTGGCCATTTATTTGCAGGCTGTGACATGCTTGATCTCTGTTTCCTAGCTTACAGTCAGCTAAGAAACCCAGTGTGTCACTCAAATGAAAAGGCCACTCGCAACAGAACGAGTGGCCTTTTTCAGATGGACAGTTTAATGATTAATGCTTTTTTAAGCACGGCAATGAACCATTAAAGCTGAGTCCATGCATCCTGCCAGTATACGCCCACTCCAGGTTCATAGGCCCAGGCTGCACCTGAACACCAACCAGAATAAGGGTATGGTTTACATTCAAAGTTCACGCCGCCGTTGGAAACTTGATCACCGGCCTGGTACGCAGTGCCTTCCACATAGGCTGGTAAATCACCCTCACCACCGGTTCCGCTTTCGTCTTTTGCAATGGTCACTGTCAGAGAGGCCGCATCGCTAGCCGTTCCGTCAGAAACACTGACACTGAAAGACAATGCTGTATCAGTCGTGTAGCTACCGGCCGTAAAGCTCAGGCTTGAACCATTAATAACGGCATTCACACCTGCAGGTACAGTCCAGTCGTACGTCAGGGTATCGCCATCGGCATCAGTGGACTGTGACGCATCCAGGGTGATCACATCATCTGCATTGGCTGTAACTGGGCCGGTCAGTGATGCAACCGGCGCGGTGTTTTGTGCACCAGGCGCTTTCGCAGTCACTGTGATGCTGTCGGTGGCTGTCGCCCCTTCATTATCCGTAACAGTCAGAGTAAAGACATATTGAGTATCAACCGTGACATCTGGCACTGAAATGGTTGCGGAAGCCGTATTCGCACCGTTCAGTGTCAATGCCGGTCCACTGGTCTGTACCCACTGATAGCCGGCAATCTGACCATCGCTGTCTGTTGATGAAGAACCGTTCAGAGTCACAGTGGCTGCAGTATTCACTTGCTGATCAGAACCTGCACGTGCAACAGGTGCACGGTTTCCTGCCGGTGCGCCAGCCAGGGATTCTTGCATCGCATTCAGGATGTCACCATTGTCAGCATCAATTTCCCATGCGAACAGACCGGCAAGTCCCAGATCACGCACATACTGACCTTTGGCCATAATAGAGCGTGGGCTGTCGTAGGTGACTAAATCGCCGTTACTCGGATCATAAGCCCATGGTGCTTCCGCCTGTTCGTCATAACCCAGTACGACGCCAGCTTTATTTTCATAACGGGTAACGACATCTTTATAGTCGATCACACCTGCTTCCCAGGAACCGGCGACAGCACCATTACCCACACCTGTCATCGGGTTGCTTGGATCTGTCATGCTGGCTTGGGTCACACCCGTCCAGCCGCGACCGTACATGGCTGCACCCACAACCAGTTTGTTGGCAGGTACACCCTGAGCAAGAAGACGCTCGACGCCATGTGCAGTGGTGTAAGCTGGACCTAGGCGAGGCTCACCGTTTTCATCAACACCTGTGCCGTTACATTGATCCGCTGTCAGATGGCTGCCGCAGTTCAGCGCTGTCTGGTGACCTGTTACGTTGCTCCAACCGCCGTAGAAGTCGTAACTCATGTTGAAGATGTAGTCCATGTACTGAGATGCCTCAGCGTAGTTAACGACATCAATCTTGTCGTAACCAACACCAATTGCAGAAGTCAGTTCGAACTGACGACCTGTCTCGGCTTCCAGCCCATCCAGCATGGTGCGCAGTTCACGCATCAGCGCTACGTATGCCGGGCCATCGTTAACCGGATCACCCAGAGTGGTATTCGCACCTTTTCCGCCTGGGAACTCCCAGTCAATGTCGACACCATCAAAGAATTTCCAGGTTTGCAGAAACTTCTTCACACTGGCAACAAAGACATCACGTTTGGATTTATCGGTAAACGAGAAGAAAGGATCAGACAGCGTCCAGCCACCAATCGAAGGGATGACCTTTAAATCCGGGTAGCGTTGTTTTAGTGCCATCAACTGGCCGTAGTTTCCTTTGTAAGGGGTGCTGTAGGTATGGCCAGACTGTGGTTGTGGCATTTGGACAGCAGCCCAGGGATCGTGAATCGCGACTTCAAAATCAGGTGTGCCGGCACAAGCGCGATTAAGTGCCGCTAAACTATTGCCGCTCTCGATCTCGCCCAGAGATTCATTCGGACCACAGACAGGGATGAAGCCGTAAAGGATGTGTGTCAGGTTTTGGGCTGGGATCTTGTCGACGGTGAATTTACGGCCAAAGACGCCCCACTCAACAAAGTAGGCACCAACAACAGTATCAGCAGGGGTAGAGTAGGTGCCGTTGTTCGGATCGACATTCATGGGGAGTGGATCGAGATGGCTGCCGTCTGTATCTGCCACCACTATGTTGGTTGCAGGGCTGCTGCTACACGCTTCTTCAGCGCCAGAGCCACTGCATAATTCGACGGTTAACGCATATTGACCACCCTGAGTGATGGACAAGGTCGTAGAGCCAGCACCACTGGATGCCGGGTTAATACTTTCCTCAAATGCCACGTTGCCATTGAGCTTTACTTTCCAGTGGTCAGCCGTTTCGCCGGAATAACGTTGCCAGGCTACTGGCACATCTGCTGCATTTTTTACTGTGACAAGATCTTTGTAGGCGGTTGCAGCCTGATCAACTTCAACGATGGCATAGTCTGTTTCCATCCATGCAAGTTGAGGGGTACCCGGTGCGGCGAGCACACTGCAGGACATAGTCGCAGCGGCAACGGAGAGTGCAACCAAGTTAAACTTGTTTAATAGCATTGCTTTCTTCCTTGAGTCGAAATAATCAATAAGAGCAAATGACATGCCGGTCATAGCTAATAAATAGAACAGTTTCTTTTTTTCTCAAAGCAAGAAAATTAAATAAATGATAAAAATGTTAATTAATGTGATCTTTTTTGCATTTGTGGTAGGTATTTAACTGCAATTAGCACGTGATAATGATCTGTAAACGAAAAAACCCTTGGTTTCGACTGACTTTATAAATGTATAAAAATAAGTTTACTGCAATAAGATGGTTATGAGTGAGGTTTGCTATACAAACAATACTCATTAATAATCAATGAGATATGAATTTTTTGATAAAGAAGGAACGGCGATGTGGCTGAGGAGTTTACGTGCTTATGAGAAACTTATGAGGAAAACGTTTCAGTGTGACATGTGGACTTGCAACGCTCTTATTAATCAGGAACGTCTAAACAAGGAAATATGTACCAGTTAAAAGTAAACAAGCCAGAAGGATACTGGCTTGTTTGTATTGGTTTTATCTTGCTGATTTAGCGTGATTCTTTAGCCGTATCAGACTTAGGATGCCAGGCACCGTCTAGCTTGCTAAGTTCTGGGAACTTACGGCGGTCAAATGTTGGCACTTGCCCGTTTTTCACTTGTACTTCGTAATCTTTGATCACCTTGATAGCCAGATTAGACAACAGCACCAGTGCAGCAATGTTGATCAGCGCCATCATGCCCATAGAAGCATCGGCCATGTTCCATACGACAGGCAGTGAGGCAATGGAGCCAAACAACACCATAGCCAGCACAATGATTCTGAATGTGAATAAGCCTTTCTTCGTATTGCCGTTCAGGAACATGATATTTGTTTCTGCGTAACTGTAATTAGCAATAATGGAAGTAAAGCAGAACAGAATGATAGCGGCTGCCATAAAGTAGGTTGTCCAGCTTCCCAGCTCGTTTGTCAGTGCTTGTTGCAGCAGACCGATACCAGAAGCAGCATCAGGCTGATCCATCACACCTGACAGCATGATCATCGCGGCTGAGGCAGTACAAATGACAATGGTGTCAGCAAACACCCCGAGCATCTGTACAAAGCCTTGTGATGCAGGGTGGTTAGGGTTAGGTGTTGCGCTGGCCGCAACATTGGCCGCTGAGCCCATACCCGCTTCATTGGAGAACAGGCCACGAGCGATACCACTTTGCATTGCCTGCGCAATAGTATAAGCCACGCCGCCGGCTGCGGCTTCCTGCCAGCCGAAAGCACTTTTAACAATCAGCGAGATTGCGGCAGGCAGTTCAGACATGTTCATGATGACAATCAGACAGGCGATAGCCAGATATCCGACCGCCATAACCGGCACGATACGAGCAGAAGCTTGCGCGATAGGTTTTAATCCGCCCATGATGAAGAAGGCAGAACACGCCACAATAACCAGCCCTACATACTTACGGTCGATCTCAAAAGAATGGTTGAGGGCAGCGGTAATGGTGTTTGCCTGAACGGCATTGAAGACTAGTCCGAAAGCAATAATCAGACAGACTGAGAACAGTGTGCCCATCCAGCGGGCACCAAGTCCCTGCTCCATGTAATAGGCTGGGCCGCCGCGGTATTGCCCGTCTACATCTTTTACTTTATAGACTTGAGCAAGTGTGGATTCCACAAAAGCGGTCGCCATTCCCAGCAGGGCCATCACCCACATCCAGAAAATGGCACCGGGTCCGCCGACTGTCAGTGCGACTGCGACACCAGCCATATTACCGGTACCCACACGTGCTGCCATTGAAGTGCAAAATACCTGATAAGAGCTAATACCAGATTCTACATCTTTGCCTTTTTTCAAGACGCCGATGGCATGACGAAACTGTCGAATCTGAATGAACCCGAGGCGAAAAGTAAAATAGATACCTACAGCAACCAGCAGATATACAAGAAGGTGGCCCCATAGCAGTCCATTAATGTCGCCAATGATGAGCATTAATTTTTCGTTGAGAATGGCGAGCCAATTGTTAATCGTTGCATCCATAGAATGATCCTGTGATGTCATATTGACTAAGAAGCAGGACAACAAGCATTGTCCTAAATGAAGGGAATGATTCAGCTCACTGGCTTATGCAGCGAGATGAAGAGATGTTCCCGAATGTGTAATAGTGACTTAATTTTCGTGCGAGAAGGTAGCACAAAATCCCGCAAATGGCTCAGGATATAGATCACGTTTTTAATGGATTTATACGACGTTACATGAGATTTATTACGTTGAAATTAATTTTTTATATACTAAAAACAGTTGCTTATTGAGTATTTGTTGTCTGTGCTGTAAGCGAAAAACCAAAGTAGGATTAATTTGTTGTTAACGGAATTTTAAACTAAATTTAACGCTATTCTTCAAATTATAACACTGTGATGTTGCGATTGAGATCGTGCTTTTACCTGATTGAGGGCCGTCGTTTTCACTGATGGTGCCGTCTGTTTAATGGACTTGATAATCGAAAGGTGGAGAGGGGGAGGGAGACGTCATAGTGCTTTTCTTCACGCTGATTGAGATACAGCTGAATTGGTAGCCACATATGCAAACGAACAGATGTTCATCGATGACAATGAACTCTTCGTGTTGTCCGCATTCTTTGCAATATGGTGCCTGTTCCATATCATGCTCCTTGGGGAATCGAGCCAATGATAGACTGAAGCAACTGTTGCTAAAAAAAGTTTTGAAAAAAATTCGAGGGGAAACAAATAAAGAAGATGAGAAGAATGAAACAAAAAAGCCTTTTGGTCGGACATACTGGATTTGAACCAGCGACCCCTACTCCCCCAGAGTAGTGCGCTACCAAACTGCGCTAATGTCCGCCAAAAGGCTTGCTAACTGACGAGCATATTACCAATACTGACTGCTTTTGGCAAAGCTAAATTGCTGAGAAACAGGCTATTATTTCATCGATTGATTAGCTGCTGGCTGATTCTGAGGGTGAAAGGGTATTTGTGTTGGTGCAACAGCGCACAGGTATCTGGCAAATTCACTAAAATAAACGTGCTGTAGCGGCAGTTGAGAATCCCAGTCCGAGATCGTTAAAATCATTTTTTGGTCAGAGAATTGTCAAGGACACAAAAATTATGTTCACAATAACGAAGACTGAGAGTATTATTTAATTACTGCTGCTACTCTTACACCCTCGTTAGAGTTCTCTATTATAATTAAGTGAGCGTACTACTCTTCTCACATACGCGCAGCAGAAGTCATAGCGTTAGTTTTTCGGCAGAATACGGGTCTTATGAGATATCTTGGGATCTTGGTTTAATTTTATTAATTTTGCTCTATTTCAAATAGCACAACAAGTGTCATGAATCTGTTAGTCGATGGCAAGAAAGTGCTCTTTATAAGAATAGTGTTTAGAGGTAATTCATGGCTAACTTTTCGGATGCGGAAAAAGCACTAAGTGCGATGCTAAAGAATGTTGAAAACGGGAAACATCTGCAAGAGACCAGAGCTGACTATCGTCAGGCACTGATTGACTTTGCCGACGAAGTACCGGGCAGACAGCGTGCTGTCATTAAGCGAATTCCGCTACAGAAAATAAATGATTTGATAGCAGTATTGAACGAATTTAAAGAAGAAGCTCGTCAGGTAAGAATGATTGAGATTCTGGCGTTGATGGAAAAAGACGGTGTTCACCCTGAAGAGTTGATGGACTCTCAGACTGAGGAATAACCTAACGTCTATCTGATTGCTACTTATAATAAAAAAGGAGAGTCATACTCTCCTTTTTTATTATGCTTCAGTGACTGTTGTGATGTAGTCGACTTCATTTTTATATTTGCGAACATTCCGTGAGAGAGTCCCTTTCGGTACGCCATATCGTTTCTCGGCTTCATAGCTTGATAAACCTTCGAAGACGACAGCCTCAACAGCAGTACGTTGATTTTGGGATTTGAAAATTCGCTCTGAGATTACTTTAAATTGTTCACGTGTCATAGCCAAAACTACTCGCTTGTTATTCCTTTATAGGCCTGCTGGGTATGACTGACCGGCAGTTCTGATTCCCGGTATAGTAGCAGTCATACCCTAACGTAAGCTTAATAAGCGAATATTTACTCCAGGAGTATAAGGCCGGTGGGAAGCGAATCGCCGTAAACACGCTGGTTTTCTTCCTGGGTCAACACTTTATGCTCTGCGACCATCTCGATCCAGCGCTCTGGCACTTTGCTTGCCAGTAGTTTATCTACTACCTTTTGTCGTAACTCATCATCAATATCCAGTGTTCTGTCGCCTGTTTTTCTGCACATCATTACGGCGGCAAGGGCAATATCAGGTTCATCTTTCCAGTCTGAATCTAATAACTCTGGCAGGCAGTAGCTGATATGCTGAGCCGTTAACAGGTTATGCCGACTTCCATAGAGCGGGAAGCGACTGCCAATCCTGCCAATTGCCCACCAATGCGCCTGAGCAAATTGTGGTTTTTGCAATCGTGAGAATAACCATTCGATCAGTTGCAGTTTCTTTTCAAATGCTATGTGCTCAAGAGAAGCTGCTAAACGCACCATTTGCTCATAGCCTCGCTCTTGCATCTCTTTTGCTAATTTAGGATTGCGGGTTGCGCTCGGATTAATGTATTTGGCGATATCTTTGTAAATGATTTCTTGCTGCGCCTGATTGAGACCACCTGCTACACGACGCCAGAATATCCACCAGTCATTCCAGCTTTGAGCAGACTGGTGAAATTGCAGATTGTGCTGATACAGCGCCCAGACTTGATTCATCCGCCAGTCATCAACCGGGTCACCAAAACCGGGCCTTAACGTGTAACCTGTCAGTTTCAGCCAGTTTCGCTCATGCACAGCGGAACGGCGTCGCCGCTTTTTGCTGTCAAGCAAGGTGTCGGCCAAGGATCGTAATGCTGGCATTTCCCAGTCTTCACGCTTACCGAGGTACTTTTCCAGATCGCTTCTGAGTGTTTTGACGGGTTTTTCATCGGCGTGTTTTTTGCTGCCGCCGTACGCTTTCTGAATGGCAATTCGGGCTGATTGCAAAGCGCTTGGATGGGGCATGTCTTCACTTGCATCAGGGGCATTATCGACAGCGGCTGTTTTCCGTACTGAAAACTCGACCTGCCAACGTTTGCCTGGCCTGTCTGCGCTGACGCATTCCAATTGTAATGTGCCCACTTCAGTGAGCTGACAGGCCAGGGTAACATCAACTCTGTCTTTCTGGTTTGCTGCCAGTGATTCTCTGTCGGTCTCGCTGTTCAGAGTAATAACAAAAGGGGGCAGCGAGGTCATATGGGGTTTATCCAGAGTAAGGATATCCCCGGCCGAGATCGGCGTATCATCTGAAGAGGCATACAGATCAAAACGAACCGGTTCGCCTAATGTCAGCGCGAATTTTCTGTCTGACAATGCCACTTCAACACCTTCTTCAGTGCCTCGCGGTAACAGGCAAATACCAGAATGAGCGGATTGTGTATGCAGGTCGAGGAAAAATGAGCGCGCAGATCCTCCTCCAATCTTCAACTGTGCGCCGTGTCTGGCTTTTGCATATGCGACGGCGCCGTATGCGACAGCAAGGTCGGGATGCGGATTGTCCAGACAGGTGACGCTTGCTCCTTTCCAATGGGCAAAAATATCCTGAATACGTTCGGACAAAACAGGGCTGTTGAATACGCCGCCATTGAGCAAAATTGCAGGGGGAATAGCCTTAATCGATGCGTCGCTGTTGTCTTCGGCTAAGCCCATAGCCTCATGGCAGGCGGCACTATGTTCACTGATGAAATGTGCCAGATGTCTGGATATAGCCGGATCTGAAGCGTAGGGTAAACCGAATTCCACAACGGCACTTTGACGTTGGCCAGGATGTTCATCAAACGCACTGACAGGGAAAAATCCGTCGAGCGCGATGTGGTTGACTTGCGCCTGAGTGAGTTCCGCCGAGCGGCTGCCGCCGATCAGTTTTGAGCCACTGCCAAGCAGCGTCACACTCACCTGATCGGGCGCATTTTCTGCCAGCAGTTGCTCCTTTGCACGACGTGTTTGCTGAATGAGCTTCGACAGGCCTGCAGCACTTAGCCGTTTACCACCGGTGTGCAGGATATTCTCGGCCTGATGGGCCAGTGCCAAATCCAGGTTATCCCCACCCAGCATCAGGTGGTCACCTACGCCGATGCGATCAAGCTTAAGCCTTTCATTCTGGTAGCTGACTTTAATCAGGCTGAGATCTGTGGTACCGCCGCCAATGTCGCACACCATTAAAAGCGGTATATCTTTCAACAGGGTTTCCGCTTCATTGTGGTGACGGGAATACCAGTCGTAGCATACGGCCTGTGGTTCTTCGAGCAATACCATATGGCTTAGCCCGGCCAGTTTGGCCGCTTCTATCGTTAGCGCTCTGGCGCCTTCATCGAAAGAAGCGGGTATGGTGATAACAACATCCTGGTGGGCAAGTTTATCTTGTGGATGGTGGTAGTCCCAGCACTGACGGACATGGTTCAGGTAACTCGCACTGGCAATAACCGGCGATACTTTTTGCACACCGCTGCTGGCTGCCCATGGCAGAATCGGTTGATTGCGATCAACGCCCGTATGAGATAACCAGCTTTTTGCACTAGTGACTTGCCGGCCTTCAACTTTGGCCCCTAATTCGCGGGCATAATCACCTATGATCGCCTCTGGAAAGTCGCTATTAACGGGGTTGTTATCCCAGGGCAGAACACACAGATCAGGTGCTATTTCACCGCTTGTAGGATGGTATCTGAACGAGGGTAAAAGGGGTTTGCGTGCCACTTCACCGGGGGCGATGAGCTGGTCGATGTCGAAAATCTTTACAGCTTCATGTTGAAGATCAGAAGTAACAGGGCAGTAGGCGACAACGGTATGTGTTGTACCTAAATCTATACCCACTAAATATCGGGGAGAAGACATGTAAGACTCCGTGCCTGTTTTTACTCAGATGTTACCGTGTAACCAGCATATGGCTGAAACTGGGTAAGCTGGGTAAAATAACGGCGCAATGAATGCGCCGTCGAAATATCATCTGAGAAAGCATTAACTTTCCCGAACGTCAAACTCTACTTGCCATTTCTGACCGCCATCAGTTGGAATGGCTTCCAGGCATAGGGTGCCCAATTCTGTCACTCGTGCCGCCAGTGAAACCGGAACGATCTGGCCCGCAGAACGACCATCGGATACCGGTAGGGTCACTTGAATCGCTGGCAGTTCTTCCAGCTCTTCTGGTTGCCACCAGTCAAGCAGGACACCCGGTGCATCTTCCCGGCGAACTGTTGAACCGAAGAATCGGAAAGTCACAGGCTGACCAATGATCAAGCCGAATTCTCTGCCTGATACGTCTGCATGACTGCCTTCTTCCATACCAAAAGGCGCTACGCAAAGTGCTTCTACAGGTGGTTCCATACCCGGAATGGCCGGCATGGCACTTTCAATGCCCACATAGTAGCTGCTGGCAATACCACCGCGAATGCGAACGCCTTTGCCCTGGCGCACTGAGCCGTAATAGGAAGCCCCGTGGGCAACAGCCAGATCCAAGTCCAGTCCCTGAAGGCGTTTGGCTTCCGGGCTGCCGGCCTGGGTCAGCCATTGATTGATGGTGGACGTCAGGCGTTGAGAAAGCAGATCGGATTTCAGCACACCACCGTTGAACAAAATTGCAGTCGGACGAATAAAGCCGTCATGAATTTGCTCAAAGCTGTCAAAAAGTTCATCCACGGCGGAGGATTGACGACTCAGAAAACCGGCAATATGACGGGTAATAGCGGCATCTTGTGCGTAAGGCAGGCCCATTTGTGTCAGAGCACCGCGCTGCATTTCAACCGGATGCTCTTCAATGCCTGTTTGTGGGAAGAAGCCTTCTACCAGTGTTTGCTGAACTTCCGCTTGGGTGAGTTCGGTTTGCAGTGTACCACCCAGCAGCTTGGAACCCCGGCTTGGCACCACAATGGGAACAGCCTGCAGAGTATCGTCTGTCAGCAGGGCTTCTTTAGCATCACGGCAAGCGTGGGTAATGGCTTGAATCTGCCAGGGTTGCAGCGCCTTGCCTTCCTGCGCCAGTTTGGCCTTCAGA
Organism: Photobacterium sp. WH24; assembly: GCF_019204055.1. Taxonomy (NCBI): domain Bacteria; kingdom Pseudomonadati; phylum Pseudomonadota; class Gammaproteobacteria; order Vibrionales; family Vibrionaceae; genus Photobacterium; species Photobacterium sp. WH24. Next base: position 99,886 of record NZ_JAGSOZ010000012.1, on the reverse strand, counting down.
CGGTAAGCCAGCGCTAGATCCATGTTATCGCCACCCAGCAAAATATGATCACCGACAGCAACACGATTCAGCGTCAGGTTACCGTCTTCTTCCGTCACGGCGACCAGTGAGAGGTCGGTAGTACCACCACCGATATCAACAACCAGGACGACATCGCCCACGCTGACCTGATCACGCCAGGTGTCATCGTTATTCTTGATCCAGCTGTATACCGCTGCCTGTGGCTCTTCTAACAGCGTCAGGTGTTTGAAGCCCACTTCGCGCGCCGCTTCTGCCGTTAAATCGCGAGCCGCGGGGTCGAAGGAGGCCGGTACGGTAATGGTAACATCCTGATCGAACAGTGATGCATCAGGGTGTTTGTGATCCCAGGCTCTGGCCAGGTGAGACAAATAAGCGCGGGTCGCAGCCAGTGGAGAAACTTTAGTCACTTCTTCTGGCGCATTCAGCGGCAGAAAGGCATCACGACGGTTAATGCCGCCATGGCACAACCAGCTTTTGGCACTGGCGATTAAACGGATAGGGGTTTTACTCCCTAAATGGCGGGCCATCGCACCCACAATCGCATTCGGCTGAGCATCCCATGGCAGGGTAGTATCCCCTGGTGCCAGCTCAGATTCGTGTGCCTGATACATGAAAGAAGGCAATTGCGATTTGTCTTCTACATTGCCCGGAGTGGTCAGCTGGGCGATTGGCATCACAGTGACCGGTGCATCGTCCTGTTGTAAATCAACATAAGACAGAACGCAGTGGGTGGTGCCAAGGTCAATACCCACACTGTATTTATGTTCTTGATGTGCTTGCATTATAGCTCAACCTCAGCTGCCGACAGGATACGAGGGTCGTGTCCGTCTGACATTTTAGGTAAATGAATTTCTGTGACTTTCCATCCGCGGTGAATGAGGGTGCCAGTGAAAGGTGCATTACCCACCACATTGCCTGTCAGGCGGACTTCAGAGGCATTAAAGCCTTCTGGTAAGGTGATGCGGGTTTCTTCTTCTTCACTGCGCACTGGCGCAAACCGGAAATATTCATCCAGTACTTTTTTACCGCCTTCGTGAATAACCCGGGCTGCCGCGCCAATTTCGGCATCGGCAAAGCCTTTCAGATCTTCTTGCATAAAGTCGATGAAACGTGCTTCTTTTTGCAGCAGAGACAGGAGCTGAAGCGCAGCGTCAGGCGTTGCGGTTTTGAGTTTAGATTCCACCTCAACAATTTTCTCTACTTCAACAATCTTTTCGATCGGTTTTTCGACTTCGACAATTTTTTCAACCTGGACTTCTTTCTCGACGACTTTCTCAACTTCTACCGGTTTGCCTTTCTTTGTCACGTATAGCAGTAAAAGAATAACAACCAGAGCGGCCAGTACGCCATGTGCCATATCAATAGTGGTTGGCATTGCGGATAAATCCACCGTCATTTTTGAAAAGTCTAAAGCCATATTTATCTTCTCTTTTGTCCGTGACAAGCTGAAAAATTTTGGCCCGAATATTAACACAACATATTGCTAATATAGCCAGTAAACACGCCATTTTTAGCGCTAGTTTCGCGAGAAACTGTCTCTTAGGTTACTTTGCAACCAAGTCAATATGACATTTTTCTGTCACAGGTTACATACACTTGTGATAAGAGCGGCAGTGGTAAGGCTCAAATCGCTGAATGAGGCTGGAGTTTACCGCCCTTCATTACTTTTTAGTCTATTTTTTGAGCCTGTGTGAAATTCGCATTAACTTTACAGGAGTGTCAGAAAATCAGACAGGCAAAATGCAACGCATTATGAGTTGCAGGCTGCGATAACTTGCGCAGCAGATAGTGCATCAGGGGTAATCAAGCACTGCTTTTATGTCAGTGAGGTTGTCGGCAATCCATTGTTTGTTGATTGCGCCCCATTCCTGAATTTCATACCGTCCGCTTCGGTGGCGTTCTCCCTCTGCCTGTTTGAATTCACACACAATATCGAGGTCGGAGAGGCTTTTAATGGTGTCTTGCGCTGTGCGCCTCGGCATACCCGTATATTCAAGCAATGCGGGCACTGTCGCGATGCCCTGGTCGATCAGGTGCGCGACATATAAGCGACGATAAAAGCTGGATTTGGTTTTACTGATGGACATAACTGCCGTGTTAACTCCGTTTAAACATCTTAACTGACGATGCCAGAGTATCACCAATTTCAGCCAGGATGAACGGCGTTTTGATGCAGCCGGCAGTCGTTGCTATTGTCAGAGAGTTTTACAGCTGTCTGAAGTCGTCATCTTTGTAAAACCGTAACACATTGAAATTAATGAATGGATAAAGTTGGCCCGAAAAGTGCAATCAAATAATGAAACCAGACACAGCAGAAACAAAGCGCGTATTACGTGAATGTTAATGCAGTGATGTGAAGAAGAGGGAGTATCTGTGATCACTGCTTCAGGGCTTAGGGGAAGCGCTGATACTGTGCAGGGATTCAGAATTATAATAACAACAGACTAAAATTATAATTTTCAACTGGCCACCTGCGGGTGGCTTTTCTTTTTTCTTTGTTTGGCACTGCAGGGATAGTAGCCAGGTGAACAGACCAGGTGCTGTGGTTCTTGCAAGCTTGCCATGCTGGTATACAATACGTTGTTCTTTTCCTGTCTGCCCACGACGATGACAGTGCAGGCTTCGCTTCAAACAATAAGGAAAATCGTCTCTGTTATGAGCAAATTGACGGCACCGGAATTTAAGGCCGAACTTCTTCACCCCCGATACTGGCCGACCTTGTTGATGATTGGCACTATGAAACTCATCAGTTTACTCCCTTACCGTATTCAGTTTCTGATGGGTAAAGGTGTCGGCAGGCTGGCAATCAAATTGCTCAAAAAGCGTCGTTATACCATTGAGCGTAATCTGGAACTCTGCTTTCCAGATATGCCAAAGGATGAGCGTGATGCGTTGATTAAGAAAAATATCGACAATGCCGGACTGGCTTTGTTTGAAACCGGCATTGCCTGGTTCTGGCCTGAATGGCGGGTTAAACGCCACATCCGGTTTGAAGGTGTTGAGTATCTGGATGAGCTGGATAAGCAAGGGAAAGGTGTACTGCTGGTGGCCGTTCATTCCATGAATCTGGAAGTCGGAGCTCGCGCATTCGGCCTTAGAGCGCCGGGTGTGGGTGTCTACCGTCCGAACAATAACCCTTGTTTTGATTATTTCCAGTTTAAAGGCCGGGTGCGTTCTAACCGTTATATGCTGGATCGCAAAGATGTCAAAGGGATGTTCCGTGCCTTGCGTGAAGGGGAGCGGGTCTGGTATGCCCCTGATCATGATTATGGTCGTCGCCGTTCAACCTTTGCGCCCCTGTTTGCCGTTGATAAGGCGTGTACGACGGTAGGAACCAGTTTACTGGTTGATGCCACTGATTGTGCCATTGTACCTATTGCCCTGGTCCGCGACACCGATGACGGTATGTATACACTCAGAGTGTTTAAACCGTTGGAAGACTTCCCGCATAATGATCCGGATGCGGCAGCAGTCTATATCAACAAACACGCGGTAGAACCTATGATCATGCAGGCACCAGAGCAGTATATGTGGCTGCACCGGCGGTTTAAGACCCGTCCCGAAGGCGAAGCCAGTTTATACTGATTGGCGAAAGATAAAAAAACAGCCCGCATTGCGGGCTGTTTTCGTAGGGCGTGTGGCTATCAGCTAGTCGGTCAGCTGGCCGGCCTGATAATCACGAATCGCTTGCTCGATCTCTTCCATGGTATTCATGACAAAAGGGCCGTAATGTGCCACTGGCTCATTAATCGGGGTGCCCGAAAGCAATAGCAGCCCGGTATCTTCTGTGGCCGTTATTGCCAGACCTTCACCTGCGGTTAACATCACCAGTTCACCGGCTTTGGCATGTCGTCCCTCGATGCTGACTGCTCCCTGGTAAACATACAGCATGGCCTGGAAATCCGGGTTCAGGCAACTGTTCAATTGCTCACCGGCTGCTGCTCGCCAGTCTGCAATAGTGGTGGGTACACCCGTTTCTTGTAGCGGACCTGTCAGAGTGTCACCGTCAATGGTGAGATCGCCGGCAATAACACGAATCAGGTTCTGCTCATTTAGCTGTTTCTCTGTAATCACGTCAGACTGGAAGTCATGGTACTGAGCGGGCAGCATTTTTTTGTTGGCGGGCAGGTTTATCCAAATTTGAAAACCATGTAATTGCCCGTCGGCCATGATGGGCATCTCACTGTGAATAACCCCTTTACCTGCCGACATCCATTGCGCACCACCGTCTTTCAGCTCGCCTTTGTTGCCCAAGTGGTCTTGGTGCTGGAAGTGACCGCGTAACATATAAGTCAGTGTTTCTATGCCTCGGTGAGGATGAGGTGGAAACCCGCCAATATAGTCAGCGGCCTGATCAGACTTGAGCTCATCAACCATCAGAAAAGGCGAAAATGCCGCATTGTCGAAACCATGCACGCGTTGAATTTTGACACCATCACCATCTGACGATGGGTGAGAGCGCAGGATATGTTGAATGTGTCTGATTGCCATGATTGCCTCCGAATATCAGCTTCCGGCGTAGTTTGAAAAAAGTGTACGCCGGGCAAAGGCAACAGAACAGTTCAGGCTGACGAACAGCTTATTAGAAAAAATTGAATGAGTTGGCGTTTGGGATTAGTTGTGGAGGCGGCTTTGAATGCGCTGCCAGGCTTCACAGGCCTGTCGGAATTTCTCTGTATTACCTTCCGGGCGATCAGGGTGCCAGCGCAATGCCAGCCTTCGCCATTGTTTGCGTATTTGTGCCGGACTGGCATCAGCGGGAAGCTCAAGTACGGCCAGATCTTGTTGCCATGAGGCGTTTGTCGTGACACTCAGGTTGCCAATGTGTTGCTGATATCTTTGCCAGAACGTTGACAGCAGATCGCGGATGGAGTGGGTATCAGAGTTATAATTCTGCCAGTCCAGATAGTATTCCCTGAGCGGGTCTTGCTCGTCGACCTGCTGATCACCCTGATTTTGCATCAGTTTGATGTTCATTGCCTGAGCCTGCAGCCACTGCCGGGGCAACAGCATTTGCTGCAGCTGGTATAGCGCATTCATCAGCAGAAAATTTCGCTTGAACAGATCCTGCTCAGCAACCTCGTCTAAGGTGTTCAGTAAACCTTGCTGTTTCAACGATTCCGCCAGGGTATGCACCATCCATCCATCGGGTTGCTTTTCCAGCAGGCTGAGAATGGGCCAGATAAGCGGGTTTTCAGGTTGTTCGTCAGATGGACGCTCTGGCAGGGTCATTCAGTGTTTCCGTTAGTTGTGAAAAAGGTGTCGCCTGATCACCGTCTGCGACGATAGGCAGTGGCACTCTAACAAACTCGGGTGTGAGACAAAAAGAAATCAGGGTACAGAAAGCGGATAGGGGAATCGGTGTCACAGCTTGCACATTTTCAGGCTATTGCATGAAAAAATCCGGGATAAGTGCATGACGCTGTTCATTATCCCGGAATCTTTATCTGATGTTGCTGGAATGAGTGGTGTTACTCAATCGTCACGCCGTAATACTTCTGGATACACTTGGCATAATCGCCTTTTTTCAGTGTGGTGTGCGCGGTTTGATACCCGGATTCAATCCGGCAGGCAAAGCTGCTGCCGCCCGGGTTATCCGGGTAATAGCTCCAGTCATTTTCCCAGTACAGGCCAAAGGTGCTGTCACCTGTTTTCTTGAACGCTTTCATACCCGCACAGCCCAGCTGTTCGTCTGCGGGAATGGCAACACCCAGAGCGGCAGCGTGACCACGGTAGTATTTAATACGGTTGACTGACTGAGGTTTCTCAGTGTCAAGCGTGCATTCAATACCGCCATTGATGATCATAGTGGTGACACCAAAGCCGGGTACGCGCTTCTCAGCAATATCTGCTGCTGTTGGCTGCCATGTACCGTCAATAACATGCAGCATGGAAGGTTTCGGTGGCTGCGGATACACAAAGAAGAACACGGCAGACGCCAGGTTCAGCCAGCTGTCAGCAACACGATCCGGATCTTGTAGCAGTACGCTAACGTCGTTAAAGATAAAGTCAGAGAAGGGGCCGTAGTTGTAGTGGTAAGACAGTTGTTTGGCACCACGACCGAAATACTTCACATAACTGCCGTCGGGGTTAGTCCCGCATGGCCACTGCTCAGTCTGCCAGTTACTGGCGGCACATTCACTGTTGTAGCCACAGGAAGAGGCCTCTTCCGAACACCCGGCTTCGCGTACAAAGAACAGGCCCTGCCGCCATTCTTCGTAAGGAGAGTGGGGGTTATGGGCGCCGGTTTCCTGAGTGAAATGCGCGAACATGACGGCCAGCGATTTGGCACAGATGGCATCTGATTGCGCTGCACGCTCATCGGTATAGGTGGCACAAAAACCTTTGAATTTCGCGACTGCTTTCAGAAAATTAGAGTAGGTATAGACGACGTTGCGCTCCGGGAACAGCGCATCCCATTTTTGCTCGCTGATTAAGGCTTCAACCCGTTTGACGTTATCCGGGTTGGTAGACAAGCCAGGAACAACGGCTTCTACAACTGCGTTGTCGCGTGTGCTGATTGAAGCCAGCACTGCAGCGAATTCCGGCGAGCTGGTCAGTTCGGCTTCACGGGCATCCAGATAGGTTTTGCTCATGATATAGCTACCGTCCGGGTTCTGACCAATGATACCGTTGGCCGGTGTCGGTTCCGGCGTTGGATCCGGATCAGGGCCGGGGCCGGGATCAGGGTTGTTGTCTGCACTGACCCACTCCCAAACGCCTGTGCCGGGTGTGGTGTCTGGTGCTTCTCCCTGTGTCCACCATTTTGCTTTATAAATCTGACTGTTGTAAGAAACGTGGTCACCCCCTACATACACAGCACTGCTTTGGTAGGCCGGATACGTCGGTGTTGTTGATGACGTTACATTCAGCGCGTTGACTTGTTGCCAGGCATCGCCCAGATACGTATCGGGTGCCTCGTTTTCTGTGCTGCGCAGTGCTTGATAAGTGGCTCCCTGATAGATGACTTGTTCACCCGCGCTATAAACGCCATCGGGGTTGTAATTCGCCGTGGCCATGACGCTGGCAGAGAGTAAAGCACTGCTGATCAGGACTGTCTTCAGCGTCCTTTGCAGTATGTGTCTGTTATTCATTGTTGGTTCCTTAAGTGCAGTAAAAGCCGGTCAGTTGACCGAAAAAATGTACTGCAAATTAAGGTATCGCTTATGACAGTTTTGTCGTGAGATGAAATGACAAACTGTGATAGCAAGCAATAGGAATCAGTGAAGGAGTCAGAGACTTGCTGAGAAGTTGTGATAACGCACTACAACTTAATTGGAGTAGTGTAAAAAGTGTTGATGTTGACTCTGTGGCTGATCAGGAAGGCATGTATCGCCTTCCTGAAATCAATGGATAAAGCGGTGAATCAGTCGCGGAAGTTTTCAAACTGGAAAGGTTTATCCAGCTCTTCTGAGCTTCGTACCAGCGCCATTGCAGCTTGCAGGTCATCGCGCTTTTTACCGGTTACCCGGACTTTGTCGCCCTGAATAGAGGCTTGCACTTTGATCTTGGAATCTTTTAGCATTTTGACTATTTGCTTAGCCACAGGGGTATCAATCCCTTGCTTAAACATGGCTTCCTGTGAATAGGTTTTCCCAGTGTGAACCATGTCTTTGGTTTCCATCGCGCGGGCATCAACGCCGCGTTTGGCTAAGTTTCCGCGAAGGATATCGCGCATTTGCAGCAGCTGAAACTCAGCTTCAGCAGACATTTTCACGATTTCTTTATTCAGACTGAAAGTGGCTTCTACATTGCGGAAATCAAAGCGGGTGTCCAGCTCGCGGTTACTGTTATCTACCGCATTTTTCAGCTCAACGGTATCGACTTCAGAAATAATATCAAAAGAAGGCATGGTGTATTCCTGCTCATCATTGTTAATGGGCGTTTTTATATCATAAAACGCCAGACTATTGTAACTAATGGCTTTTGGCCTGGCTTATTGTTTTTGGACTGCAGCAGCGAGCATGGCAAGCATTTCTTCAGTATCTTCCCAGCTTATGCAAGGGTCGGTGATGGATTGACCATAGGTTAGGCCTTTTTCCTGGCCGCTTTCCAGTGACTGATTACCTTCAACAATAAAGCTTTCTGCCATAATGCCGGCAATGTAGCGACTGCCATCTGTCAGTTGTTTACAGATGTCGGCAGCCACATCAAGCTGGCGTTTATGTTGCTTCTGACAGTTTCCATGGCTGAAATCGACTACCAGCTTAGTCGGCAGCGCAAACTCTTCCAGCGCGTCACAGGCTGCCTGAATGTCTTCTGCGTGATAATTTGGCATTTTTCCGCCACGCAAAATAATGTGGCCATGGGGATTGCCCGCGGTTTTGTAAATCGTCATCTCGCCATTTTTTGCCGGGGAGCAAAAAACGTGCGGTGCACGGGTGGCACGAATCGCATCTATCGCAATTTTCACATTACCATCGGTGCCGTTTTTAAATCCTACCGGACAGGAAAGCGCAGAGGCCATTTCACGGTGTATCTGAGATTCAGTGGTACGTGCGCCAATCGCTCCCCAGCTGATCAAGTCCGCAATGTACTGGCCTGTGATCATATCAAGGAACTCGGTCGCTGTTGGCATGCCCAGCTGATTAATGTCGAGCAGTAGTTTTCTGGCTTTGTACAAACCGGCAACTAAATCCAGACTACCATCAAGATGGGGATCGGAAACCAGGCCCTTCCAGCCAACGACAGTCCGTGGTTTTTCGAAATAGGTGCGCATTACAATGCACAGTTTTTCCTGGTATTTGTCTTTCAGTGTCAGCAGGCGACGCGCATAGTCCAGAGCGGCTTCTGTATCATGGACTGAACATGGGCCAACGATGACCAGAAGGCGGTTATCTTTGCCTGTCAGAATGTTTTCGATCTCACGGCGGGAATGAGCGATGTGCTTGGCGGTGGGATCTGTCATCGGATGGGCGGCTTCCACCTCGTCTGGAGAAGGCATACGTCCGAGACTGACGGTACGAAGTTCATCGGTTTTTTGGGGCATTTGGGCGCCTGCTTTTCAGGTGTAACATTGATGACGGATAAAGATAGCCTAAAAGGCCGCAGGAATAAACCAAACGATTAATATCCATCACCTTTATGGCCTGAATTTACTGGGATCTGAAGAAAACCTGAATAATGGTTGCACCGGATAAAAATGAATTGTTATGTTTCCTGTAAGCATAAAAATAGTGCTTGCCTTTCAGAGTAACTCGGATGCTGAGCTACTTTGGTTGAATAACAGATAATAAACAGCAGTGTAAGGGAGATGGCTATGATGTCCGCAGAGAAGTGGGCGACCAATGTTGTCGCGGGTAAAGTAATCGCATTAACGCGCTCGCAATTGGTATCAAGGTCAACAGATGAAGCCAGCAATACAGTTTTGATAGGGTTGGATGCGTTAATAGCAGAAACCGGGATTCATCTCAGCGCTGTGTGTCAGCCGGATGTACTCAATGGTGATGAGAAAGCGGCGTTGTCAGCGATAACCGGCGGGAAAGATGCTGAGAGCTTTCTGGTTGACAGGCTGGTCAATGATTTGTCTGAATTTGCTCAGAAACGTATTGCGGCAGGACATACCAAACCGGTACTGAAGCTGAGACTCAGCGGAGCGGAGATTGCCAGCGACAGTACGCAGATTGGCGGTCATTTAATGCCGAGAGAAGAAAATCCTGTGATGGGACTGCGCGGTGTGGCTCGCTACCTGCACCCGCAGTGGGCCAGGATGTTTGCACTGCAGTGTAAAATTATAAAGCAGCTGCGCCATGTGACCGGTGATTTGCCGATAGCCATAGTGATTCCTTTTGTCCGTACATACAGTGATGCGGCATCCGTTCATGATTTGCTGGCAGAACAAGGTTTGTTTCGCGGAAAGTCAGGTTTGCAGGTGCATCTGATGTGTGATTTACCGGCCAATGCTGTGATGGCGGATAAATTTCTGCATTACTTTGATGGTGTAGTGATCGATCTGGATCATCTGGCACAACTGACGCTGGCGATAGACCCGGCAAATGACACGCTGGATTATGACGAACCTTATAATGACGCAGTGTTATTTCTGGCTGAACGTACGCTGAAAAAGAGCCGGGAAGTGAATAAGCATTGTGAATTGCTGTCACGCTCTGTCACCGTTCAGCCAAAACTTCAGCGCTGGCTATCGGAACACGCAGTGACGAGTCTTATCTGCAGCCCACAATAACTACGAAGAGCCTGAGTATTCAGGCTCTTTTTATACTTGCCGCTCTTTTGTATCGTGTCGGCATCGTGCCGGAAAAGTGTGCTTGCTAAGACGAGCAACTGATTTCCAGCTCTTTTCCCCATTGCGGTGGTTTCGCCGCCAGCTGCTCATAGTCAGGGTGATCGTCATATGGGTTGGCCAGAACGTTCAGCAGATTCTCAACCATGGCATAGTCGCCACTTTCCGCCTGCTCAATGGCTTGCTGGGCTAAATAGTTCCGCAGTATGTATTTAGGATTATGCAGCCGCATTAACGCTAAGCGATCGGCATCGTTGTTCTGTTCGAGTGTCAGTCGCTTCGCGTAAGTGTTAAGCCAGGCTTGCAGGGGCGCAGGATCGTTAACCAGATCCGAAAACAGGTGGCTGCTGTCAGTCAGGTTTCCGGCTGGAATGTCAGTCAGCGTTCTGAAGAACAGGGTGTAATCTATTGCCTGATTGGCGAGCAGCTCAAACATCTCACTGAATAGGGCGCTGTCTTCTTCATGGCGTTCCATAATGCCCAATTTATTGCGCATCCGGATGCTGTATTCCTGTTGAAGCCGTGACTGGTAGCTGTGCAGTGCGGCATCAATCTCTTCTTTGTCGAGAAGCGGGGTTAATGCATAGCCAAGCGCGGATAAATTCCACAGTGCAATGGACGGTTGCTGGTTAAACGCGTAGCGGCCTGAATAGTCTGAATGGTTACAGATATAACCCGGTTGATAATCGTCCAGGAACCCGTAAGGACCGTAGTCGAATGTCAGTCCGAGCACTGACATGTTGTCGGTATTCATCACACCGTGAGCAAAACCAACCGCTTGCCAGTCAGCGATTAAGGTGGCTGTCAGATCGACGATGCGCTGGAACATGGCCGCATACGGTGTGGCATGGGTGAGTAGATCAGCGAAATGATGCTTGATCAGATAATCCGCCAGCAGCTTCAGCTCCGTGTGCTGCTGGGTATAAAACAGGTATTCAAAGTGGCCGAAACGCAGGTGGCTTTCTGCGACACGGATCAGTGTGGCGCCCAGTTCTGCTTTTTCCCGGTAAACAGGGGTGTCGCTGGCTAACACGGCCAGTGCATGCGTGGTTCGGATACCCAGGCCTTTCATGGCCGCACTGGCCAGATATTCACGGATGCTGGAGCGTAACACTGCGCGTCCGTCTCCCATGCGGGAATATGGGGTTTGCCCGGAGCCTTTCAGATGAATGTCCCACTTGTTGCCTTGTGATGTGATCACTTCTCCCATCAAAAGGCCGCGTCCATCGCCTAAATCCGGATTGTACTGACCGAACTGATGACCTGTGTATTTCATGGCCAGCGGGTCAAGTCCGTGCAGTGCTTCATTGCCGGTAAACAGTTCTGCAAAGAAAGGGGTTTGCGCTTCGGCAGGATCCAGTTCCAGCATTTCACAGACGGCAGGATTGACACTGACCAGATAAGGATTTTCCAGCGGCTGGGGGATCACCCGGGTGCCGAACACACTGGGTAATTCACTGTAAGTATTATTGAAAATCAATTCGGTCAGTTTGCGCATAATGGCCGCCAGGAAGATGAAAGTGAGGGGTAGCGTATCAAGTTACGGCCTGTAAACAAGGCATAAAATGTAGGGTTAATGGCATAGGAAAGCGGGCCTCCTCATAACATAAGCATAGAAGAGGCCCACAATCGTGTCAGTTAGCGAAGGAAATCAGTCAATCGCTTCAATATCGACGATCTTTGAACGGTTCATGATGATCTTCCAGCGCTGTATTTTAGGTTCCTGATCTTCGTCACTCTCACGGGTGATCAGGTTAATCAGGTGCCGTTTTTCAACCGATTCTCTCGCCACCTGGCCGTCACGCATGACGTAAATCTTCTGGGAACCTTTTTCCATCAGCGTGGACAGGAAGCGCAGATCAAAAAGAATCGATTCTTTGGTTTGTTCATACCCGGTCAGAAACTTGGTCGTCGACATTCTGGTGGTACTTTTGTAATGCAGAATGGCTTCTTCTTTAGCCGACACCTTGTGCTTGCGCGCTTTTTTGATGTTGTCATCCAGCGTGTCGTAGCGCATGTATTCCAGCCATTCCAGCTGGCGGCCAATCAGTTTATTGCTGTCGCTGTCAAAAAACTGTTTACGCCACTTGGGTTTGCCTTTTCGTACCCAGCGCCAGAGAGCGTGCTTAAGGTCGTCTTTAAACACCTCGCGGGCGGCATAAATTACCGACAGCACCAGGATAAACGACGCGGTAATGTCACCAAGTACACCGCGGGCCTCAATCAGCATGATGGTGACAAAGATCATCACAAAACCGGCCGCAAACCCTGTCACGACTTTTTTGGTGGTATTACCCAAAACAGTCGTGCTCTCTTTCATGGTGACCGGATATTCTATCAGGCGTCGCAGCAACCGCATTTTGTTCGACATGCGCGTTGGATCAGCCGTTGCGCGCTCAGAGTTATAATTATTAGATAAACGGTGAGCGGATTCTGTCTGACAGAAATCCAGATACAGTGCTTTGATTTCGCTGTAGTTTTCCGCTCTTGGCAGGTGGGCGACCAACGAAAGGAAACGCTGTTCTGTAAACCAGGACAAATAGTTATCTATGTTTTGGTAATACTTGAGCAGTTCTTCATCACTCGGCACATTCCGGCGCAAACGCTTGAGAATCCCTGCCGAAACACTGGCGACTTCTTCCAGTTCCTCTGTGGTTCGCTCTGTTTTTTCATCAAGTAGTTGATGGACGGTTTCTTCCAGTGCCACCGCAAACTGGTAAGCAAACAAACTCAGGCTCAAGCGATACTGACCGGATGGCAAATTACCACGACTGGCGAGGCGACTGTGTACCAGTGGAAGATGATGAACATCACTGAAGTAAGTTCGCTTACCGTGAATGACATTATGGTAGAACTCGTCTTCAGACATGATATTGGCGTTCAGGCCAAGTTCACCGGGAATGAAAAGAAATACATCAAGCTGACGATTTTTTGCCTCATGGATGACATGCGACATTTTCAGGTTATGGCCATCTTTCTTTTCAACGGTGATCACTTTAAGTCGGTTCCTCTCTGAAGGTTCTGTGGTGTGGGTTTGCCGGATTCAGTTGCTGTTAGAATTTTAGTGTAAACTCATGTGAAATAGCACTACCAGACAACGAGTTATGGCTCGACAGCAGAAATTTTGGTCAGATACGCCTATTTTGGTCAGGCAGCCTGAATCAACATCACGTATAATGCGCGTTTCAAAATAGCGAGCTTTCTCCTGTTCAGCGTTAGTTTTGTGTCAGAAACGCTGCTGACCGGAGATTGAGGCGGATAACCGCTGGAATAGTTTACCCTGAGAGTGACATATTTATGATTAAAGTTGGTCAGTACAACACGTTGGAAGTCGTAAAAATTGTAGATTTTGGCGTGTTTCTGGATGGTGGCGAGGATTTTGGCAATATTTTGCTGCCGAAATCGTCTGTGCCTGAAGGCACATCTCTGGGGGATAATCTGGAGGTGTTCGTCTATTTTGATTCTGAAGATGACATTATTGCGACGACGAAAACACCGCTGGCGCAAGTCGGTGACTTTGCGCTGCTGAAGATAGTCGGCATTTCGGGTGTCGGCGCCTTTGTTGACTGGGGGCTGGATAAAGATCTGCTGGTACCGTTCAGTGAGCAGCGACGCCGCCTGGAAGTCGGTCAGAATATTCTGGTGCGAATCTATACCGACAAAGCGTCCGGCCGTATAGTTGGCTCGACTAAACTGAACCGTTTTCTGGATAAAACACCGGCACCGTATCAAGTGGGCGATGAAGTGAAGGTCTTAATCGCGGAAACGACTGAGCTGGGTTACAAAGCGGTGATCGAAGATTTGCACTGGGGACTTTTCTTTAAGACAGAAGCGTTTGGTAAGTTGTTTGTCGGTAAGAAACTGAAAGCCTATATCAAAGAAATTCGCCCCGATGGCAAGATCAACCTGTCGTTACAAAAAGCAGGCAAAGCGAAAGTGGACGATCTGGCGGATAAAATCCTGACAACGCTGGAGCGGCAGGGGGGCTTTCTGCCTTTGAGCGATAAGTCAGCACCCGATGATATCTTCAAAGCGTTCAGAACCAGTAAAGCAACGTTCAAAAAAACCATTGGCAGCTTATACAAGAAAGGCCTGATCATCATCGAAAGGGATGGTATCCGTCTCAACGATAACTGAAAGTGCTGCAATTCTGACATAAGCCGGTGAAACTCACCGGCTTTTTTGTGACCGCTGTTATTCTCTCTTGCTCAATATGAGCGTATGTTTATATACCTGAATGGTTACAGCATTGAGCCATTTATAGTCATTGATTGTGAGTAAAAAACTGTTAGGTCCCATCCAAGGCTTATCCAACCTGACAACACACTACAATTGACAAGGAATAAACATGCAAGGAATGAAAGTGAAAGCATTGGCTGCAGGTATTTCGCTGCTGATGTCTGGCGCGGCTTACGCAGCCGATGTGCCTGCGGGTGTGACGCTGGCAGAGAAACAGGAAATTGTCTGGAGTCTGGGCGGTGAGGTGCCAACCTTAGATCCCACCATGACCACAGATGACTCAAGCAGCAAGGTGATCAGCGATTTGTTCGACGGTTTAGTGTCTGAAGATAAGGAAGGCAATATTATTCCTGCCCTGGCCTCGCACTGGGACATCTCTGCTGATGGCAAAACCGTGACTTTCCATCTTCGTGACGGGCTTCAGTGGTCTAACGGTGAACCATTAACGGCGCACGATGTGGAATACAGCTTTAAGCGCAATGCCGATCCGGCATCCGCAGCGCCTTATTCGTGGTATCTGGGTACAGCGAATATTGTGAATGCTGTAGACATCACTGATGGCAAAAAAGACAAAGAGACTCTGGGTGTCAAGGCTCTGGACGACAACACCGTTCAGTTTAGTCTGACTCAGCCAACCCCTTATTTTGTCAAAATGCTCTCACATCCATCAACGTTTCCTGTCTACCGTAAAGCGGTTGAAAAGTATGGTGATAACTGGACCAATCCGGATCATATCGTCAGCTCAGGTGCGTACACTCTGACCAACTGGGTAGTGAACGAGCGCATTGATCTGGTACGTAACCCGGCATACTGGAATGATGCTAAAACGGTGATTAACAAAGCCGCCTATCTGGCGATTGAAAATCAGACGGCAGAGTATAACCGTTACCGTACCGGTGAAATTGACATCACGGCGACATTTCCGCTCGAACAGTATAAGCACATCAAGCAAGAGCGTCCTGATGAGCTGCTGACCATGCCATCGCTGGCGACCTATTACTATCTGTTCAACTTAGATAAGAAGCCATTTGATGATGTCCGCGTCCGTAAAGCACTGGCTTATGCGATCGATCGTGATGTGGTGACTCAGTTTATTCTGGGGCAGGGGCAGATCCCAGCCTACGGTGTGACACCGCCTGCCGTGGCGGGTTTTGATGCGCCGGAATTGCCCTGGGCTTCGCTGTCTCAGAAGGAACGTAACCAAAAAGCGCAGGAATTGTTGAAAGAAGCAGGCTATTCGAAAGATAACCCGCTGAAATTTGAGCTGGTATATAACACTAATGAATCGCACAAAAAACTGGCGCTGGCGATGCTGTCGATGTGGAAGCAAAGCCTGCCGGTAGAAGTGGATCTGGCGAACCAGGAATGGAAAACCTTCCTGCAGAAACTGGCTCAGAAAGACTTTAGTCTGGCGCGTTATGCCTGGGTAGGTGACTATAATGAAGCATCAACCTTTTTGTCGTACTTTGAAAGCAAGGGCATGAACTATTCTCGCTGGGCCAATCAAGCCTACGACAAAGCAATGGCAGACGCTTTAGCGGCGAAATCAGATAAAGAGCGTAATCACTTCTATCAGGAAGCGGAACGTATTTTTGCTGAAGATATGCCGGCAATCCCTGTGTATTTTTATACCAAGACAGTTATCAAGTCGCCAAAAGTCGGCGGGTATTCAACGACCAATGCATCGGCAAACCGCTACACCCGTGATTTGTACATCATGAAGTGATGCGACGAAACGTTCTGTAAGATTGACTAAAGAGCCTTAAGCAAAGAGCCTGATCTCAGTCAGGCTCTTTTTACTCGTGTTATTCGTTACTCCCGCAAACCGGGCAGTTCGCCTGCTTCATCAGCTTCATTTCCTGCCAGTGCATAGTCATGGCGTCCAGCAGCAGAATTTTACCTGTGAGCGGTTTGCCCATAGCCGCTATCACTTTGATGGCTTCCATCGCCTGCACCGCACCGATGATACCGACCAGAGGTGACATCACACCGGCTTCAACACAGGTCAGGTTTTGTTCGCCGAACAGGCTGCTGAGGCAGGCATAGCAAGGCTGATCGTTCTGATAGGTGAAGACACTGACCTGGCCTTCCATGCGTATTGCCGCGCCGGAAACCAGAGGGGTTTGAGTCTGGTAGCATAAACGGTTCAACTGGTTTCGCGTCGGCAGGTTATCGCTGCAGTCGACAACCAGCGTGTGCTGTTTTATCAGGGTGAGCAGGGCCGCATCATCCAGCCGCTCGCCAATGGTGCGAATAGAACAGTGCGGATTCATCCGCTCAAGTGCCTGTTTGGCGGAGTCGACTTTCAGCATACCCACAGTCACGTCGTGGTGGAGCACCTGCCGTTGCAGATTGGAGAGCTCAACCTTATCGTCATCAATCAGGGTCAGCACGCCGGCGCCGGCCGCAGCCAGATACTGGCTCGCGGCACAACCTAACCCTCCGGCACCAAGGATCAGTATGTGCGCCGCTTTTAAGGCTTCCTGGCCCTCAAAGTCGAACTGACGCAAAATGATCTGCCGGTTGTAACGCAGCATTTCTTGATCAGATAACTCTTCCATCACTGGCTCCTGCTCGGTCATCATTTAATACATACTGGCGTTAAACGGTTCAATCGTGACAGTTTCACCCGGCTGCACTTTGCCGCGCTCTTGTTCCAGAATGACCAGGCAGTTGGCCTGATGCATGGAGCTGAATGCGCCTGACCTCTGATTGCCTGTTGTGGCCACTTCTATTTGCCCTTTGTCGTTCACCTGATAAATGCCGCGCTGGAAGTCGGTACGGCCAGGGCGTTTTTTAAACACGGTACTGGCAATGGCCGGTAAGCGCTGGGGAGCCTGATACTGACTCTGGCCCGCCAACTGGGCAAGGACAGGCTGAACCATCTGATACAGGGTGAGCATGGCTGACACCGGGTTCCCCGGCAGACCGCAAAACCAGCAGTCGTTGACCTTGCCGAAAGCAAAAGGCTTGCCTGGTTTCATGGCTATCTTCCAAAAACCAACTTCACCTTGCTGGGTGAGGATATCTTTTGTGTAATCCGCTTCACCAACGCTGACGCCACCTGAGGTGATTAACACATCCGCTGTGCTGGTGGCTTTCGCAAAAGCCGCCGCTAACTGGGCGGGATCGTCAGGAATAATCCCCAGATCCAGCACCTCGCAGCCGAATTTATCCAGCAGCGCCCGAATCCCGTAACGGTTGCTGTCGTAAATCTGGCCGGCGGCCAGCGGTTCGCCGAGCGGGCGCAGCTCGTCACCGGTGGAAAAGAAAGCGATTTTCGGTCGTTCGAAAACAGGCAGGCTGGCAATGCCCAGTGAAGCGATCAGCGGGAGTTCTCGCGCTGAAAGCCTGTGGCCTTTGGCAACAACAACTTCGCCGAGTTGAATGTCATCGCCAATCGGGCGGACATTGTCTCCTGCCTGAGGTGTAGCCAGAAAGCGGATTTGATCGCCGAGAACTTCTGTCTCTTCCTGCATGATCACGGTATCTGTCCCTGCCGGTAGCTCTGCGCCTGTCATAATACGGATGCACTGGCCTGATTGGCATGAACCGTCGAAAGGGCTACCTGCAAACGACTGACCGGCCAGAGTCAGGGTGTCTGTTTTGTCTAAATCAGCACGCTGAAGGGCGTAGCCATCCATGGCGGAATTGGCAAAGGGCGGGACGTTAATCGGGGAGGTCACATCCTCTGCCAGTACCAGCCCCAGTGTTTCTGCCAAAGGTAATCTATTGGTTTTGCTGATAGGTTTGACCACTGACAGCATTTTCTCAATGGCTGTTTCTACCGGCATCAAGCCCGGCGCATCACACGAGTCCATTTGCTAATCCTTCATTCGTTATGCTTAATTGCTGACTATTATGACAAAAAAAACTCGCCGGAACTAATTCCCCCAGCAAATACGAGGTGTAATTGTTGCTAAATGGGGGTATCCTTCGGGCTCAGTTTTACTGGCAAGGCAGTGTTGTTCGATCATCAGCCTCAGTCAGTTGGAGGAGAAAATGACAACATTAAGCGAATCAGCATTGAAAGTCCGTCAGGCGTTAGAAGTGCGTGGACTGGAAACCCCGATGACAACCGAATTGGTTGGCAATGCCGAGAAGAAAGAACGTATTGAATTCCACATGCGCGAAATTCTGGGATTATTATCTCTGGATCTCACCGATGATAGCTTGATGGATACCCCAAAACGTATCGCGAAAATGTATGTAGACGAAATTTTCTCCGGTCTGGATTACGGCAACTTTCCGAAAATCACTGTCATTGATAACAAAATGAACTGTGATGAAATGGTGCGGGTAAAAGAGATCACCCTGACCAGCACTTGTGAGCATCACCTTGTAACCATAGATGGTAAAGCAACGGTGGCTTATATTCCGCGCGGAAAAATTATCGGCCTGTCGAAGATTAATCGCATTGTGCGTTTCTTTGCTCAGCGTCCGCAGGTGCAGGAACGTATGACGCAGCAAATCTTAGTTGCGCTACAAACTTTGTTGGAAAGCGATGATGTCGCAGTGAGAATTGATGCCACGCACTACTGTGTAAAAGCCCGCGGTGTGATGGATCAAACCAGCGAGACAACAACAACCGCACTCGGCGGTATTTTTAAACGCATACCTGCGACTCGTGCAGAGTTCCTTCACGGACTGCGTTAACCGCTTTTCGCTACCCAGCCTGCCGTCGTAAAAAAAAGCCAATACAGCTAACTGTCTGTATTGGCTTTTTTTATGGCACCGATTACATATCTGCAAGACAAAATTACGTAATTGATATTAAAAATAGTGAATATAACGTCAATCATTACTGCACAGGTACTTTACTGTATAGCTAACGTTAATATTAGCGATTATTAAATGTTGAACACTTTACAGCTGGTGGCTTGGATAAACTTAGGCTAAGAAAAGCCGGATAAAAGTGAGTTAACCACTACTGACTTTTAGTGCGAATAACAAAGAACGTAAAGTGGGGTTGTCAGGCTATGCTCAATTTCAACAGCGGCAAAGTGACACGACAGGCAATGGATGTTGCGGTCTCTGGTTTCGTGAAAGGAACAGCCGGACTGGCTGCGGCAGTGCTGATGTCCGCGTATTCGCTGGCGGCAGAAGAAGGCGTGATAAGGCTGGTTCCTGCTCAGAGTTCGATTATTTCTGCCTCGCTGACTGTCCCTCAGCTCGGCAGGCACGGGTTGGAATCGGTTTCCGTTCTGAGCACTCGCCAGCTTTGTCCGGGCCAGACTGACCCGTTGTGTTTCCCAACAGCGTTGCAAAACCTTTACGCCAGTCATGATTTTATGCCCCTCTGGCGTGATCCGGTTTTGGTGGATGAATTACTGCTGCAGTTAACAGCACTGGCTGAAACCCATAGGGTGCCGGGTTTATTGCAGCGAGTTCAGGAACTGCAACAGCTATCGCAGCGCGATGATCAACGCGGTCTGGATCTTCTGGCGACAGATACCCTGATGGTCTACCAGTCCACCGTTAACCAGATGCTCAATGATCCGAGTGCGCTCTATCGGCCTGCCAACTTTACCCTGGATGCTCAACACCTTGCGTCAGCCCCTATGATCACTGTGCCACTGACTCTAACCTCACTGCAACGACTGCGTCCGACAGACAAGCACTTTGACGCGCTGGTTGCCGAAATGCGCGTGCTTGAACAGGCTGAGCCGCATGGTGTGTATCTGTCGGGACGCCCGGCCATTAAATTTGGCGCTGAAATACCTAACGGTGACAAGCTTGCACGTATGCTCAATACTTATGGTGACTTGTCGGATCAGGATTATGCCAATGTCATGAAGATGGAGCAGGCAACCGGTGAGTCAGCAGTAAACCGACTCACCAATACCGGTGTACTTCATCAGGCCATCCGGCAGTTCCAGCAGCGTCATGGCCTGACAGATGATGGCGTTATTGGCCCTGAAACCGCGCAGAATATGGCGCGTTCGTACGAACAGGTTGCCCAGCTTCTGGCCCTGAATCTACAGCGTAACCGTGTTCTGCAGCGACAGGGTCAGGGTGAGGTGCTTCAGGTGAATATTCCGGAATTCATGTTGCGGGTTCTGAATGATGAAAATGTGGTATTTGAATCGAAAGTCATTGTGGGCAGAAGCAGCCGGCCAACCTATTTATTCTCTTCTGCTATCAATCACATGGTGGTGAATCCAACCTGGAATGTCCCTGAAACTATCAAGGAAGAAGATGTCATACCCAGCATGAAACGATCTCCTGACTATCTGGCACGTCATAACATGCGGATGGTGTCGGGATGGAGTGATGCGCAGTCGATTGACCCCGCACAAATTGACTGGAGTACGGTGTCGGCCCGTAATTTTCCTTACGAATTTCAGCAAAGACCCGGCCCTGGTAATGCACTTGGGCAGGTGAAATTCATGATGCCGAATGATTTTTCGATTTATTTGCACGATACGCCGGTTAAGCGTTTGTTTAACAAAAGTAAAAGGAACTTCAGCTCGGGTTGTGTCAGGGTGGAGAAGGCGCACGACTTAGCCTACTTCCTGCTGGAAAGGCAGCGGGCAGGACAAAGTGCAACCTATGATAATTTATTGCGAAAACGCAACCCAGCGACGATCAATCTGCGAAAAACACTGGCGGTGGATTTTATTTACCGCACCGCCTGGCTTGATGAGCAAGGTAAACTGCAGGTTCGTGACGATATTTATGGCTATGATGATGATTCCACAGTACCGCAAGAACATGACTACATCGCCATGATGAACTATCGCTGATAACGACTGCGCTAATCCGTTGACCAGACAAAACCTTAACCACATTTTCTGGAGATGATGTTTTAGCAGCAATATCAGCGCAGAGCGGGGAAGGCATGAAGTCTTTCGTGTTTTCCCCGACAACGAACACAATCAAATCATAGCCATTGGCTTACTGCACATTCTGTGCAGACGCTATGCCATAGCGTAGCTCCCGCCTAAGATGAATTTTCTGTTGCTGGCTATTGAGCCTGGGCAGGCAGCTTGCGTAGAGTATACGCAATTTTGGTCTATACCACTTGGTGACGCAATGCAATCGACACAGTACAGCTCATTTTGGTTTAAAGAAGCACTGGAAAACGAACCTGATCTTCGCCCCAGGAAATTAGAGAAAGACACAACAACCGATGTCTGCATAGTGGGTGGCGGGTTCACCGGGCTGTGGACGGCAATTCAGCTGAAAATGAAACAGCCGTCTCTGGATATCCTGGTGATTGAAAAAGATCTCTGCGGCAGCGGGGCATCGGGTCGCAATGGGGGTTGTATGCTGACCTGGTCAACCAAGTATCTGACCTTAAAAAAACTGTACGGTGAAGCAGAAGCAATTCGATTGGTGAAGGCCTCTGAAGCGGCGGTCTATGACATAGAGGCGTTTTGTAAAGCGCATGGCATTGAGGCACAGATCCGGTTAGATGGCACCTTATATACGGCATCAAACAGAGCACAAATAGGGGCAATGGATCCGGTTTTGGCGGCGTTGGACAAACAGTCGATCAATGCCTGGCAGCCATGGACGAAGGAAAAGGTACAATCAGAATCGGGATCCGATGTTCATCTCGAAGGCCATTTTTCATCAGCGGCAGGGACAGTTCAGCCCGGATTGCTTGTCAGAGGTCTCAAGCGTGTTGCAGAGGAAATGGGCGTGACCATTTTTGAACACACGCCTATGACGGCGATCGATCGGCAGCAAACTCCGGTTCGGATCGCAACTCCCGGCGGGAATATTCGGGCAGATAAAGTGGTACTGGCGTTAAATGCTTGGATGCCATCTTTATTCCCTGAATTTAAACACAGTGTGGTGCTGGTCTCTTCTGATATGTTGATCACTGAGCCTGCCCCTGAACACCTGAAAAATCTGGGTTTACGCGACGGTAAGTCCGTGATTGATGGCCGAACCTTTGTTCACTATTACCGTACAACGCCGGATGGCCGGTTGATGCTCGGCAAAGGCGGCAACTATTTTTCTTTTGGTAATAAAGTGAGTGCGGTTTTTGATCTGCCAAGTCGTTACCAAGCGATTCTTCGCGCCGCGTTTCGGCGATTTTTCCCTGCAATGCAGTCTGTTCCACTGGCGATGACCTGGACAGGTGCCTCTGATCGCTCTGCCACTGGCATGCCGTTTTTTGGACGTTTAGCGGACAACCCTTCTGTTGTGTATGGTTTGGGCTATTCCGGCAATGGGGTAGTACAGAGCTGGATGGGGGGACAGATCCTCTCCTCTCTGGTACTTGAAGAAGACAATGACTGGGCACAGTCTGGCTTAGTGTCGGGACCTAAAGGCGCTTTCCCACCTGAGCCGATTCGCTGGCTGGGGGCCATTCTGGTCAGAAACGCGATACGACGAAAAGAAAGCGCGGAAGATGAGAACCAAACGCCGAACTGGCTGGATACACAACTCTCAAGGTTTGCTCAATCAGCCGGTAAAGCTGATAAGAGCTAAAGTACGTCACCCGTTCAGAATGCAACACCAAGCAGGTGGATAAGCCTGCTTTTTTTATTCACCCTGTTGCAAAAATGTATTCACACCTTGGGTATTAACGTGGCTGGTTTTTGACCACTCGGTCAGCCCCAAATGTAATAATCATTAATATCCCTGTAATTTAACGTTAAATTCTGCATTTTTATGCTTTGTTGGCATTTAATTCTTTGTTGTTGTGTTTTTCTGGACAGTTTATTTGTCGTGTCAGTGAAAAGTAAATTTCCATTTTCGACTGGATATTTGGTTGTTATAAAAATCAACGACTTGCGTTGTTCGTGTTTTGTTCTGATATTGTTAAAATTTGCAGTGTTTTAGTTTGTAATTTATAAATTGAACCGCATTTATGGATACATAGCTACCTCAACGAAGAGAATAATTATGAGCAACAAAGGAAATGGGACCCTGATGGGACACCCTAAAGGCTTGTTCCTGCTGTTTGGTACCGAGCTTTGGGAACGTTTTTCGTACTATGCAATGCGCGCCATTCTGGTGCTGTATCTTACCGATAAAACAGTGAGCGGTGGTCTTGGCTGGTCAACGGAGGACGCACTCAGTCTCTATGGTATCTATACCGGTCTGATTTATATCACACCGTTGATCGGTGGTTGGATCGCCGACAATTTCTTAGGGCAACGCCGCTCTATTATCATTGGTGGTGTTCTGATGGCTTTAGGGCAGTTCACTCTTGCACTGCCACATTCTCTGGTTGACCCGAACGCCACAACAGCTTTTTATCTCGGCCTGGCACTGTTGATTATTGGTAACGGTCTGTTTAAGCCAAACATTTCGACTATGGTGGGTGATTTGTATTCTGAAGGCGATCACCGCCGTGACGGTGCCTTCACCATTTTCTACATGGGCATTAACCTGGGGGCCTTACTGGCAGGTATTGTCGCGGGTTCAGCGTCCACGGCTTTTGGTTGGAAAGCTGGTTTCCTGGCTGCAGGTATTGGTATGCTATTCAGCCTTGTCACCCAAATGCTGTTTGCTGAAAAGCTGTTGGGTAACATAGGTAAAATACCCGCTGCGAAGCGAGCTGCTGCCATGTCTGACAACGGTAAGAAACAACCTTTGACGAAAAAGGAAATTGATCGCCTGAAAGTGATTATGATCATGGGGCTGTTCGTGGTTGTATTCTGGGCCGGTTTCGAGCAGGCGGGCGGTCTGATGAGTATTTACACTCAGGAATATGCCGACCGTATGATTGGCAGCTTTGAAGTACCCACAGCCTGGTTCCAGTCTCTGAACCCATTCTTTATCATCACAATGGCACCGCTGCTGGCTGCATTGTGGGTAAAAATGGGGCCTAAAGAGCCAAGCTCTCCAATCAAGTTTGCCATTGCACTCTTCCTGCTGGCGATTGGCTTTGTGTGCATGGTTGGTGCCGTAATGCAGCAGGGTGGCGATATGACGGCCAAGACCTCTATGTTGTGGATTGTCGCAGCTTATTTCTTCCACACCATGGGTGAGCTGTGCCTGTCGCCAATTGGTCTGTCTATGATGACTAAGCTGGCACCGTTACGTCTGGCTTCCCTGATGATGGGTGTATGGTTTGGCTTTAATGCGGTTGCTAACTATGTTGCCGGTATGATTGGCGCACATGTAGGTGAAGCGGGCCCACTAGCCATCTTCGGTGGTATTGCTGTGACAGCAGCAGCGTCCGGTTTGATTCTGGTTGTTTTCTCAAATCAGCTGATTCGTTGGATGCATGGTGCTGAAGGTCAAGTGGTGGCAGACACTACCGACGTGCCAGCCAACGCAAAACCGGCACAAGCTTAATGTAAAGATCCAAAGAGAATAATATTGCGGGAGCCAGCAGGCTCCCGTTTTTATATCTGAATTTCCCTTCTGTTTTTCCTGATATTGCGATTCACTTCTCAATTTGTGTATTCGATTACACGCACATTGTGGTTGTGCGCATGTGGACATATTGCGTTGAAAATTCATAACCTATGTGAATATTGTTTTATATTTGTTCAGTTTTTATTTTTGAGGGGCGCGCATGAGGAAATCGCTTTTTGCTGTTGCGGTGACAACAGCTATTTTATCGGGGTGTGGTGGTTCGGACTCTGGCAATAACGATGACAATGGTAAGGATATCGACGGCAAGGTCACTGTTCAGGTGATCGACGGTTATTTGTCGAATGCACAACTGTGTGTCGACCGAAATCGCAATGCGCACTGTAATACAGGCGAACTGTTAACCGCAAAAACCAATGGCAACGGTCAAATCACCATTTCTGCAAGTGACAGCCAGTACCCGTTGATTGCCAGAGTAATTGCCGGTGAATCTTCAGACAGCGATCATCCAGGTTTTGTCTGGCAGGATGCGGAACTCTATGCGCCTGCCGGTCAGACAATCCTGACCCCTTTTTCGACCCTGGCTTATTTAAACGATCTAAGTCTTGCCGATTATGCGGCCAGTCTGAATCTGGATGCCAGTCTGCTCAATCAGGATTATGTGGCTTTAAAATCGTCGAATCCTGATGCCAAGAAAGTCCATTTGTATGCGCGGACGATGAATGCGATGCTCGGTGCAACCCTGTCTGAAAATGATCTGGAAGGGCAGAAAATCTGGATTCAGAACCTGAAAAACAAAGTTCAGGAGCTGGAAAACAATCACGCTGATTTTGATGCCGTCACTTTAACGCTGGATAAAAAAAGCGGGCAGTTCAGTCGCTCCGACCGTGTGAAAGGTATCCAGCCCTTCCTGGAAGGGCAGAGCGCAATTTTCCTTGATTTCCTGAACGTATCAGAAGCCATTCCTCATCGCTTGGTGTTTCGTGATGGAAAGGTAACTGAAAGCTCGCTGAACTTTATCCGCCCGGATGCGCCTTATGAGGTTTCAGGTACCTCAATGAAAATTGCTGCTGATCTTGATAACGAAATAGAATTTCTTTATGTGACGCCTGATATTGCTCTCGCTTATCTGTATGTCTATGAGTCAAGAAAGTATCTGATTTTCTGGTATAACGAGACAGACTTTTTTGATCAGACAACAGATTTAACGCTAGACGATTTTGTCGGTCAAACTTGGTATTTTCTGCAAGACGCGGCCGGGCCGGGTGCGAAACCTAATGAACCCCATGTACCTGAGCTCAATGAGCTGACCTTTATTTCAGAAACACGAGTGATGATCAATCCGATGAATTCAGCAGCCTATGAAGCGGACTGGAGCTTTACAGCCAACCCGGAAGGCAACCAGACCCTTACGGTTCATTTCGGAAATGAGAATGCAATGATTCTGGGCACTGAAGAATCGAAGGGTGGGGTAACTTTACTCTTTGTAGAAGGCCTTTCGCAATCTGTACTCATGACACAAAACAAAGTGTTAGCGAATGCCTTATACGACAAATGGCAGTGATCACCTGAACCAGTCTCTCAAACCGTGTTTTCGTTTACACACGCTGGAAGCCGTGATTTCATGAGTCGGGTCATGACGATGAAGTGAGAAATAAGGTAAGTTACTCGATAGCTTACTTTTATTTCTCACTTTGCAGTAAGGGCGGTGATATGCAAGATGCTCAAGTCAATTTCAGACCAGCCAGATCGGGCGATGCACATCAGCTGTCACTGCTGTTGGCCCAGCTAGGTTATGACGCCGAGCCGGCGCGCCTCGAGAAGATGATTTATCTTGCGGATTCCGATTCTGAACTGATAACGGTAGCTGAAATAAACGATCAGTTAGTGGCGGTGATGTCGCTGATCTTTTTTGACTATTTTCCTTCGGCTGCGCGGTATGCCCGTATCACTGCTTTGGTGGTTGATGCTCAACACCGAAATAAGGGGATAGGCTCAGAGTTGCTTGAATATGCCAGAATCAACGCGGTGGAGCGTGACTGTGTTTGTATTGAAGTCACCAGTTCAGTGACACGAGAGGACACTCATGCTTTTTATGTGAATGCCGGCTTTCACCATGAGTCGTTTAAATTTGTCCTGCCGATCGGCTAATTGTCGATCGTTAATCTCTTCTGTTAATCAGCCCTTATCTGTTCAGGGTGAGGCTGATTCCTTTTTGTTCGAAACATAAACGTTCTCTAATATTTTCTTTTACCGCGATGTACACTTTATCGCCGCCGTTTTTTATTCATGTTGAGTCGCGGCTTAGTACATACCTTAAATATTCTTTGTTAGCTAAGCACTCTATTAAAATGGCAGCGTAATTCACTGGTATTCATTCATTTTTCGCTTATTGATAGTAATAGAAGCATTTTCTCGACGCGCGTCAAATAAATCACACAAAATAGTTACACAATATTTCAGAATATAAATGCATACTGATCCGACCTGTATTGGTGGTTTTTATTATAACGATATAAGAATGAAGGTGATTGTTGCTCGAACGAAAGGAACTTTTGTTCAAAGTGATCTTTACTTAGTGATAGATATGTTAGCTATTTATGCTCCTGTTTTGACTAAATAGTTGATATTTCAATGATTGGTTCATTATAGATAGTTTACTGTTTATGTTTAAGTTGTGATGCTCAGCCAAACAGACCGTTTTGGCATATTGATGGGCAATATCGTTGCATATAGTTTGTTACACATTGTTTACATGTGTTGAGGTCAGTCGTGAAACGTGCATGGTTATTCATCATTTTGTGGGTTTGTCCACAGATATCCCTTGCTCAGGTTCAGCCGGACGATGAGCGATTACTTCGTGCATTAGAAGAGCAGGGCATTATTTGCAAAGGGCTCTCATACACGGAAAAACAGGAAGCATTGCGAATTTACTTACATCGTAAAGCTACGATGAAAGATAAAAAGCAAAAAGCCAATGACACAACCGGACAACCAGACACTTTGGACGACACCAAAAAAACGTGTATTTCACCAGAATAATAACGCATTAAATAATGTTGTTAACCGCTGAGCACAATGTGCTCAGCCGGGGTTTTGACAGCTTCACGATGGAAATAATAAATAAGGACAGTAAATGAAACATATGAAGAAAACATTGCTGGCTTCAGCAATGTTCACTTTATTTAGTGGTAGTGGCTATGCGCATACACCCGCTGATATGGGCGTTGTTAATGAAGATAAACTCATTGAAATGCTGGTAAGAAATGGTGTTGTTGAAGCGGATGCTTCAGAGGAGCAGAAGCGTCACGCACTGGATAAATATCTGGATAATAAAATACGTTCAGGTTTTAAAGGGGATGCGCAATTTGGTAAACAGGCCTTAGAAAAAAGAGCCAAAGTGCTAAAGGCGATTCAGAAAAATAAAGGCAACCAGCGTGCCAATATTTTTGCACTGGATGTTGGCCAGAAGCGAACAGATAAAGTGCTGGCATTGTTAATTGATTTCCCTGATCTGCCATGGAATGACAATCGCCTGACGAAAGACCATACAGAGATGCTGTATGACAGCTATGAACCGGGCCATTATCAGGATCTGCTGTTTTCAGGGGCCGGATATACCGGACCAAACGGTGAAAACCTGATTTCAATGCGTCAGTTTTACGAGGCGGAGTCCGGGGATTCCTACTCGGTAATGGGACAGGCTGCCGGTTGGTATCGCGCATCGAAAAATGCGGCTTTTTATGGTGGTAATTCACCCACAACGGATAACGATCTGAATGCACAGGAACTGGTGCGTGAAGCCCTGAACCAATTGGCGCAGGATCCGACGATTAACCTGGCCGACTACGATGTAGAAGACCGCTACGATTACGATGGTGACGGTAATTATCGTGAACCTGATGGCGTGATCGATCACCTGATGATATTCCACTCTTCTGTCGGCGAAGAAGCTGGCGGCGGTGTGCTGGGCGCAAACGCAATCTGGTCGCACCGCTTCAACCTTGGCCAGTATCACGTGCTGGCAGGCACCAAGAGTACAGTGCCGGGACGCTTTAACGGCCAGTATGCTGCCTACGATTACACGGTTCAGCCTATTGATGCAGCAGCAGGTGTGTGTGCCCACGAATACGGCCACGATCTTGGACTGCCGGACGAGTACGACACCCAATATACCGGGCAGGGCGAACCTGTTTCTTATTGGTCCATCATGTCCTCGGGCAGCTGGGCCGGTAAGATAGGCGGTACGCAGCCTACTGCGTTCAGCTCCTGGGCGAAGCAATTCTTGCAGCAGTCTATTGGCGGACAGTGGGTTAATGATCAGCAGGTTGCTATCAGCGAGCTGGAAAATGCCCCGCGTGACTTTACCCTGTTCCAGACGACAGACACCAAAAAACCTAACATGGTGAAAGTCTCACTGCCAAATAAACGCATAGAGACACTGAAACCGTTCGAAGGCCAGTACTCGTTCCATTCGGGTAAAGGCGATGATCTGCGTAACAGCATGACTCGCAAACTGACTGTTCCTGCGGGCGCAAAAGCGACACTGAAATTCAAAGCCTGGTATCAGATAGAAAAAGACTACGATTTTGCCCGTGTTCTGGTTAATGGCAAGCCAATCAGCGGCAATGTCACTTCCATGGATGATCCGTATAACACAGGTCTGGCACCAGCGATTGGCGGTGATTCAAATGGCTGGATTGATGCTGAATTTGATTTGGCGGCCTATGCCGGTCAGGAAATTTCGCTGAGCTTTGATTATGTGACAGACGGCGGTCTGGCGATGGATGGTCTGTATCTGGACAATATGGTTCTGGATGTAGATGGCGCTGTTACCGCGATTGACAATGGCGAATCCGGCTCAAGCTTTGCCTTTGCAGGCTACAAGTTGTCTGATGGCTACCACGATGCCGCGCATTATTACCTGCTGCAATGGCGTAGCCATACAGGTGTCGATGAAGGCCTGGCAAATATCAAACGCATGGGCCAGATCATGACCTTTGAGCCTGGTTTGATTGTTTGGTATGTCGATGAGTCGATGACGGACAACTGGGTAGGCAAACACCCCGGTGAAGGCTGGTTAGGCGTTGTTGATGCGGATCAGAATGCGCTGGTTTGGACTGGCTCTGGCCAGGCGGCACAGACGCGGTTCCAGGTACGCGACGCAGCATTCTCATTGCAGGATCAGGCGCCGTTGCGTTTGGTAAACAGCAGCGGGGATGTGCTGGAAGACAGCAGCCTGATTGGTAATGCCTACTTCTCTGATGCGGAAGATTACAGCTCTCCGATGGCCCCGGATTCAGGTCGCAAGCTGACTGAATTTGGCCTGATGATTGATGTTGTCGAGCAAGGCCCGAACAACGAGTTTGGCGTGGTGCGCTTATCTAAAGCTGCGTCGCACAATGAGTTGCCAACCGCGAGTTTTGAGCTGAATGTTGATGGCCTGACGGTATCAGCGAATAACCTGAGTGTAGATCCTGATGGTCAGATTACAGCCTACCAATGGGATTTCGGCAACGGCCAAACCAGCAGTGAAGAAGCGCCAGTCTGGCAATATCAGCAAGCTGGCAGTTATCCGGTCAGCTTAACGGTAACCGATGACAAAGGGGCGACCGATACCTTTAGTTACACAGTCACTGTCGAGACACCGAATGCCTTGCCTGAAGCAAGCGCGAAATATATTCATCTGGGTCGCTGGGTCACTATGTGGTCAACCAGCACAGACAGTGATGGCCGTATCGTGGATACCGAGTGGACGTTGCCGAATGGCAAGGTGAAACGAGGTCGTGTGTTTACTTCGATTTTCCCGAGCTATGGTCAGCATGAAGTCACAATCAAAATTATCGATAATGATGGTGGCATTACGTCAAAAGCGATAACGGTTAATCTGTAACGAAAGTTCTGTTTAGCTCCTGCAGTTTTGAGCGCAGCCAGTCTGGTTGCGCTCTTTTTTTGATCCTGATTTAACGCGGGATCTGAAGCGGAGATTTTCCTGTATGCATCGCGATCAATTGATGCCAGGTCAGAGCAGAGGCAACAAACATTGCCAGACATGTTGCCATGGCTGCCCCTGTCATGCCCAATTCAGGGATGAGCCACAGATTCGCCAGCGTGTCTGTCAGCAGGGTAAGCACGCCGATAATCATGACTTGCCGGCCTTTACCGTTGTATTGCAGCCAGGTTGAGGCGAAAGCACTCATGGCCCAGACACTGTATGCGGCTGTCAGCACATTGAGCGAGAGCGCCGCCTGCGCGAAATCATCGCCAAAGAAGGTTAATAACCATGGCCCAACAGCCAGCACAGCGGCAGTCAGTATAACAGTCACAATAACAATGAGGCGTTGTGCCTGCAGGAACAGGGCTTTGGCGCTGTCAGGGCAGTCATCGAGCGCCGGGCCAATAAGCGGAAGAAATAAACCAGCAATCGTGACCTGGGCCACAGGCAATAAGTGGGCTGTGGTGGCCGCTGCTGCAAAGTGTCCGACATCTTGTTCATCGGCCAGAATTTCCAGCATAAAAAGGTCAATTTGATTTAAAGCCATGGTCACCAACATGGCGAGCATCATAGGAACGGACAGACTTAACAGCCTGCGTTTTTCAAGGACATTTGCGCGATAGTGGTCAGCACTTATCAAGTCCAATTGACGGATTTTATGCCATTGCCAGATCACGATAGCGGCAACGGTGAAGCCTCCGGTCACAATGACATGCCAATACTCCACCTCGCTAATCGCCGACATTAGCAGTAACAAGAGACAGGTTTTAATCGCAGGCAGTGCAATCCGCCAGGGCAGGTTAGAAGCTGCCAGCAATTTTGCCGATTGCAGTACACGGCTAAACAGAGCGCCAATGGCAATCAGGGGGATGACAAATGTGATTATCATCAGCGGGTGATGGCCCAGCACATCCGTTTTTCCCAGATGCAGTACCCCACCTAAGTAAGTGGCCAGTATGACGAAGGCTGAAAACAGCATGGCGATGCCGCCATAGAAAAGAAGAAAAGAGACGATATAGTGGCGGTCTTTATTCTCGATGGCGCCGGACAGCACTCGTGGAGCAACCCGATCACCGCCTAATAAGATGATCATACTGGTTAAAGTAGCAAAGGCATAAGCGACTTTGTAATCGCCGTATTCATGACTGGAAAGTGCCTGACTGAGTGTCAGGTTAAACAGGTAGTCTGCGATGAAGCCAAGACCCAGGCTAAAGAATAAAATTAAGCTGCCTGATTTTAAATAATCTGAGTGAGAATTAACCGGCGATGAACGCATTGATCAGGTATCCGTCAAAATAAAAACACAATGAATTATGCCTGTGTTTGACTATGTAAAGAACCCGACCAGTTCAGTTTCACCTGTCACACTATGCTCAATGATCGCTGCAATGAAGAAATGAAAAAGGGAATAATGTTAATTCATGAGCATAATTGGTGAAATATCAGTAGTGGATGCCCTGTTATTGTGCAAGTCAAAATCATTGTTTATACGCAAAATGTGCAGTCCATGCACAATTAAAGTGCGCTTTGAAAATATCAAAATTATTAATATTTTTATCATCTTTACTTTTGTTGCTTTTGCGGCTTTTTATCCTGCCTTTTTAATCAATGTTCAGATAATAAACCCAAATGAAGTTGAATGAGATCTTGTCGGTGTTTTGGCATGTCAAATGCTATAAGAATGTTAAATAAGGATGCGATAGATTACCTATCGTATGAAAATGCTGAGTTAGTGCGGTTATTTATGCATAACACAGCATAAAGAATGGGATCGTAGTCATATGCAACTGAAACATGTGAGTGCGATTTACAAATATTAAAACAGCACAAATAACCATTCAGGTTAGTCAACACAACAGACAGGAAGTCTTTATGAAAAACAAAAGAAACCTTTTTTCAGCTTCTTTAATTGCTTCATCTCTGATGCTGGCAGGTATTTCTGCAAGCGCTCATGCCGAAATGGCTTCAGGATCTGAAACATTAGATAAAGTAAAACAAGCCGGTGTGCTTAAGTGCGGTGTCAGCACTGGGCTGCCAGGTTTTTCAAATACCGACGCCAAAGGGAACTGGGAAGGTATTGATGTTGAATTCTGTCGTGCCGTTGCATCTGCAGTTCTGAAAGATGCCAGTAAAGTGCAATATATCCCGTTGACGGCCAAAGAGCGTTTTACCGCGCTGCAATCTGGCGAAGTGGATGTGCTGTCCCGTAATACAACATGGACACTGCAACGTGACACGGCCCTGGGGCTGAATTTTGTCGGCGTGAACTATTACGACGGCCAAGGCTTTATGGTCAGTAAAGAGTTAGGAGTGAAGTCTGCGAAAGAGCTGGATGGTGCGTCAGTCTGTATTCAGTCTGGTACCACAACAGAGCTGAATCTGGCCGATTACTTCCGCACTAACGACATGAGCTTTAAGCCCGTCGTTTTTGATACGTCCGATCAGACGGTAAAAGGATTCGAAGCAGGGCGTTGTGATGTGCTGACCTCAGATCAGTCTCAGCTGTATTCACTGCGTATCAAACTGGCCAACCCATCGTCAGCGGTTGTGTTGCCTGAAGTCATTTCAAAGGAACCGTTAGGTCCGGTTGTACGTCAGGGTGATGACAAGTGGTTCAACATCGTGAAGTGGACACTGAGCGTGATGGTGAATGCCGAAGAGTACGGTATTAATCAGAGCAATGTTGATGCCAAACTGAAATCGACCGATCCAAACGTACGCCGTATTTTAGGTCTGGATGGCCCTAAAGGTGCCGGCCTGAGTCTTGCTGACGATTGGTCTTATCAGGTTATCAAGCAAGTGGGTAACTATGGCGACAGCTTTGAGCGAAATGTTGGTGCCGGCTCACCACTGAAAATTGCCCGTGGTCTTAATGCCCTTTGGAAAGACGGCGGGATCATGTACGCGCCACCTGTCCGTTAATTACCGGTTATTATTCAATACGTGGCGGGGATATTTCCCCGCCTGATTGGAACAGCTTTTCATTAACGATGAAAAGATGAGAATCCATTTGCTTAACAGGGTAGTTGTATGGCACTGAGTGAAGTTGAATTCGATGCTGTCACCGAAAAAGACAAAAAGAATGGAACGACGGGCGAAAAAAACGCCGCCGTTTCTGAAACACCTTCCTTGAACCTCCGTTCTTTAATTTATCATCCGGGTGCTCGTGCCGTTTTTTTTCAGTCATTGCTTATTCTGGCCATCGGTGTGTTCTTATATACCGTTGTCAGCAATGCACTGGATAATTTAGCGCAAAGGGGAATCGCAACCGGTTTTAATTTTTTGGATCAAACCGCTGGTTTCGGTATTGGCATGTCGCTCATTGAATATGACGAGACCTATAGCTACGGCCGGACTTTTATTGTTGGATTACTGAATACAGCATTGGTCGGTATTCTTGGCATAGTGCTGGCAACAACGCTGGGTTTCGTTATTGGCATTGCCCGCTTATCAAAAAACTGGTTGTTAAGCCGCCTGGCTGCTGTGTATATCGAAGTGTTCCGAAATGTGCCGCTATTGCTGCAAATTCTTTTCTGGTATTTCGTTGTTCTGCGTGCCTTACCTTCGCCAAGACAATCATTGTCATTGGGTGAAGCCGCGTTCCTGAATGTGCGTGGCCTGTATGTGCCAGCACCTGTTTATGAGCAAGGCGCCTGGATGGTACTCGCTGTTGTCGTAATCAGTGTGATTGCGGGTGTCGCTGTTCATATCCGGGCCAGCCGGCATCAGAAGGCCACGGGGGAGCAGCGTCCGACCTGGCGCTATTCCCTTGGCATGCTGCTGGTCTTGCCTGTGCTGACGTATTTTGTGTCGGGTCAGCCTGTGTCACTGGAATATCCCGAGCTGAAAGGTTTTAACTTTCGTGGCGGTATTTCTGTTATGCCTGAGCTGTTTGCTTTACTGGTTGCATTGAGTATTTATACCGCTTCTTTTATTGCTGAAATTGTTCGTTCGGGGATTATGGCTGTCAGTCATGGACAGACGGAAGCCGCGCATTCGCTGGGGCTGAAAAGTTCGCATACGCTCAGGTTGATTGTTATCCCGCAGGCATTGCGTGTCATTGTGCCGCCTCTGACCAGCCAGTACCTGAATCTGGTTAAAAACTCTTCGCTTGCCATGGCGATAGGCTACCCGGATCTGGTGTCTGTGTTTGCCGGTACGACCCTGAATCAGACAGGGCAGGCCATTGAAATTATTGCGATGACAATGGCAGTGTATCTTGCGCTGAGTTTACTGACGTCACTTTTGATGAATATGTATAACCGCAAGATTGCGTTGGTGGAAAGGTAGTAAGAGGTAGCATGATGAAAACATTTGATTTTACGCCTTCAGAAGCACCGCCGGCAAAGTTAACGGGTGTGGGCGGCTGGTTACGCAAAAACCTGTTTGCCGGTCCGGTCAATACAGTGGTCACACTGGGGCTGCTCTGGCTGGTTGTTACCTGGGCTGAACAGGTTCTCCAGTGGGCCGTACTGGATGCGGATTTTATTGGCTCAACCCGTGATGCCTGTACCCGGGAAGGCGCGTGCTGGGTATTTATTCAGGCACGGTTCGAACAGTTCATGTTTGGTTTTTATCCGGAATCGGAGATCTGGCGACCTGTGGTGTTTTTTGCAGCCACAGCAGGGTTAATCCTGTGGTTGCTGGTGGATCGTATCCCCTATAAAAAATGGGCGTTACTGATCACCCTGATCCCGTTTCCTGTTTTGTCAGCCATGCTGTTACACGGCGGTACATTCGGCCTGGAAACTGTCGAGACGCACCAGTGGGGCGGGCTGATGGTCACTCTGATTATCGCGCTGACAGGCATACTCGCTTCTCTGCCTTTTGGTGTATTGCTGGCGCTCGGGCGACGCTCAGACATGCCGGTTATCCGCAGCATAAGTACTGTGTATATCGAGTTCTGGCGTGGCGTGCCATTAATTACCGTCCTTTTCATGGCGTCTGTCATGCTGCCCTTGTTCCTCTCTGGCGGCACGGAAATCGACAAATTACTGCGTGCGCTGATTGGTGTGGTGCTCTTTAACTCGGCCTACATGGCCGAAGCGATAAGGGGCGGTTTACAGTCTATTTCTAAAGGGCAGTACGAAGCGGCGGAAGCGCTGGGTTTGGGCTACTGGAAAATGATGCGTTTAGTTATTCTGCCCCAGGCGCTGAAAGTCAGTATTCCGTCGATCGTCAATACCTTTATTGCCTTGCTCAAAGATACCAGCCTGGTGCTGATTATCGGTATGTTTGATGTACTGGGCATCGCTCAGTCGGCGAACAGTGATCCGGCCTGGCTCGGCTTCTCAACAGAAAGTTATTTATTTGCGGCCTTCATTTTCTGGGTGATGTGCTTTGGAATGTCACGTTATAGCCTTTATCTGGAAAACAAACTCCATACCGGGCATTGATCAATTACAAGGAAGTTAGGATGTCTATGATTGAAAAAGTGAACCAGAGTTCGGACAAAGAACCTGTCATCCGTCTGAAAGATGTCAACAAGTGGTATGGTGAGTTCCATGTGTTGAAAAACATTAACCTGGAAGTGGAACAGGGCGAAAAAATTGTGATCTGCGGGCCTTCCGGCTCGGGTAAATCGACCATGATTCGCTGTATCAACCATTTGGAAGAACACCAGCGCGGCGACATCGTTGTCGCCGGGACAGAGCTGAAGGACGATCTGAAAAATATCGAGCTGGTACGTCGCGAAGTCGGTATGTGTTTTCAGCACTTTAACTTGTTTCCCCATCTGAGTGTGCTGGAAAACTGTACGCTGGCGCAGACGTGGGTGAAGAAAAAGTCGCAGCAAGAAGCTGAAGCCCTGGCAATGAAGTACCTGGAGCGGGTACGGATTGCCGAGCAGGCACATAAGTTTCCGGGCCAGCTGTCCGGTGGTCAGCAGCAGCGTGTGGCGATTGCCCGCTCATTGTGTATGGAGCCGCAAATCATGCTGTTCGATGAGCCGACGTCAGCCCTTGATCCGGAAATGGTTCGCGAGGTATTGGATGTGATGGTTGAGCTGGCAGAAGACGGCATGACCATGCTCTGTGTGACGCATGAAATGGGTTTTGCCCGCGAAGTGGCGGATCGTGTGATCTTCATGGA
The DNA here is from genome assembly GCF_019204055.1 of Photobacterium sp. WH24. Classification (NCBI taxonomy): domain Bacteria; kingdom Pseudomonadati; phylum Pseudomonadota; class Gammaproteobacteria; order Vibrionales; family Vibrionaceae; genus Photobacterium; species Photobacterium sp. WH24. The sequence continues at coordinate 63,017 of NZ_JAGSOZ010000012.1, read as the reverse complement.
TGCAGGTGAAATTATTGAGCAGAATGCCCCGGAGGCGTTCTTCAGTAACCCGCAGTTTGACCGCACGCAAAACTTCCTGCAGCAGATTATTCACTGATTTTCCATCCCTGAAGCGGCTTTTAGGTGACGGAAAGAACGATTGTCATGGCGCCTTTTCAGGCGCCATTTTTTGTCAGCTAAAGAGGGCGTAGCGCACTGGCGGATAACCCGTTAAATCGTCGCCGTCGACTCAATCAAAATTGCGTCGTGGCGCCAGTATTCTAAATCGCAGTCAATCAGGTTGCCGCTCTGGTCGTAGTTTACCCGTTCGACAAACATGGCGGGTGTGCCGGATGTTGCCCTGAGATGATGGGCGGTTTCCGCCATCAGGGATGTAGAGCGAACCCGGAACCGGGTTTTGGAATAAATCACGCCGTATTGCTCACGGTACGTAGTCGTGAGCGAGTCGATAATATTGTGCTCGAACAAATCAGGGAAATGGGAGGGTGAGATAAAATTTGTGACCACCACGACCGGACGATTATCAAGAAATCGCAGTCGGTCGATGCGGTACACTTCGGTCAGTGGTTTGACATTCAGCAGCGAGGCGGCGCGCCGGCTGGCAGGCACACGCTTGGCGGAGAGCAGCTCAGAACGCGCTTCGCGACCTTGTGCTTTGGCCATGGCCGGAAAATCCGTGGTGTACGTCGGATCGTACAAAAGCGGTACCGGTGAGACAAACCAGCCGCGGCGATCTTCCCGATACAGCTTACCTTCGGCTTCGAGCAAGGCCAGCGACTCACGCAGAGTGACGCGTGTGGTGTTGAAAGACTCCGCCAGCTTACGTTCAGCAGGCAGTTTGTGCCCGCCTGCCAGAAGCCCGGCATCAATCTGTTCGTTGATGGCTTCCATGATTCTTAAATATTGCACGTTAATCCTTCCCGTTGCCGACCAGGGTTCAATTGGTTAGCTATTATAAAGTCTGTTTTCACAGAGTCATCAGCGGTTACGCCAGGCTTGGGTGTATTTATCACTCAGACAGTTTGCACCAAGATGCATGAGTTTCACTGCAGCCGCAGTCAGCAGGATCATAACCGCCATCGCGGCGGCAGGACCGGTTTGACCGGCATCGTCCATATTCAGGACAGACACGGATGCAGGCATGGTGTCTGAGGCATACAGAAAAACAATGGCCGATGTGGTGGTCATCGCATTCACAAACAGGTAGGTCGCAATCTCTAAAATGGCTGGGGTACACACAGGGATAGTGACTTTCAGGAACGTCTTGAACTGAGGAATGTTGAGCGATGCAGAGATCGCTTCGATTTCGCCCGGCAACTGTTTCAGCGCTGTCACTGCGGTCATATGGCCGACTGTGTAGTAGTGAGTAATGGTATTGACCACCAGTATGGTCAGTGTGCCGTAAATCCAGGACAGCGGATTGTCGCTGTGGTTGAAGAAAAAGATGTAGCCCAGCCCTAATACCATACCCGGTACAGCCATCGGCAGAATCGCCAGCATTTGCAGCAGGTTACGCAGTGGGGCGAAACTTTGCCCTTTTTCAATGCAGTAGGCGCAGGTAAAAATCACCAGTGTCCCTGCCAGTGCGACCATTCCAGCCAGTTTCAGTGAACTGAAATACGGTGCCCAGCCGTAGGTACTGAATTCAGTAAAGTTATAGTTGTTCAGACTCAATGCCGTGTTCCATGGCCAGAATGTGACCAGAGAGCCGTACACCGCCATGGCAATGACACTCAGAATCGCCAGTGAGATCAGCGAGCAGAACAGCAAACATGCGCCGTCACGGAGGCGGTTAGGCTCTGGCTGGTAAGCTACTGAACGGGCATCGAACAGGTTCTGCTGTTTTTTCTGTACCCAGCGATCGCCGGCAAAGGCCAGCAAAGCGGGCAGTAACAGCATGACAGACGTTACTGCACCCATGGCGAAGTTTTGCTGCCCGACCACTTGTTTGAAAATGTCTGTTGCCAACACATTGTATTGACCGCCAATGACTTTAGGGACACCAAAGTCGCAGACAACCAGGGTAAATACTACGATCAAGGCGCTGATCAGGCCGTATTTCGCCCCCGGCAAAGTAACCAGAAAGAAAGTGCGCACACTGGATGTATTGAGCGCTTTAGCAGCTTCGTAGAGCCTGGCATCGGATGTCTTCAGCGATGTACTGATGATCATCAAAGCATGAGGGAAGGTCCATAACACCAGGCCAATCGCAATGCCAATGGGGCCGTAAATACTGTGGCCGAACAGCATCTCTTTGGCGATGCCCTGATTACCGAACAGATAGATCAGACTGATGGCAGGTAACAGTGATGGCGCCAGAATGGGGGCAGAACCGATGACGGTAAAGACGCCTTTGAATGGCATACAGCTGCGGGTTAAGGCAAAGGCAAAACCAAAAGCCAGCAGGCCAACAATGACAGTGACAACCACACCGATTACCACGGTATTTTGCAATGACTGCCACAGGGCAGGTGAAGCAAAATAGGTGGCAAAATTGGCCAGGCCGACAAAGTCGCCCTCAGCGTTCTGTACACTTTTTTGCAGCATAGCAAGCAGTGGCGCGACGATAAAAGCCGCCATCAGTGCGCTAAATATCACTAAGAGCACGGCCAGAGTGACGTTGTCACGACTAAAGTGATGGCGCAGACGAGTGATGGATTGTAAAAGACCGGATTTTGACGTAGGAAGCGGTCGGGTCAGTTGAGTCATGGTGACGTCCTGCTTATCGGCTTTGGCGGTAGATATGGGTATGCTTATCGGCAATGTGCAACTGCAGATAATGGCCACGGCTCAGGCCAAGGTTACGTGTCTCCCGGATAGGGACATCCACCTTGATCGTCGGCAGCTGATGCGCGCCCTGGAGCTGGCAGTCGGCACGCATGAAAGTGCCCTGAAATTCCAGTTCGTCTATCCGTACCAGCACGCTGCTGTCACTCTTCTCACCGGCGGGCAGAAAATGCAGATCTTCCGGTCTGAGACCTAACTCGACCTGCTCGCCGCGCTGGAATTGAGCGGCCGGAAGCGGCAGCAGGCTTTCACCGATTCGCATTTGCTGCTCGCTCACCACAGAGGCCGGTAAGAAATTCATCTGACCGACAAACTCAGCGACAAAACGGGAACTCGGGTTCTGATAGATTTCCTGTGGGGTGCCGACCTGTTCGATACAGCCGTGATTCATGACCACGATACGGTCGGCCATCGCGAGCGCTTCTTCCTGATCGTGCGTCACCATAATGGTCGTAATACCCAGCTTGCGTTGTAAGCGGCGGATCTCTTCGCGTAAATGAGAACGCACTTTTGCATCAAGGGCCGAAAGCGGTTCATCAAGCAGTAACAATCCTGGTGATAATGATAAGGCACGGGCCAGTGCTACCCGTTGCTGTTGTCCGCCGGATAACTGGCTTGGGTATTTATTACCGGCGGTCGGCAGGGCAATGGTTTCCAGCCACTGGCTGACGATACTGTCTGTTTCTGCCACAGATTTCCCCTGATTGCGTAATCCGAGGCTCAGGTTTTCATAGACAGTCAGATTCGGAAACAGAGCGTAAGACTGAAAAACAATACCAAAGTCCCGTTTTTCCGGCGGCAGATAGGTGATGTCACGTCCTGCCTGTTCAATCGTGCCTGAGCTGGCCAGATCCAGTCCGGCTATGGCACGCAGCAAGGTGGTTTTTCCGCAGCCTGAAGGGCCAAGAAAACAGATAAATTCGCCTTTGTTGATATCCAGTGAAATGTTGTTCAGCGCAGTAAACTGACCAAACTGTTTACCGACTTGTGAGATTTTCAGGTAAGTTTCCATAGCAAAGTCATTTCTCTATTTGGTATATACCAAATTTAGACCTAATGAGTGACACTTCGATGACAGAAGCTTGACGATAAGAAGACAGCCGAGTCGGTTCTGCCCGATAAATGAAAAAGGCAACCCGTGCGGTTGCCTTGATATAGAATTGGGTGCGGTTAAGAGCGTGGTTCAGATTTCGCGTCGAATTTATCCGACCAGGTTTTCAGCACATCTTCACGGCTGACCGCCATTTTAGAAAAGTCCATTTTCACCATCGCCTGCTGAACATTCGGGTAGTTTTTCACGGGTTTGTTCACGTCTTTATGACCGACAACCGGGTAGAACTCGTTATACAGCTGGTTGGCATCTTTAGATAAAGACCAGTCAACCAGACGCTTTGCGGCATCAGACTGGGTGTTGACCAGGCCAACGGCTTCCGCTTCCCAGCCTACGCCACCTTCAGGCAGGATGATGTCGATAGGGGCCCCCTGAGATTTCAGTTTGGCACCACGAATTGCCATCGAAATACCAATCGCGACTTCACCCATACCGGCCTGAACGCAAGGCTTGGAACCTGAGTGAGTGTAATGAGCAATGTTCTGATCCAGGCTGGTCATATAATCCCAGCCTTTTTGCTCACCCATGGTTTGCAGCCAGGCAGAGACCTGCATATAACCTGTGCCGGATGAGGCTGGGTTTGGCATGGCAATATGGCCTTTGTACTCAGGTTTGAGCAGGTCATCCCAGGTTGCCGGCTTGCTCAGTCCCAGTTGCTCGGCCACTTTTTCATTGAAACAGACCGCATTAAAGAAAGCATCGTTACCAAACCAGGCCGGGTTGGCTTGCGGGTCGATAAGATTGCTGTGGATTTTGCTCAGCTCCTTTGGCTGATAAGGTTTCAGTACACCTTCTTCTTTCAGCAGTGCCATAGAAGAACCGGCCAGACCCCATACAACATCTGCACGTGGGTTACCTTTTTCGGCCAGCAGCTTGGCCGTCATGATGCCGGTGGAATCCCGTACCCATTTGATCTTGATGTCCGGGTTTGCTTTTTCAAATCCGGTTTTGAATTTCGCCAGCATGTCCGTTTCGAACGCTGTGTATACCGTCAGTTCCTGTGAAGCGAAAGCGTGGGTGCTGCTCAGTGCCATCATTGCCGTCAGTGGTGCAACAAGCCATGTCTTTTTCATATGTCCTTCCTAAAAAAGTAAATGTGGTATGTACCAGATTGGTTCGACACGGAAGATGCTAGGTGCCATTTATGACAGTTCGATGATTGCCAGATGTCAGTTTCATGAGGACTGTGTGATCGTGATTCAGCGCAAATTTGTGTTGAAAATCGGCGAACATTGCCATTATTAAACTTTTATGAAGACTGGCTCTGGCGCATTTACAGCATCGGTTCACCATCGCTATAGTGATTTCGTAATCTGGTATAGTCCAAAGAGATCAACAAATGGCAAACTCCGACAATCAATATCTACTGCTTACTCCTGGCCCGCTGACGACAACACAGACTGTGCGAGAAGCTATGCTGAAAGACTGGTGCACCTGGGATGATGACTACAATGTGGGCGTGGTTCAGCACATTCGCCAGCAGCTGGTCGCTCTGGCCACCGCGCACGACGGCTACACCAGCGTGCTTATGCAGGGCAGCGGTACCGCCTCTGTGGAAGCCACTTTAGGCTCTGTGATTCCCCCAGAGGGTAAGTTGCTGGTGATCAACAATGGTGCTTACGGTGCCCGTATTGCACAGATTGCCAATTGCCTGAATATCCCGCACCTGAACTGGTCTTTAGGTGAAATGACCCAGCCTGACGTTAACGAACTGGAACGTTTGCTGGCTGCCGATCCCGCCATCACTCATGTGGCTATGGTGCACTGTGAAACAACCACAGGCATGCTGAATCCGTTGCCAGCGGTGTGCGAAACAGTAAAAACGGCCGGCAAAGTGATGATCCTGGATGCCATGTCGAGTTTCGGCGGCATCCCTATGGATATTGGGGAACTGGGCATCGATTTTCTGATCAGCTCAGCGAACAAGTGTATTCAGGGAGTTCCAGGATTTGGTTTTGTGATTGCGCGCCGTTCATTACTGGAAACATGCCACGGACGTGCGCGTTCAGTGTCGCTGGACCTGTATGATCAGTGGCAGTGTATGGAAAACAACCATGGCAAATGGCGGTTTACATCTCCGACTCATACAGTGCGGGCGTTTGCTCAGGCGCTGACGGAACTGGAACAGGAAGGGGGCATTGAAGCGCGCTTTCAGCGGTACCGCACCAATCAGCAAACTCTGGTGGCAGGTATGTCACGGCTGGGTTTTGAAAGCCTGCTCGATACAGCACTGCACTCACCCATTATTACGTCTTTTCATTCTCCGCAATCATCGCTATATGACTTTAAGCGCTTCTATGACTGCCTGAAAAGCAAAGGATTCGTGATATACCCGGGCAAAGTCTCTGATGCAGACTGCTTCCGTATTGGCAACATAGGTGATGTTCATCCGAGTGACATTCAGCGCCTGCTGGAGGCCATTAACGTGTCTGTGTTCTGGGCCAGTGAAACGGAAACGGCCGGAGAGCAGGCATGACGTCCCGCCAGACTGACCTCAGCCAGCGTGCGCTGGCTTGTGAGGGAGATACCAATACATCGTCTGCGCGTGTCCGGTGGATAGAGAGTCTCTCTGACAGGCAAACCCAAACCCTGCTGGAGGAAGACAGTCAGTATTTTTTACATCAGGCCATGTCGACACCTTGTCTGGATGCCCTGGAAAGTGCTGAGGGGATCTATCTGACCGATGTGGCCGGCAAACGGTATATGGATTTTCATGGCAATAATGTCCATCAGCTGGGCTACGGCCACCCGGAAGTATTGGCTGCTATCCAGACCCAGTTAGCCAAACTGCCTTTCGCCCCCCGGCGCTTCACGCACCAGACAGCCGTCGACTGCGCCCGCGAACTGACCCGCATTGCCGGCGGTGAGCTGAACCGTGTGCTGTTCGCGCCGGGAGGCACATCCGTGGTGGGCATGGCACTGAAGCTGGCTCGCTATATCACAGGCAATCCCAAAGTGGTTTCACTCTGGGATGCGTTTCACGGTGCATCGCTGGATGCGATCTCTGTGGGGGGTGAAGCCTGCTTTCGCGAAGGCATGGGGCCGCTCATGGCCGGGGTTGAACGTATCCCGCCGCCCGTTCGCTATCGGGGCGCTTTCCCGCGTGACGATGGCTCAGATGTGCATTACGCCGATTATCTGGAATACGTGATTGAAAAAGAGGGCGGGATCGGAGCATTCATCGCAGAAGGGGTGCGTAATACCGATGTTCAGGTGCCCAGCCGAGCCTATTGGCAGCGCGTCCGGGAGATTTGTGATCGCCACAATGTGCTGCTGATTATCGATGACATCCCCAACGGTATGGGCCGGAGCGGCCACTGGTTCACGCATCAGGCATTCGGCATTGAACCGGATATCCTCTGTATCGGCAAAGGGCTGGGCGGCGGTGTTGTGCCAATGGCAGCTATGCTGACCAAAGACAAGTACAACTCGGCGACCCAGATTTCGCTGGGTCATTATACCCACGAGAAGAGCCCGATAGGCTGCGCGGCAGCGTTAGCCACCATCCGGGTAATCGAACAGCAGCAGTTACTGCAGAAGGTTCGCCGCGATGCGGTCTACATGGCAGAGAGGCTGGAGGCCATGAAGGCACGCTTGCCGATCATAGGCGATATTCGCGGTATTGGTCTGCTGTGGGGCATTGAGCTGGTTGAAGACAGGGAAACAAAAGTGCGGGCCTATAACGCGGCAGAGCAGGTGATGTACCACTGTCTGGAGCGCGGGCTGAGCTTTAAAGTTTCTCAGGGGAATGTATTACAACTCAGCCCGCCTTTGATTATTGCCAGAGAAGAGCTGGCGCTGGCCTTGGACTGGCTGGAAGACGCCATTGAATCTGTGTGTAAGCGTGTTAATTAACCATTGAGTCAGAGCCTGAAGCGACGGGCCAAGAAATGAACGAGAAACTGAAGATGAATACACAAGTAGAAGCGGTAATTTTTGACTGGGCGGGAACGGTTGTAGACTTCGGATCCTTCGCGCCAACCACCATTTTTGTTGAAGCATTCAAACGTGAATACGATTTTGACATTTCACTAGCAGAAGCCCGCGTACCTATGGGGCTAGGGAAGTGGGATCATATCAAGGCGGTGGGTGAATTACCTGATGTTGCCGCCCGCTGGGAAAGCCGGTTTGGGAGAGCAATGACCAGAGAAGACATTGACACAATCTACCAAACGTTTATGCCGTTACAGGTGGCAAAAGTTGCAGAGCATGCCGACTTGATTCCGGGTACCATAGAGGTCGTTGCCCGGCTTCGTGAGCAGGGTATCAAGCTGGGCTCATGTTCGGGCTACCCCAGAATTGTGATGAACGAATTGCTGCCAGCGGCTGCTGAAAAAGGGTTCGCGCCGGATTATGTGGTCGCCACCGATGATCTTGCCGCGGGCGGTCGTCCTGGTCCGTTCATGGCGCTGCAAAATGTGATTGCACTTGGTGTAAGTAACGTGGCCGCTTGCGTCAAAATTGATGACTCAGTACCGGGCATTGAAGAAGGTCATAATGCAGGTATGTGGACTGTCGCACTTTTACTGTCGGGTAATGAAGCTGGATTGACTGAACAAGAATACTTGTCCGCATCTGAGCATGAACTGGCCGTTGCGAGAGAAAAAGCACGGAAAGCCTTTAATGGTTGTAATGCACATTATCAAATAGATACAGTTGCTGACTTGCCTGATGTTATTGTTGATATTAATCGCAGATTGGCGGAAGGCGAGCGTCCTTAAATCTGTTTCTCATCATTAATTAGTCAAGAAGCCAGGTTATTTTGCCATTATTTTTATAATATTGAGCAGAACACTCTGGCTTTATTCGTGTCGTTGCACTTAATTCGTTTGTTGAATTTATGCCTGAATATGAGGCAGATTGGTGCAAGTGCCCGATTTTATTACACATCTCAACTCTCCTCTTATCGTCTCTCATTAGTGTATTATTCCTAACTTTATCTTAAGCATCTGTATTTATTGAATTATTTTACATTCTGACAAAAGGCTGGTTCACGTATTGCCAGTGTTGGCTTAGTAATTGCTTTATTTGAATCATGAACCAATATGGATTAAGTGGAGTATTAACCTGGCAGAAGGTTTACATAAAGTGTTTAATTTGTTGCTTTTGAGTTAACAAATGCAGTGAATTAGCAAAAACTGAAAAATTACAAAGCATGAAGACTTGTATGAAATGCGTTCACATGATGTTAATTAAATGTTTTTCCGATATTTTTTAATTGATGCGAAGCAAGAAAAAACACGATCATGCGCAAAAAAATGAAGAGATAAAAAAGTAAGTGATTGGCGAAGCCTTTATAGTGTCTCGCTAAATAAAGCATTCGTCCAATTTACTTTAGCTTGCACATTAATGCTGTTGAATTCTTGTGAAGGAAAGTTATGAAATCTTCAGTTGAAGCCCAACAAGCGAAAGAGATTGTGTTTGATTACACCTCATTTCTGTCTGTGTTGTGTCATCACAGACCAACCTTGTGGGATGCGTTTAAAGTGGTGCTGCCAGCCCTGGAATTTTCCTGGGGCAGATCGTCTGGTTCTGGTGCCAGCAAGACCGAGCGCTTACGTAACCAGGCGCTGAAAGTATTGTCTACCCATACCAGCGATGTGAACAATCTGGTGAGATTGTTGCGGCTGGCCCGTATGGAGCAGATTTCTGAGTTGGACATCCGCCTGCCATATTCATTGGATCAGGATCAGCTGGATCTGATTACAGAAAAAGCAGAGTGCGAGATTCAGGAAGTTGGCAATAATGGCGAACAATTGCACATTCGTTTAATGGTGCCCTGAATCCGGACTGCGCTCATGTCTGCGCCCAAATAACGCCATAGGTAATGGATAAACAAGCGTAGAAAAATGCCAGTTGAATGTATTCGATTCCTGGCATTTTTCATTTCAGTCGAAAGCAATCGTTTCCGTCGCTTTTCAATGCAGCAGAGTATTGGCTCGCTGAGTCCGGTTGATGATAAACGCCATCGAGTTACCATGAATAGCAGCATCATGGATGGTTTTGTTGCAATACTCTTGCACATTCCCGCTGGCAATTACCGCACTACAATTTCCCATGTGTAACGCTTTAGCCATCAGCGCCTGAGTGGATTGTTTGTTCTTCTCTTTTAACACCAGCACTTTACTGATATCGACTCCGGCATTGCTGAGCAGTTGGCGATCCAGCAGTGCATCTGCCCCGATAAACATAATCCAGCGGTTTTGCTCACTGGCCTGTTTTAGCAGTCTGAGCAGATAGGCGAGCTGAGCTTGTTCATGATCGCAGAAACTGACTTCGATAGGATACTGAACCTGGCTGGAACTCAGGGAAGATGAATGAGACAGAAAAGTGGATTTGTACACCTGAGAAGCGGTCACTGATTGGATGCTGTCTAATTGTGCTGTCATGAGAGTTCCATCCTCTGCTAGAGTCGATGTTATTGTGTATTTATACATGCTGTATGTCTATACAGTAGTTTTGAACGTAAAGGGATGCAAGTGTTTTTTGAGTCTGATTCACAATAATCGGAGACGTCTGGCTTTATCTGATACTAGAAACAAAAGTATAAACTCTTGATTTAACATTTTTTTATGTTGATATTTAATTGTCTGTATTCAGGTGAATGTTAAACAGATTTGTGATGTGAATATCATTGACTGTGTATTTATACAGTATGTATGGGCAGTGTCTTATACAGTACTCTTTCCACTACACAGATCAGAAAATGTCGATGGAGTGAACTATGGGAAAGAGAATCTGCCTGAGTGGCTGGGCAAAATGCTTGATAGTGCTGATGCCGGGCTGGCTGTTTTTGACGGGTTGTAGTGAAGCGCTGTCTGTATCAGCGACACCGGTAAAAGGTGTTGACCGCATTGAACAACAAGAACAATCGCTGGATGTGTACTGTTCGTCAGGAATATGCAGCTTCGGGCTCGAAAGCAACCAGAAAGTGACTCTGTCGGTGAATATGTTTTATGGCACAGAGCAACCTTTTACGAAAATTGAAGGAGTGAGTGTGACAGGAGAGTCTGGCGGGACGCTAAAAATGGTGGGACGGCATCAGTTCACACTTGAGATAGCACCTCAAAATATACCTGTTTCTGTGCAAGTGGTGGATTACTATCGATAATCATTGGCTGGTAAATGAAATCACATAAAAGTAAAGCAATGGTTATAGAAACTTAGGTGTTTACTCGCTTCTATTAACTGAAATTTCGTTAACGTGCTCAGATAGCATCGATTTGTGTTAGCAATAGCCAAAATCATGCTCTGATGGCTTGATTTAAACACTATTCATCAGTAGTATCCGCACCTCTTTTTTATGTGGTGGTGTATATGAGCAGATTTGATTGCCTTGAGAGAATTGTCGAAGAATACCGCAAGAAGGTTCGTGACGCAGAATTCAATAAACACAACGACAGCGAAGTTGCGAAAGTCCTGGTTTTACTTGTAGGAAACTCAATGTTCAACCTGGCAGATGAATTTGCAGATTGGGTAAATCGTGGTGGCGATCGTAGTTACGGCGGTAAGTTTTTTGTGTCTAAGCAACTGATGACGTTACTGGAACCTGTGACCTTCCGTGGGGTTACCGTGCGTCGTGATTCAATCAAGTTATTCCGCATAGGTTGATGCTGGTGCTTGATACCGGTGCGTTACCTTGTCACTAAGCTCGCATAAAGAAATTGAGAATTGACCGCAGGCCTTTGTTTTGTCGAAGGTAAGAAAAAGGATGCTCTGGCATCCTTTTTTCGTTTCTGCAGATGCTAAAGCGCTGGCAGGGCTGGCTGGATCTCAATACAGAAATGTGGTCTGATACCGCCCTGAAGTCAGTCAGTACAGAGAGAGCAGTTGATGGATGCAGAATTTTGGCATAGCCGCTGGGCAGAGAACCGAATCGGATTTCATTTAAACGACACTAACCCGGTATTACCTTATTACTGGCCGAAATTAGGGCTGCAACGCGAAGATACTGTGCTTGTGCCTATGTGCGGTAAATCTCTGGATTTGACCTGGCTGGCAGAAAAGCACCATCAGGTAACGGGTGTTGAGTTAAGTGAAATCGCTGTCCGTGCTTATTTTGCCGAGCATTTGTACTTACCGACTGTGACATCATTAGGTAACGGGCATACTCTGTATGAGTTTGATGAGGTCCGTATTTATTGCGGTGATTATTTTACTGCGCCGGTTCAGCCCGTAGACGCTGTGTACGACCGTGCTGCGTTGATTGCGATGCCGGAGAGTATGCGGCAAAGCTATGTGCAGCGCCTGTTATCTTTGGTGAAGCCTGGCGGAAAGATCATGCTGGTGACGCTGGATTACAGCCAGGATGAAATGGCCGGGCCACCGTTTAGCGTCAGTGCAGAAGAAGTGCATTCACTTTTCGCGGGCTGCGCAGTGACTCATATCGGGCGTCAGGACGCCGATGAATCACACCCGCGTCGTCAGCAGGGTTTAAGCCGTTTTGCCGAAGAAGTCTGGTTCATCCAAACCCCAGCCTGAATAAAGTTTGCAGTGTGACTGTGTGGTCAGTCACACTTGTCTGTTCTGATTATTGTCTATTTTTATCATTAGCTTGATCCCGTCTATAGTCAAAATGACCAAGACGGAGGTGAGTCATGAAGGCACAAATCTCAAAGGACAGTTTTCACAGTAAAAAAACCTTGGATACAGGCGGTCAGCGCTTTGATTATTTTGACCTGACCGCACTGCGTCATTTGGGAGAGGTTGACCGCTTACCTTTTTCGCTGAAAGTGTTACTGGAGAACCTGCTCAGGTTTGAAGATGGTGACACTGTCACTGAGTCCGATATCCAATCCGTGATTGACTGGCTTCAAACCCGCCGTTCAGACAAAGAGATTCAATACCGTCCAGCCCGGGTGCTGATGCAAGATTTTACCGGTGTGCCGGCTGTGGTGGACCTGGCTGCAATGCGGGATGCCATGACCCGGGCCGGTAAAAACCCCGACAGCATCAATCCTCAGTCGGCCGTTGATCTGGTGATTGATCACTCTGTGATGGTGGATGTTTACGCTTCTGAGCAGGCTTTTGCCCGAAACGTTGAACTTGAAATGCAGCGTAACATTGAACGCTATCAGTTTTTGCGCTGGGGCCAGCAAGCTTTTACCAATTTTCGTGTCGTCCCGCCGGGAACAGGAATATGCCACCAGGTTAATCTTGAATACCTTGGACAATCGGTGTGGCAGGACAGTGGCGTTTTGTATCCGGACACCCTGGTCGGAACCGACTCACATACCACTATGATCAATGCCTTGGGTGTACTTGGCTGGGGGGTTGGCGGCATTGAGGCTGAAGCCGCTATGCTTGGTCAGCCAATCTCTATGTTAATCCCGGAAGTGATTGGTTTTCATCTCAGCGGTAAATTGCATCCGGGTGTGACGGCAACAGACCTTGTATTAACTGTCACTGAGATGCTGCGAAAAAAAGGGGTAGTCGGTAAATTCGTGGAATTCTACGGCCCTGGTTTAGATGCATTGCCTTTGGCTGATCGGGCGACAATTGCCAATATGGCACCAGAATACGGTGCTACCTGCGGATTCTTTCCGATTGATCAGGAAACACTGCGCTATATGCGCCTTTCGGGGCGCAGTGAGTCTCTGATTGCCCGCGTTGAAGCCTATGCCAAAGCCAACGCCATGTGGCGGGATTCCAGCCAGCCTGAACCACTTTATACAGATACCCTGGCATTGGCACTGGATCAGGTTGTCCCGAGCCTGGCTGGCCCCAAGCGCCCGCAGGACAGAGTCCCGTTGCCTGATATCAAAACCGCGACGGAAGACTTGCTGGCATTGAGCGGCCTGCAACCAGAACAGCAAATCCAGGTCGATTTAGGCGATTATGGCGAGGATACCAAAGGCAAGAGCTTCTCACTGACTCACGGTGATGTCGTGATTGCCGCCATCACATCTTGCACCAATACCTCTAACCCCAGCGTCATGTTAGCCGCGGGTTTACTGGCTAAAAATGCGGTGGAAAAAGGTCTGCAGACTAAGCCCTGGGTTAAAAGCTCCCTTGCGCCAGGCTCGAAAGTGGTGACCCGGTATTTTGAGGCATCGGGTCTGCAAGACTATCTGAACAAGCTTGGATTCAATTTAGTGGGGTATGGCTGTACGACATGTATCGGAAATTCCGGACCGCTACTTGCCCCAATCGAAAAAGCCATCAATGACGCCAACCTTACTGTTTCCTCGGTGCTGTCGGGCAACCGAAACTTTGAAGGTCGCGTGCATCCGCTGGTGAAAGCTAACTGGCTGGCGTCTCCGCCTCTGGTGGTTGCCTTTGCATTGGCCGGTACGACAAGCATTGACCTGACCAAAGAGCCGCTGGGTCAGGACAGCAATGGTCAGCCTGTGTATCTGAAAGATGTCTGGCCTTCCCAGGAAGACATCACGCAGGCGATGAAGGAAGTGAAGAACAGCCTGTTTGAGCAGGAATATGCGGACATTTTTACCGGTGACGATATCTGGCAGCAGATCACCATCAATAAAGGCAATACGTACCAGTGGCGGCCAGATTCTACTTACGTTCGCCTTCCGCCCTATTTTGACGAGATAACACAGCCGCTAAAACCACTGAAAGATATTGAAAATGCAGCCATTCTGGCATTATTTGGTGACTCAATAACGACCGACCATATCTCACCGGCGGGTAACATAAAGCCAGACAGCCCGGCAGGGCACTATTTGCAGGAGCAGGGTATTGAACCGGCAGATTTTAATTCCTACGGTTCACGGCGCGGCAATCATGAAGTCATGATGCGCGGCACCTTTGCCAACATTCGTATTAAGAACCTGATGCTCAAGGGGAAAGAAGGCGGGTACACTATTTATCAGCCGACAGGGGAAGAGGTATCAATTTATGATGCTGCGATGAAGTATCAGGATCAGAGCATACCTCTGGTGATTTTTGCCGGGAAAGAATACGGCACCGGATCCAGCAGGGACTGGGCTGCAAAAGGGACCAACTTACTGGGTGTAAAAGCGGTACTGGCTGAAAGTTTTGAGCGAATTCACCGTTCAAATCTGGTGGGTATGGGGGTGATTCCTGTTGAGCTTCCTGAAGGTTTACTGGCTTCATTGTCGTTAACCGGCAAGGAAAAAATACAGCTGAAAGGCATTGATAGCTTGTCGCCGGGGGCAACGCTGACACTGGAAATCACCAACGAACAGGGACAAGAGTCACAATATGGCGTAAAAGCCCGGGTTGATACCCGAACGGAAATGGCGTATCTCAAGGCTGGAGGTATTTTGCATTATGTTTTGAGAACAATGATTTCTACCGAATGACAATGCGTTTTTCTGTAATTATTTGACACTTGGTATGTCAAATAATTGTCATTTGTATGGTTGTAGGTTCGTATTGCCGCGATATTGCAGTTACAGTAGAGTGACAAGCTTAAAGAGAGCTCTATCAGTATAATCTAAGGTCGTTAGAGCGCAATTCAGGGAAAACGGACAGTAACATGAAGAAGTCGTTGATTGGTATTTTGTTGTGCGGTTTGTCTACGTCGGCTTTGGCGTCGCAATCGGCAGGTATTTTTCTTGGTTCGCCAATGAGTGGTGTGCAGTATAAACACAATGACCTGCGTTTTTCGCTGGGGTTAGACGAATTTGGTTTTGCGGTCGATAAAACCTTCAACCTGGGTACGTTGACCAGAAATCCGCAGCTTAACATGGGGTATACCTTTGTCGGCGCACAGTATGTTGATAACCATTATGACAAATTGGGTATCCGTTCCGGTATTGGCCTGGAAGTGCCTATTAATCAGTTTGAGCTGTATGGTGAAGTTGGACCGACGCTGTATATGGTGGAAGATGTTGATGTCGAACTGGAAGCGGCTATGGGTGTAAGAGTGCGTTTCTGATTCAGAATGAATGTAAATAGCTGAATGAATCCCAAAAAAGCACAATGAATCGAAAAAGCTGGCTAATTGCCAGCTTTTTTGTGTCTGTTGCCCCCGTCCTGCTTGATGCCGCATTGGTGTTGGCTGCGTTCCCATACCCCAATCACTTAGTTATCTATGCCCATGGGGCTTCACTTACTTGCCGCTTACCTGCAACTTCAAGTCGTTTGGGTATCTTTTAGTTAAGCTGCTTCATTGATAGTAGCCGCCTGTAACATCGGTTTTCTTCGTTCCCACTGCGTAATGAAAGCGACTGAGGCGATAATAATGGCAGCCCCCAGCCAAAGCCGTCCAGGTGGTACCCATCCGAAGACGATAAACCCGGCAAGCACGTTCAATGGCAGTTTGGCATGATCGAAAGGCTGTACGAAAGAAGCGTCAGCAATGGCATAGGCTTTAGCTATGGCCCAGTTAGCCAGTGCGGTAAATAATCCGGCACCTATCAGAAGAACCCAGGTGTGCTGGCCAACAGGCAGGGTGAAATCAGGTGCAGCAAGAAAAAGGTTAAATGGCGTGATCAGCACCAGCAGGTAGACAACCATAGTCGTCGGGGAGTCGTGGTGCGACATCTTCTTCACCATCAGAGAATAGCTCGCCCAGAAGAAAGCCGCGCCAATGGGCAGCAATGAGGCTAGGTTGAAATTGTCGGCCCACGGCTCAAGAATGATCATCGCACCTGCAAAGCCGGCCAGGGTTGCCATCCAGCGTACAAAGCCGACCTTTTCTTTCAGCAGCAAACCCGAGCCTACGGTGGCGAACAAAGGCGATGTCATCAGTAGCGCAATGCCTTGCCAGATAGGTACAGGGTATGCCAGGGCCCACAGCCATAACTGAATACCGATAACAGACAGAAACACGCGGAAGCAGTGCATACCAAAGTGTTGAGTTTTCAGAGCCTGACGAAGACCGATATTGTGCAGCCAGGGAAGCATGACCAGGAGAGCAATAAAGTATTGAATCAAACCGACAGTGGTAGATGGCAAATGGAAGGTCACACTCAGGTATTGTGCCATGCTGTTAACCACGGCAAACGCCATTCCGGCTGTCAGCATCCAGCAAGCGCCCTGAATAGGGTTGTGTCGATGAGTCATAAGGTGTCTTTCAGAAAAAATAATCTGGAATCATACTCTGATGAGTGCATAGAAGAAATTGTTAATTGATAAAAAAAGCCGACAAAACAGGGAGCTTTGTCGGCGGCAAGGAATTCTTAATTTGTTATCAGATAGCGGCGTAAGAAAGTGGCATATCAGGATTGAAGGTTTCCAGCGTATTTTGAGTATCAGCCAGCAAGCTGATCGCTGAGTCTTTCTGTTCAACCAAAGCGGCTTCAACAATATCTGACAGCGAATAGCTCGCCATATTCATGTTAATCAGTGCCACCTGGAGTGGTGGCAGGCTCGGGTTAAATGCCGCATTCTCTGCATACATGCCTGAGAACAGTCGGCCATCTTTCGTTTTCAGCGCAACTCCCGCATAGTTTTTACTGTATGGCGCATGTGATTTATCTGCCGCCTTACAGGCTGCTTGCAGCAGCACATCATCGGTTTCGAGCTTCAGCTCATGTGAGCTGTCTGATAATAAGAGCTCGGTGATACCCAGATCAGACGGGCCAAAGGACTCTGGCAGATATTCCTGCAGTGCTTTGGGTGAACGCTCTGGCAACTGTACCACGATGCTTTGTGCCGTCGTCAGTTCATTCATGAACTGCCGGCAATGCCCGCAGGGGGAGTAGTTGACGGTAATGTCGGTAATGCCCGTTTCGCCTTTCAACCAGGCATGGCTGATTGCAGATTGCTCTGCGTGAACCGTTTGTGACATAGAGGTGGCGCTGAATTCCATGTTCGCACCGAAATACAGACGACCTGAGTTTCCGCGGGCAATGGCACCCACATGGAAGTTTGAGAGAGAAGCAATCGAGTAGGCCGCAGCCACTTTCAGTAACTGAATACGGAGTTCTGCATCCGTCAGATGACTGTCTTTCATTAACTGTTCAAATTCTTCTTTGCTCAGTGTGGCATCAAAACCCGGAGCGGTAATGATAGGCTTAAGCGCCTGTGACAATGTGTGTGGCAGGTGCTCTAAAGCGTCCATTACTTCGGTGCGCATACTGATTCTCCTTAATGTATTCACTTACGCATTGTAGTGCGTAAACGAATAAATATAGTGACAAAGATCACTATTAAAGGTTGTTTATTTCACTCTATTTACAAATTGGTGAGTGGTTTCACATGATTGATGAGGTAAGTGTCTGTATTTCAATACTCAGTAAAGCGGCCTGGCTGTGTGGGTGTTGCAAGGGCGTTGCACAGCTAAACCGCTTAAGAAGTGGCAGGTGGATCGGTTGTCAGTGAAAGACAGACAACAGCAACGGATAGATTATCGGGGCGAGTATGGCGGTAATGACGCCACAAAGTACTAAGGCCAGTGAGCTGAACGCGCCATCTTTGTAATTTTCCTCAGCCGCTTTAGCCGTTCCTAACGCGTGTGCCACAGTCCCCATGCTTAATCCTTTGGCCATGGGATGGGTGATGTTGATGAGTTTAAACAACGGATAACCTAATACAGCACCAAAGATGCCGGCGATCAGAACCATGACAGCGGCCAGCGACGGCACACCACCAATTTGTTCAGCAACCGCCATAGCGATGGGGGTGGTCACGGATTTAGGCAGAATGCTTGCAGTAAGCTGTAAATCAGCGCCAAGAGCAAGAGCAATCGCTGTCCCGGTAATCATTGAGAGTATGCTGCCAAACAGGGTGGCTGTGACTATGACTTTCCAGCGGCTGCGGATTTGCGGCAATTGCTCATAAAGAGGGAAAGCAAGGGCAACAACAGCGGGCTCCAGAAGGAAATGAATCCATTTATTATCATCGAAATAGACGTCATAAGGCACATTAAGCACCAAAAGCAAAGGAATGATCACCACCAGACAGAGAAGTAACGGATTAAGAATGGGGTGCTGGAAGCGCTTGGATAATTTACGGGCAAGAATAAAAACAATCAGCGTTACGGCTAACCACATCAGTCAGACTCCTTGCGCTGTACATACCAGCCAACAAATAACAGAACCACCAAACTGCTGCCTATGGTGCTTACCAGAACAGGCAACGCATTGGCTCTGAGCAGATCCAGGTAATTCACCAGTCCGACACCCACCGGCACAAACAAAATAGCCATATGGCGAATAAACAGATGACAGCCGGGTTTAGCCCAGTTGGGCGGCAACAGGCCCGTAGACAGAGCTGTGAAGAGAAATAACATGCCGAGAATGCTGCCGGGGATGGGGATCTGAGTAAGAGACTGAAATCCTTTACCGACCATCAGAAAAATGGCGATGATTGCAAATGAACGCAGGTAGCTCATAGACGTCAGGATGATGATAAATGGTGTCGCAATGATACAAAATAGATGAGATCTACACCACATTTCTTTGCGGCTGTATTTATCCTGGACTGCTTGTTCACAGGTTTGAAACGATGACGATTGCAATGCCGGCGGCAGCAAGCAGCAACACAGACAGTTTATGCATCAGGCTGTGTTTTACTATGTGCTCTGTTGCCGAGCTATGCGGTCGTCTGGTTTTAATCGTTGTGATTGCTGGCTGTGGCGACGGCAGCGTCTCGGGTTGTTTGAAGCGATGGATATGGCGACAGGTCTCTTTCGGCAGAGGGACACGAAAGCCAAAATGGGGGAGCACTTCGATAGGAATAGCCATTACACCGTTAACAGTCAGCTTGCGGCGAAGCGAGTTGAATATCGAAGCCAGGTCGATTTTTTGTATGTGAGACATGGAATCCTGCGGAAGAAATGTTTTATCAGACAATGATTTATGGCTGATCACCTCTCCGGCAAAGTAGCACAGAGCTTCAAGCAGGCGTGACTCATGCAGCGTCAGGGCTGTCTCTGATTTATCAGGCCAGACAAGCAGCCGCAGATCGGGTTCAAAATCCACCCTGGCAAATCGATAACACCGGGTGAGAGACTCAGTTGCCATAATAGTCACTTTTCCAATTTACTGTCGGCATGCTGTCCCTATGGCATCTGGCAGTAAAACATCATTGGCTTGATGGTGGCTTATGTTGCCAAGCGCCTCCATGACGCATGGCACAAAGCGGGTACTTATTAATTGTTATTGGCCTTGCGTTGAAGTTCAAACTACCAGGGCAGGAAAAGTGTCTGAAAAAAGAAACCCTGACTGCTCAGCAGGTCAGGGTTGCGAAATTACTGAGCAAGATCAGCGCTCTGTAACGATTTGTCTTTCTGGCATCCTGGCTGTGTAATTACACCAGCTTGCCTACGTAATCGTACACGGCCTTCAGGATTTTCATTTTTCTCTCATCGCTTTGGTGCTCCATCGCGATAGATTCGAGATTTTGCATGTAAGCCGGCAGTTTGGTTTCGAAGTAATCCTGACAATGATACTTCCACTGCTGCTGTTCCTGATGGCTTAGCGTTAACGGGAAATTACGGGCGCGGTAGCGAAGCAGCAATGGTTTGATGCGTTTGTCATCCACATTCAGTTCGAGTTTGCCCAGCTCCTCAGGCGCGGACTCACGAATGATATCCATCGCCGATTTGTCCGCAGCAGAAAAAAAGCCGTTATACAGTTGTGTATCAACATCATCGTTTGGCTCAAATTCTCTGTCCTGACCAAACACGGCCAGCAGTTTTTCACGGATCTGAGGCTTATCTTTCAGTGCGCTCAGGTTAGCCAGACATTGAGTCCGATCGATCCCTAGTCGCTCAGCATCTTCGGCCGTCAGTGTTTTTGCCGGTGCCAGCACAGGGCACTTATTAATATGAACCAGCTTGAGCGGAACAGGTAGCTCGCCGGGGTTGAGATCAGCACGTTTGGTGTACAGCCGCTCGCGCAAACTGTCAGCATCCAGATCGAACAGCGGGGCAGGATCCATTGCCAGATTGACACAAATGACCGCATTCTTGTTATCCGGATGCCAGGCCATGGGGACGATCCAGCTGGTATTCCCGCACTCAGAACCAAACATACCTGAAACATGCACCAAGGGCGTCATCTCAGCGATGTCGATCAGTTCCTGTAATTTACGTTTATGACGTAAGTTAAACAGGTAGTTAAAGAGTTTGGGTTGGCTGGCTTTGACTTTCCTGGCCAGCTCAATTGTGGCGTACACATCGGCCATTGCGTCGTGCGCGTTGCTGTGTTCGATTCCGTTTTCAACAGATAAATGCTCAAGCTTAAAGCTCGGGAATCCGTCTTCGTTTGTTGGCCAGTTCAGACCATCTGGGCGTAACGCATAGCAAGTACGCATGATATCAAGCATATCCCAGCGCGAATTGCCGCTTTGCCAGCTCCAGGCATAGGGATCGTAAAAATTACGGTACAGAGTATACCGAGTGACCTCGTCATCGAAGCGCACATTGTTATAGCCGATGACGCAGGTATTGGGTTTTGAGAGCTCGGCATGAATGCGCGCAATAAATTCATGCTCCGGTAAGCCTTTTTCCATCGCTTCTTGCGGTGTAATACCTGTGATCAGGCAGGCTTCGGGTGACGGCAGGTAATCGCTGGGCGGCTGGCAGTAAATCACCAATGGCTCACCAATCACATTGAAATCCATGTCGGTTCTCACCCCGGCAAACTGGCAAGGTCGATCAACCGAAGGATTTGCACCGAATGTCTCATAGTCCAGCCAAAACAAGGTTGGCTGGTTATCGTTATTACTCATTCTTACCTTTACTGGCATAAACGTGTTTTCTGAGGTCATTCTACCAAAGAATTGCACTGGCTGCGGGGGATTTTGGTATGGATGACGTGCTGTACCTTTGAAAGAACAGATTATTTTAAGATGACGAACAAGCGCATACCGACAGCGGTTAGGCATAAGGACTGTTGCTCTGAATGGATCTTGGGTTGTTATGTAACCTCAATGACATCGAGTTGAACGTCTTCGTAGGCGTCAGCCGCTGTATTGCGCCTTTTAAGGATTAGCACTTCACCAGCCTGAAAGGGCTTGCCACCCGGGCCGACAGGGAATTGCAGCATGACCTTCTCAGAGGCGGATGAACCTTCGCCGCGACCGTAAACATGGGCCTGGCTGATAGGGTGCTCATCAGCGGCGTTCGGGCTTTTTCGAAAGGCATAAATGATCTGGCTGTCGACAGGGATCCGTTGAAGCCAGACACGGAGAATGCCGTTTCTTGCAGCGGTAGGGGGAACGGTAATTTTCATGGCAATTTGATTATAGTTAAACCCTGTGGCTGCAAGAGGCAGATACCACAGGGCAATCGCTATTTCTTCGCAAAAGTGCGCAGGGAGCAACCATCATATTTGAGGGTTTCCGGTGGAACGGCTTTGCCTTTTGCATCAATAACAAGCAGGTAGATTTTCACATCATCGACGGATTTCTTCCGGCCAATAAAGCGCCGTAATCCGCGAGTGAGATCAATCGAATAACGTGTGTGCCCGTAGCGCAATGGATGCTTCGTACGAATATCGTAATCGTCCCGCACGGCCATTGTCGGATTACAATGCCCTGATGCTCCGTGACAAGTACCATGACCAAACAGGACGAGGCGTCCAGAGTAACTTTCATCGTCATAACCGGTTGAAGCATTGCAGGCGGGATTATTGATATAAGCGCGAATCTCATAACTCTCTTTGGGTGGATGTAAACGAAGGAAATCAAGTTGCGCCCGGACAAAGCCGCCTTCTACCAGTCCCATTGATAGCTCTTTAGCCAGGCTTGCTGCTGCTGAGAGTGATTTGGCTGGCAGGGTGTTGGTGGTACCTGTGGCTGCGATGGCGGATTCCACTGAATTGTCAGAATAGATGTACTTTAGCGAATTCTCTGCGTCAATCAGATCACGCCCGATGCGTCCGTCATAGACAACTTTCTGTTGAACGAATGTCGGAATATTTGCATCAGGGTGCAGTGTTTGCCAGTCAAACCAGACTTTGTCGACCATGGAATGGTGAAGCCAGAAAAGGGGATCATAGGCCGCAGAAATGACTGAGCTCATGTCACCGGATCCTTGTGGTAAGGGGGAGTTACCTGCACCACCGACATACACATGCACAGCACCATGCGCACCAAAATCGAAATCTTCCTGGAAGCGCATAAAGTTGGGGTTGTCCATATAACGGTCAATATCGTTTTTCAGCTGACTGATGATGCTTTTAAAAGCGCTGGGGAAGCGTTGTGTGTATTGTTCATCACCTTCCAGGCCCTGTGACGTTATGCGATACAGGCTTTTTGCACGGTTGAGGGGATTATCCAGCTGGACGCCTTCTGCATTCTTATACTGACTGTCATTGAGTACTTTTGGCAGGCCGTTTGCCGCATGAGTCGATTGACTGAACTGTGTCCAGTCCCAATAAGGCAATGTGAGTTCAAGTTCTTTATCTTTACGTTTCCACTGTAAGGCCGTATTCAGAGCCTTTTCGAATGAGTAGATATATGAGCGGTGCCAGGTAAGAAATACCCGGTTATCATCGTGGCAAAGATCCTGATCATAACCGTGACCACGGGCCAGCGAAAAATAGCCACGGCGATCGCCAACTGCAATGTCTGAAATTTCATACATTGCGGCATAGGCGTCTCGTAAATCGTTCATGTCTTCAGGATTCAGACGTAACAGGTTAAAACGGATCAGGGGTAAGCCTGCCATTTTTCTGCGGTAATTGAGTTTAGCAATGGTTGTCATTTATCGATCCTCATTCCTTACATCTGTCATTTAAAAAGCGGAAGGCAATAAGGAGACGGCTGAACCCGGGGAACCATTGCCTGCTTTTTTATACATAGCTGTGTTCACTATAGTGCACTTGAATGCTTATGGCGGTTAAAGTTGAAAAGTGTGAACTAGGGTGTATGAGCTAAGGAGACAGGTTATGCATCTTATGTGGGGGTTAACTGAGTGGGAGGCAATTTGGTCAGACGCTGTGAGTTTTTTCTTCAATGGTGAAGAGCAAAGCTTTTCATTGAGGTGAAAACATCGGGAAGCGTTTTTTTGGGGGCAGAGGATGATTCAGAGGAAATAAAAAGAGCGCCCTCAGGCGCTCTTTTTCGTGTTCATGTGCTTGAAGAGGGCTTATGCGCGCTCAACGTTAGCAGCTTGAGGACCTTTTTGGCCTTGCTCGATATCGAACTTCACTTTCTGACCTTCAGCCAGAGATTTGAAGCCTTCACCAGTGATAGCACGGAAGTGTACGAATACGTCTGCACCGCCGTTGTCTTGAGTGATGAAACCGAAGCCTTTCTCGTCGTTAAACCACTTAACAGTACCAGTTGCTTTAGACATAGGATGTCTCCTGAAAATATAGGAATAAATACGCCCTTGGGCGTGCTTCATGCCAACATAATGGATTACTTATGGACAAGGATGTAGCTCTTCAGGACAACGGCGCTTAGGTGAAGCGGGTGTATCGAAGTATACTTTTCACTTTGTTGCATAAATAGCGTTGCATTATAGGCAGAGTTATTAGGCCACAATGCAAAGCAGACGGCAAGCAAATAGTGAGTCATACCCAAAAAATCCTGAAAAACTGTGAAGATAACTGCAAATGTGAGGAATTGTGAAATGGATTCAGGGTTTTACCTGAAAGGAGAAAGAGGAACTGGTCGGATTTCAGCGACAAAAAAAGGGCTTCGCAGCCCCTTTTACGCTAATGTGATGTTAGCTTATAGTCTTTCTACGTTAGCTGCTTGCAAGCCTTTTTGACCTTGCTCAACCTCGTACTGTACTTTTTGACCTTCTTGCAGCGTTTTGAATCCATCACCGGCAATTGCGCGGAAGTGAACAAATACGTCGGCACCACCGTTATCCTGAGTGATAAAACCGAAACCCTTTTCCTCGTTAAACCACTTAACGGTACCTGTTGCTTTGGACATGTTGTCTCCTGAATCTCTTACTCTTTACGTAGCTAACCAATAAGGCTTAACGAAACACCAAAGAATTGCTAACTCTACATCCACAGTCATCCGAAAGAGTCCTGACGAGAAGTGCTGCACACAATCGTATTAAGCTAAATCAATACTGGTATTAAGAAAGAGTAGGCTCTTGTATTCCAAAAGCAAATAATTCCGCAGTATATTGTGAGTCACATAACAAGAAACAGTGTGCATATTTGTTTTTCATTGCTTGTCGCATTAATGAAAAGCATCTGTCATCAGAATAATGAAAATCAACAGTATAATTAATCGGTTAAAAATTGAACTTGATTTTTGAGGCGCTGAGCAAGATCAATGAAATGCAGGGTGTAGTGAATTAAGAGTGATCTTACTTGTGAAGAAAGACAAGTTTCTGTTATAACCCAAGTAATGTCGGTTTTCTAGTTTCAAAGTAAGGACAAAACATGAGTAATATCCTGGAATTGGTGCGTCTTGCAAGGCGTAAAAATAAACTTAAGCGTGAAATTCTTGATAATGACCGCAAGATCAGAGACAACCGCAAGCGCGTTGAGTTGCTGGAAAACCTGATTGATTACATTCAGCCGAATATGACACATGAAGAGATTGTCAGCATTATTGAAAACATGAAAGCGGATTATGAAGACCGCGTTGATGATCACATCATCATCACTGCTGAGCTATCAAAAGAGCGTCGTGAAGCCAGTAAGCAATTGAAAGAACATAAGCGTACTGAGCTGGCGAACCGCCCGGCTAAATAAGCGGATAAGTAACAATAACCGTTTGTATCTGATAATAAAAAAGCCGCGTAAGCGGCTTTTTTCGTATGACATGTCGGCAGAGGTGAGGCGCTGTTAGATTGCCAGATCTTCAATCTGTGCTTTCGCTTCCCCACGGCCTTTATCGGCCAATTCATCACCCATGTTTAATGCTTCTGCATAAACAAACTCAACCTCTGTCATGCCGACAAAGCCAAGGATAGTGGTCAGGTAAGGAACCATAGTGTCAGTGGCGTTACCTTTATGCATGCCGCCACGAGAAGAAACAACAATCACTTTTTTACCTGTCAGCAGACCAACAGGCCCATTTTCAGTGTAAGAGAAAGTCACACCTGCACGGGCAATCAGGTCAAACCAGTTTTTCAGTTGAGTCGGAATGCTGAAGTTATACATAGGTGCGCCAATGATAATAGTGTCACTGGTTTTGATTTCGTTGATCAGCTGATCAGACAGTGCAATCGTTTCTTTCTGACGTTGGGTCAGGTTGTCACCGCCACGTAACCCACCTGCCAGCTCGCCGTCTAGAACAGGGAGCGGATGAGCAACCAGGTCACGTTCAATGATGGTGGAGATGCTATCTGCTTTAACGTTGACAAGATGATCAATCAGGGCGTTTGATTGAGAGTAACCGCCAAGGATGCTGGATTTCAGAACAAGAACTTTAGACATAATGCTGTCCCTTCTATAGTGATTCTTTAATGAACTTGGGCTAACTATAAATGCCGGGCTGCAGCACTAAAAGCTGAAAAACTTGTGTAAGTTGTTCGAGTATTTTGAATGAAGCTAGATTCGGCCCGGAAAAATTCGGGTGGTCTGAGGGCAGAAGGGATTAAAAAAGGGTAAAAAATAGCCCGAAACGACTCCTGTTTCGGGCTTAGGGGAATGGCTCGTGAGAGCCTTGCGCTAACTGGTTTATAAATGGAGATCAATTACAATATCAAGCTTAGTTCAAGCAGCATTTTTTGCCAGTTTTAGCCCTGAGACAGTCAAGGCTACTGCCATCATCGATACCAATAACCGTCTGCTCCAAATTCAAAGTATTTTTCCAGATAAACCTGTATCTCTCACCAATTCCCTTGGCAGGCCATTTTTGATGCGATTCCCAACCCATTTTCCTAATCCCAGAGGATAATCCTGATAGGTAACAATAACTTCACCTTTGTCAGTGAGGTCTTGCGGGCGTATGTCTCTGCCCATGATCCACTCATTGGCCTCATCGGTAGTTAGAGAAACACAGCTTGGCTCTTTGCCTGTGGCCAGTGTCATGACTGCTTCATGCTGCCAGCGGTACCCTTTTTTGTGCTTTTCTGCCAGTTTAATGCCAATACGCTGGAAACGGATGTTTTCTAATAGCGGACGAAGGCGGGCAGGGAACAACCAGACTTCCTGATCCCGAAGCCAAACCTCCCGCTCTGGCGGTAGTGTCAGGCTGAGATCTGTGTACAGCTGCTGGTGGATTTGCTCACTGTCTTTACGCGAGGCCAGAGAGAAGGGAAAAATGGCTTTTCGTTTTTTAGCCGGCTCGCTTTCAACAGCCGCAAGTTTACGAATGCGGGCGACAAAAAATCCCTCACTATCATAAACCTGCGGGAAGACGTGTAAAAAGCCTTCCTCGGTACAGGTTTGCTCTGCACCGTTAAATAAACCTGCAAGGGATTCAAATTGCACTGCATCGCCAAAGGTTTCTTTGAGAAATAAGCACACCTCTTGATTTTCAGTATGATTAAGCGTGCAGGTGGAATACACCATCACACCGCCGGGTTTCAGCGCCTGAAAAGCACTGACAATAAGGCCGCGCTGAATGTCTGCAATATCCTGAACGTGCTTCAGGCTCCAGTTTGCCATGGCGTCTTCGTCTTTACGTATTGCACCTTCGCCTGAACAGGGGGCATCCAGAAGAATGCTGTCAAATGCTTCAGGGGTCCAGCTACCGAATATCTGCCCATCGAAATGTGTAATTGCGGCATTAGACACACCGCAACGCTGCAGGTTGGCGTGTAATACCTTGATGCGGCTGGCTGACAGTTCGTTAGCAACCAGTGCGCCTTTATGTTGCATTGAGGCCGCGATTTGCGTTGTTTTTGAACCGGGGGCGGCGGCCATATCCAGCACACAGCCGATTTGCTCGTTGTTTGTGAGTAAAGCGGTGACTGGCAGCATGGAGCTGGCTTCCTGTATATAAAACAGTCCTGCCAGGTGTTCTGCGGTATTGCCTAAAGACTCAGTGACTGACTCATCGTACTCTATCCAGAATCCTTCTTCACACCAGGGAACCGGCGTGAGGATCCAGTCTTTATCACTAACTTTTGCCAAAAAATCGGCGACGGAAATTTTCAGTGTATTGACCCGGATACTACGACGCAGCGGGGTACGGCAACTGGCGAGGAAACTGTCCATATCCAGACTGTCTGGCAGAATTTGGCGGATGAGGTTAATGAAATCGTCTGGAATGTAGATGGACTGATGCACTTGCTTTATCTCGGTTGGGATGCAGGCGGCAAGTCTATAACAAACTGGCGTTAGGATAAAACAACAAGGCAAGCCCAATGGCTTGCCTTGTTGTTTTGCAGGCTGGAACAACCAGACTTTTTCGGCGACCCACGTGCCCGGTGGCCGATGCCGGGTGTTATTCGGCCGGAATAGCAGTCCGCCACTGTTTCCATTCCGGATTGGCCTTTTCGTGAAGCAGAAAGTGCGTTCCGCTTTGAGCTGGCGCTGAAAGGGGCTGGCCTTCGGGTGTGGCGAGTGCAATGCCGCCACGAATCAGGCTGTCTACAGTACCAGCCTGAATGCTGGCGCCTGTCAGACCGACACTGACATCCAGACCTGATGTGTTCCAGAATACGGTATCTGAACGAACCAGATGCCGGAAGCCAGGCTCAATGTGCGCCTCGATCATTACTCTGTCAGCCAATTCGCCTAACGTGACTTTACTGACCTGGCCCACTTGTATGTCTCTGAACAGCAGGGGTGTACCTGAACGTATTGAAGCGCGGTTGACACTTTCCAGAATAACGGTCAGGCCATCGAACCCTGCTTTTGCCTGTTCCGAAAGCGCGAATGTTTGCCGATAGTTTCCTTCACCCGGCTCTACTTCTATGTAGCTGCTTAAAAGACTGTCGAGATTTTTGACTCCAGTGAGTTCGACTTTGGGTGTGACCAGCCAAAAGTGCGTTTTATCTTTTGTCAGAGCATCAGCAAACCGGGGAAAAAGACGCGCATCAATCTGAACCAGACCGGTTTTAAAATCTGGTACCAGCGACAACACTTTACCCACAGTCACTCCTTGGTATTTGATGTCAGTACCCACAGAAATGCCTTTGGCATGCTCTGCCGTCAGGCTGATTTGCGTACCAAATTCCTTCGCGCTTTTCAGGCTGCCGAACAGTTTGAATTGTTTACCGACACGGTTGGGAATGCCGTTCATGTTATCGAAAGCAATACCGCCTTTGAGTAATGAAGTGACAGGGCTGGCTTTTATATTGACCCCAGACAAACCAGCTTCGATTTCAACACCGGATTGATCCCAGAAAACGCTGTCTGCTGTCACTAAATAGCGGTACTTGTTCTGAATCGATAATTTTATTGTGACGCCGTCACGCGTTAGGGCATAACCACTGACTTTGCCTACGGGAAGGTTACGGTATAGCACAGGGCTACCTTCGCTCACCGAGGGAAGAGCGTCGGCAAAAAGTTGTACCGTGGTACTGCCGGATTGCTGGCTGCTGGCAAGTTTCGCGAGTGCCTGACTTTCAAACAGCGGATATTGGCTACGCATTTTCCCTGAGCCTTCAGAGGTAAAAGCGATACTGTTACTGATTAACTGCTCTGCTGGTGGTACTGATACATTGATACCGTCTGCACTGATGTCGGCCTGAATTCCGCCATCAATAAAGAAGCGGCTTTGGCTTCGTACCAGAGAGGTGAATTCGGGTTTGATTATGATATCAAAGCGGACTTTTTCTTTTTCCAGGCTGATTTTTTTGACACTTCCCACGGCCATGCCTCGGTGTGTCACCTGAGTATTTCGGCTGATACCAACATTCTTATCGGCGTACAGGTGAATGACGGCAGCCCCGGGACGTTTCTCTTCAAGCTGCTCCTGGGTGAATGCCTGGAAGTGCCGGGCCGGCTCACCTTCGCCTGGAATTAACGTCAGATAATTGCCCTTTATCAGGTTACCGAGATTACTCACACCCTGTAAGGAGAGGTTGGCTTCTTCCAACAACAGACTGGTGCCGGATGTCAGCAAATCACTCATGCTAGGTTCAATCGCTGCATGGGCAATAATACGTTTGCGCTGATGGTCTAAACGCAAATCAGAGATCTGGCCAATCTGCAGGCCGCGATACACGATCGGAGCGCCGCCAGCACTGATGTCATTGTCATCTGGTAATTCAACGGTAATGGCGATGCCGCGTCCAGCGGTATTCAGATCGGGGTACAGGCGAAACAAATGGTTCGGCTGGATAGGAAGACCTTCGTCCGGGGAGTCGAAAGCAATCGCCCCGGCAATTAATGCAGAGAGACTTTCAAACTGAACATCGACACCATTAAATCCGATATTGGCACTGACACCGCTAACATTCCAGAAGCGGCTTTTATTGGTCACCAGGTTGGCGTACTGAGGTTGGATCAGGACGTCAATCAACACCCGTTTTTTACTGTTGCTGAGGGTGTAGTTATAGACTTCGCCAACAGGGATTTTTTTATAGTAGACCTGCGCGCCGATAGAAACAGAACCCAGGTCGGGCGCCTGAAGCTGAATGGTGAGCCCTTCGCCAGCGGGAGTTTCGGAGGGTTGACTGTCTAAAGCGTCAAACTCCTGGGCCGGTTCTCCCTCTCCTGGGAGCAGCGCAATGTAGTTACCCGATACCAGTGCATCAAGGCCACTGATGCCGGTAATCGAGGCTTTGGGTTTAACAAGCCAGAACCGCGTGCCTTTACGTAAAACCTGTACCGCTTCAGGATAGATATCAGCGGTTACATAGATACTTTGCAGATCATCAGATAATTTAACGTCCCGGACGACGCCAACTTCCAGGCCCTGATAACGAATCATGGTTCTGCCGGCAACCAGACCGGCCGCATCCTCAAAATGGATAATGATGCGCTGGCCAGCTTCGCTGACAGCCTGAACGACCAGCCATGCCGCCAGCCCCAAAGCCAGTACAGGTAAAATCCACAGCGGCGATATCTGTCTGTCCCTTTTGACATTCACCGGTTGAGGCTGTTGCGGGCCGACGGGGTTGCCAAAAGGCGGCTGTGGAGGGTGTTTACTGTTTGTCATAGTTATCCCAAATCAGGCGAGAGTCCAGGCTTTCTGCTGCCAGCATGGTGAGCACGACAACGATCGCAAAGGCAATGGCTCCCGGGCCAGGGGTAAAATCCAGAATCTGGCCGCGATCAATGAGCGTGACCATTAAAGCAATGACGAACAAGTCCATCATTGACCATTTACCGATCCATTGAATGATACGGTAAAGCCTCATTCTGTGTAAGTGATTGATCTTTCTTTTACCGTGGATGCACAGAAGAATAAATGCAAGCCCAAGTATTTTGGCAACGGGCACAACGATACTGGCAAAGAAAATCAGAATGGCTATGCCTTCCATGCCGGTATTGATGAGTGACGCGACGCCAGAGAGAATAGTGTCTTCAATCCGCTTACCATTGTTTAAAAATATTGATATCGGGTAGGTGTTTGCCGGGATGATGAAAATAGTCGCCGTGATCAGGTAAGCCCATGTTTTCTGAATTGAAAACGGTTTACGGTAGTGAGTTGGGCTATGGCAGCGCTGACATTTATCGGCTTCTTCCTGGCTCAGATGGCAATTGTCACAGTGTAACTTCAAAGCTGGGCTTTTATGATCGGATTCAGGTTGCCAGGCTTCCCAATACCGTTTGACATGGAAGCGCGTGAGCATGATGACCATCAGTATTTCCATCATAACCAGGCAAAACAGGCCGGGGCCGACATAGATATCGGCATAGTCTTTAACTTTGAAGCACGCAATGCCCAAACTGACCAGAAAAACATCAAACATCGCCCAATGCTTCAGGTGTTCTATGCACCACATCGAGTACTTAAAAAGGCTGAGCTGGCGCTTCGCCAAGCCTAGTTGAGCGCCGACTACCGATAGGAAAACCAGTAAAGGTGCGACTGTGCTGCAGAACAGTATTAACAGCGCGACAGCGGGGTAATCGGACGACAACGTCAGTGCGCCTGAGGGTATGGTAGCCGGTATCATGACACCGAACAGGCGAATGGTAATTAAAGGATAGAGATGCGCCGGTATGATTAATATCAAACCGGCGACAGCGAGAGCCAGATCGCCACGTATAGATGGCATGCCGCCACGGTACATGCGTGATTCGCAACGGGGACAAAAAGCGCTTTGTCCCCTGGCGGTTACTTTAGGTGTCAATAGTAAATCACAACTAGGGCAGAGTCTTACCGTTGACATTGATGTCCATCCTATTGGAACCGTTAACTTGTTGAACTGGCATCACTATATTATTTTGAACTGAACCTGGCTACTGTCAGGTTCTGATCGTTAATGTGATGTTCAGCCTCGCTGGATTGAGCAGTACCGTACAGGGTCTGATACAGACCAGTCGTGTTCACCAGCTCCGCGTGTGTCCCAGTCTGGCTTACCTGACCGTCTTCCAGCACATAAATGATATCAGCCTGTTTCACCGCAGAGAGTCTGTGAGCCACGATAAGGGTCGTCCGGTCTGCCAGAAAGTGGTTCAAGGCAGTATGCAAAGCGGCTTCAGTGGCCGTATCCAGTGCAGATGTCGCTTCATCCAGAATGACGAAATCCGGGTTAGTCAGAATCATTCGGGCGATAGCGAGCCGTTGGCGTTGTCCTCCTGAAAGGCGAATACCCTGACGGCCAATCTGAGTGTCCAGCCCGTCACTCAGCCGCTGTGTGACATCTGAAAGCTGTGCAATTTCAATTGCTTGCCAAAGTTGTTCGTCGCTATACTCAGCGCCCAATGACAGATTATGACGAAGAGTATCATTGAACAGTACCGGTTGTTGCAGCACAACGGCCATTTTTTCCCGCAGTGCCTCATAGCTGACGTCTTCAACAGGATGGCCATTGATCAGTATATCGCCACTGTCTTTTTGATAGATGCCGAGGAGTAACTGGATCAATGTGGACTTTCCGCCGCCTGACGCACCCACTAATGCCACGCGTTTTCCTGCGGGTAATGAAACATTCAATCCGTTCAGGACTTTCTTGTCTTCATCATAGGAAAAGTCGAGATGATTGATATCAATGGCAATCTGCTTATGGCCGGAAAAGGGATCCACTTTGGCCTGAGGACGAACCTCTTCTTCCAGTGCAATCAGCTGGTTCAGACGCTGCATAGCGGCCGAAGCACCGTACCAGGCAAATTGAATACCCAGCAGTTCCTGAACCGGGCCCAGCATAAACCACAGATAGCCAAATACCGCGAACATCTGGCCAATGGTCAAATCGCTGAACAGCACCATGAGCATGGCCCCAGCGCGGAAGAGTTCGAATCCAATCAAAAACAGCAGGAAAGAGATCCGTCCGGCGGCTTCTGACTGCCAGGCGTATTTATCGGCATTATCACGGATGCCATCAGCATGCTCTTTCAGGTTTTTCAGGAAATCGCGTTCACGGTTTGCCGCTCTTAGCTGATAAATACCATCCAGCGTTTCAACCAGTCGCTGCTGAAATTTCTCGAAGGCTTGGTTTTCTTTCCGCTTTAAGTGCTTAACTCGGTTTCCCATTTTTCGTGATGCATAAATCACAACGGGGTTGACCAGAAGAATAAACAGCCCCAGCTCCCAGTTCAGCCACAGCAGCACGATGGCTGTCCCGAGCACAGTCAGCGTACCAATCAGAAAGCGGCTTAACGTGTCGCCCACAAATTTATCTATGGTTTCAACATCCGTAACCAGATGAGAAGTGATTCCGCCGCTGCCGCGCTCTTCATACTGACGCATGCTTATCCGGCCAAGTTTATCAATCAGGTGCTTGCGCATCTGATAAGTAACGTCTTTGGCGACTAAGGTAAACTGGCGGCTTTGCAGGATATTCAAAGCTTGGCTGGCAGCACGCATGACGACGACCATCAGGAGCACCAGAATGATATAGGCAGTCGGTTGTTGCCAGGCTAACGGCAGGAAGTGGTTTAATAAAGCAATTCCCTTACCAGGCTGATCAAGCAGAATTTCGTCTACCATCAGCGGCATCAGCAGTGGGATAGGAACGCTGATAAGCGTAGCAATCAGGGCGATGATATTGGCAGCAATCAGCCTCTTTTTGTGATGTTTTGCTTGCTTTATCAACCATGACCAGTTAATCATTTGATTCGTTGAGCCTTTCACAGTGATAACGATTCCTATTACGATACAAAGGTGCCATTTTAACGGCTATATATGGAGTAAGCCATGGAAAATAAATCTGCATTCTACCGTCGTTTAACCCAACAGGCTGTGGCAATCGTTGACGGTGAACCCGATGTAATTGCTAATATTTCTAATATTAGTGCGTTACTGAACATGGAGTTAGAGGATATTAACTGGGTCGGTTTTTATTTGCTGAAAGATGACCAGTTGGTATTGGGTCCATTTCAGGGTAAACCAGCCTGTGTTCGTATACCTGTTGGCCGCGGTGTTTGCGGTACGGCCATCTCAGAAAACAAAGTTCAGCGAGTAGGTGACGTCCATCAATTTGAGGGGCACATTGCCTGTGATGCTGCCAGTAATTCTGAGATCGTGATTCCATTTTCAGTTAAAGGTGAATTGTACGGCGTATTGGATATTGATAGCCCAAGCCTGTCAAGATTTGACCAGGAAGATGAAGACGGGCTGGCTGCATTCATTGAGGAACTACAAATTAAGCTCTAATTGCATGCTTTCGGTGGTTTTTCAACATCAGGTAATTATAATAGCCCGCACTTATTGGTTTTATTTAAAAGCACTAACAGCGAGGTACTCTCGCTTTGTCAGGAAAGTCCATGGAAAACTCTGAAAAGTTAACGAACAGTAAAGAAGTGATTGCCTATATTGCAGAGCAATTCCCGAATTGTTTTACTGTTGAAGGTGAAGCTAAACCATTAAAAATTGGTATCTTCCAAGACCTCGCTGAACGACTGAGTGATGATCCTAAAGTCAGTAAAACTCAGCTGCGAGCAGCACTTCGTCAGTACACTTCTTCTTGGCGTTATCTTCATGGTGTTAAAGCAGGCGCTAGCCGTATTGACCTTGATGGCAATGAGTGTGGTGTGTTAGAACAGGAACATGTTGATCACGCGCAAAAGGCGTTGGAAGAAAGTAAAGCGAAAGTTCGCGCCCGTCGTAAAGAGCAGGCAGCGGCTAAAGCGGCAGCTGAAGGTGATGCTAAGCCAAAGAAAGTTAGGGAAAAATCACCTAGACCTAGAAACGTTAAGCAAAAAACGTCTAAGCTAGATAAGAAGCCGGTAGAAACAACACGCGCTTTGTCTTCCGATGAAGTGACAGTGGGTAAGGATGTCAGTGTCAATATGGGCAATGGCAACATGCCGGCAACCATTGTAGAAATTAATAAGGACGATGTGCGTGTCCGTCTGACTAATGGCCTGACCATGGTTGTGAAAGCGGAGCACCTGCGTTCATAAAGGAGAATGCTCGACGTATGAAATGTCGATTCCGTTTCTCACTGATTGCTGCCGGTATCATGCTGGCAGCATCAGCTCAGGCCTTGGAAGCCACACATACACAAAGTGAATTGCCTGTTTTGTCTCCAGAAAAACAGCATGCGACCGCCAGTAAGCGTGTAGCCTCACGGTTTACCCGATCTCACTATCGCCAGTTCTCACTTGATGACCAATTTTCTGCCAACATTTTCGATCGCTATCTGGAAATGCTGGACTTCAACAAAAGCTTCCTCACTCAATCTGATATCAGACAGTTCGAACAGTGGAAATATCAGCTTGATGACCAGTTAAAAAGAGGCGAAACAACAGCAGCTTACGATATCTTCAATACGGTATTGAAGCGTCGGTTTGATCGTTATCAATATGCGCTGACTCTGTTGGACAGACCTATGTCTTTCAATGTCAACGAAGATATTGTGGTTGATCGTTCAGAAATGCCATGGCCGAAGGACAGGGCAGAGCTGAATGAAATTTGGCGTGAACGTGTCAAATCGGATGAGCTGAATCTTAAGCTGGCAGGCAAAGAGTGGAAAGACATTCAGGAAACCTTGGGTAAACGTTACAACAACGCGTTGAAGCGCCTGACTCAAAGTCACAGCGAAGATGTGTTTCAGCTTTATATGAATGCATTCGCGCGTGAAGTTGACCCTCATACCAGTTATCTCTCTCCTCGCAGCGCTGAGCAGTTCCAGTCGGAGATGAACCTGTCTCTGGAAGGGATTGGTGCTGTGCTTCAAGTGGATGATGAATTCACTGTTATTCGTTCTTTAGTTGCTGGTGGCCCGGCATCCAATTCTAAAAAACTGTCTGCAGGAGACCGTATTATTGGTGTCGCTCAGGACGGTAAAGAAATGGTCGATGTGGTGGGCTGGCGACTGGATGATGTGGTACAGCTGATCAAAGGGCCGAAGGGCAGCAAGGTTCGCCTGGAGATTCTTCCGGAGGGAGTCAATGCCAAAAGCTACAGTGTCACAATCGTCCGGGATAAGATCCGTCTTGAAGACAGGGCTGCCAAGTCATCAGTAGAAACTTATAAAGGCCGCAAAATTGGTGTTCTTGAGATCCCGAGTTTCTATGTTGGTCTTTCTGAAGATACCAAGAAAGAGCTGGCGAAATTAAACCAGCAACAGGTTGATGGTATTGTTATTGATTTACGTAATAACGGCGGCGGTGCGTTAACGGAAGCCACAGCATTAACCGGCCTGTTTATTAACAGTGGCCCGGTGGTTCAGGTTCGCGATAGTTACGGACGTGTGAAAGTGAATGGTGATTCCGATGATCGCGTTTACTTTGATAGCCCCTTAACTGTGCTGATCAACCGTTACAGTGCGTCTGCGTCTGAGATTTTTGCCGCGGCAATGCAAGATTACGGTCGTGCCGTTATTATCGGTGAACAGTCATTCGGTAAGGGTACAGTTCAGCAGCACCGTTCTCTGAATCATATCTATGATCTGTTCGATAAACCGCTAGGTCACGTTCAGTACACGATTCAGAAGTTCTACCGCATTAACGGCGGCAGTACGCAGAATCTGGGTGTTGTACCGGATATCAGTTTCCCTACTGCCATTGACCCTGCGGATACGGGTGAAAGTGTAGAAGATAATGCTCTGCCGTGGGACAGTATCAAGCCTGCGGGTTACCAGAAGCTGTATGACTTTTCTCCGCTGTTGCCTTCGTTACGTGTTCAACACGAACAACGTATCAAGAGCGATATGGAGTTTGGTTTTATTTTCGATGACATAGCCAAGTACAACGCTGAGAAAGATAAAAATGCCTTGTCTCTGAACGAAAGCAAGCGTCGCTCTGAGCAGGATCTGGATGAGAAAGAGCGTTTGGAGCGCTTGAACGCACGTCAGAAATCGTTAGGTGAGAAACCTTTCATTGCATTGAAAGACGTCCCTAAAGATTATGAAGCGCCTGATGCTTATCTGGATGAGGCTGTTGCAATCACGGCTGATTTAGTTCGGGAAGAGCAAAGCTGAAGTGATTAAGGTTTAATGATGATATAAAAAACGGCGCATTCTGCGCCGTTTTTCTTTTTACAACAGTGCGTTAGTGGTGTTAATAACAAGGCTGAAGTTCATGGCTGGCCATGTCTCATAGTTGAAACAAGCTGTTGAATACTTATGACAAGTATCATATTCGCGCGCGGGACATTCCAATGAGGGCTAATTTGATAGAAGGGGCTGATACTTCTTAGGGGTACTATCATGCTGCGAGCCGTTCTTTTGTCATTTGTTCTCAGTGTTTTTACATGGAGCAACACTGCAGCAGCCGATGAGCTGACTGAATTCGATTATCCACTGCTGCTTGGAGACTGGTACTGGTTCAGCACTACCGAGGAAGGGGTGGAGAGTGAGGGAATCAACTACCGTGCTATGAATATTAAGTTCAGTTCGTCTTATCATTTTAAAGTGCGCCTGCTTCGTACTGACGGACTGATCGACGAGTGGGGCGGCAACTATGATATTGATGAAACGACGCTTACCATGAACTCCATCAATCAGCCCTCCCAGCAGCATGAATATGTGTTGAGTTATAACCAGTTTCTTTTAGATGGTGCGCGTTTTACTAAGCTGGCGCCTGAAAATTTACCGGGTCAATGGCGTTCTTCCGCGATAGGCGGTAAGGACGTTGATAACAAAGTGTCAGAGCTGAAGCTGTCGCTACGTCCGGATTTCTTATTCTCCGCTCAGGTAATAGGAAAAGACGGAACACGTAAAGAGCATAAGGGCATCTACTACCTGGAAGATGACAGGATTGTGCTGATTTACGAAGATGGCCAGCATGACAGCCACTTTAAACTGGGCGGAGACAATACGTTAACTCTGACAAATAAACAGTTTGGCATGGAAGCTGTGATGCAGCGTCAATAACACCTTATCTATCTGTAAAATGTTACCTTGTAACGCAACGTTGTAATAAAAAGAGAGGCTTTCGCCTCTCTTTTTGTCTGCAGTATTACTGTGCATTCAACTCAGTCATTGACCAGCTTGAAGGCTTCACGGAGTTGACCCAGGTACTCTTCATCCTGACAGATACTTTTTCCAGGTTCATCTGAAATTTTGGCAACTGGCCGGCCTTCACATTCGGTGAGTTTCAGCACAATGTTTAAGGTGTCTACGCCCGGCAAGTCGCATGTCATATTCGTCCCTATACCAAAACTGATTTGGACGCGTTGACAGAAGTGCTGATATATCTCCAGTGCGCGCTCTAACGTCAGGCTGTCGGAAAATACCAGCGTTTTGCTTTTTGGATCGATGCCCAGCGACTGATAGTGCGCAATGGCTTTTTCGCCCCATGTGATCGGATCACCGCTGTCATGACGCAGACCACTGAAGCGTTTGGAAAGACGCAGATCGAAATCCCGCAAAAATGCATCCATGTTAATACAGTCGGTTAAGGCGATACCTAAGGAGTCCGGGTATTCCTGAAGCCAGCGGTTCAATGCTAACTGCTGAGAACCAGCCAGTTCTCCGGCCAGTTGTTGGTGAGCCTGGAACCACTCGTGTGCCTGGGTACCAACAGGGGTTAGCTGGCGAGTTCGGGCCAGATGGTAGTTTGAAGTACCGCTGAACTGAGGGAAGTGTGCTGTCAGATGATCGACAACGGCGTAATGTACATCTTTAGAAAAGCGACGCCGGGTGCCGAAATCGACCAAAGAAAATTCGCTGATGTCCGTATTGGCAGCCAGCGCGTGAAAACGGGACAGCTTGTGATTGAGTTGATCAATCGCAGCTTCAGGTGAGGCATCAGCATAGCGATGACGACATCGAGTCTCGCAGACAATGGCAAGCAAAGGCACTTCCCACAAGATGATATCCAGCCATTTTCCTTCGATACGTATAGTGAGCTGTTCATCACTTTCACCTATGATGACCTGCGTGGGATCGAGGCGAAACTGGTTTAAATAGTCCAGGTAGTCTTGCTGAAAGAATGGCAGTGTGGCTAAGTAGTCAATTTCTTCTGCGCTAAACTGCAGCTCACCCAGGTGAGCGACTTGTCTTTTGATTTCAGCCAGGTAAGGCCTGAGATCTTCGCCACTGCGACAGCGAAACTCGGCGGCAGCGCTCACATCTGGGTAGAGGTGAAAAATCGCTTGCTGCATGTGGAGTTTGTACGCATCGGTATCAAGCAGTGAATCAATGATCCAAGGTTGCATAGTGTGGTTCATATTGCAGAATCATTCCTGTTAAAGAGGCTAAAATCAATGTATTGGGGTAAAGGAGGTTGTACGACAGTGTCATTGTTACGCGACGCGACGCAGGTAACAATAGATAAAGATAAGATTTTCACCTCAAGTGCTATCTGCTAACATTTTGCCTTAACACAGTGTAAAGATTATTGGCGACCAATTATACGTATTCACATAAAGTATAGTTGATGCGATTTCAAGAATTCTTGTCTTACCTATAATTGCGTGTATATGGCATAGGCTTCACGCTGACTTTACCTGCTCCATACCCGCTATCATAACCTGAAGTTGGGGTATGCAAATTTTTCAGTTCCGCAAACAATGTTTCATCGATTGAAAAGATCAAATCTTGTTCGTTGTTTTGTGGTAACTGCCAATATGGATGATGAAGGAAGGACTTTATGGCCGATCAACCGAATGCCGCTCAACCCACTGCTAAGTATCGTGCTGACTATACCGCACCCGATTTTACGATTACCGACATTGATCTGGTGTTTGATCTGCAAGACACGGCGACCCGCGTTGTTGCTGTCAGTAAAGTGAAGCAACAAACTGCAGGTGTGACGTCACTTGAATTAGACGGTGATGATTTGGTTCTGCGTCGGCTGGAAATCAATGGTGAAACCTGGCAGCACTATGAAGAAACGGCAGATGGCCTGCTGATTCGTCAATTGCCTGAAGAGTTTGAACTTACCATTGAAACGGAGATTAACCCGGAAGCAAACACCGCGCTTGAAGGTCTGTATAAATCTGGTGGTGGCTTCTGTACTCAGTGCGAGGCGGAAGGTTTTCGGCGTATTACGTTTTATCAGGACCGCCCGGATGTGCTTGCCCGTTTCACCACCAAAGTGATCGCAGATAAAGCTAGCTTCCCGTATTTATTGAGTAATGGTAATAAAGTGGCAAGCGGTGAGCTGGAAAATGGTCGTCATTGGGTTCAGTGGCAGGATCCGTATCCAAAGCCTTGCTACCTGTTTGCCTTGGTTGCCGGTGACTTTGATGTGCTGCGTGACAATTATAAAACAGTCAGCGGTCGTGACGTTGCGCTGGAAATATTTGTCGATAAGGGCAATCTGGATCGCGCCGAGCATGCCATGCAATCGCTCATTAACTCTATGAAATGGGATGAAGAGCGGTTTGGCCTGGAATATGACCTGGATATCTATATGGTCGTTGCCGTTGATTTCTTCAACATGGGGGCGATGGAAAACAAAGGTCTGAATATCTTTAACTCCAAATACGTGCTGGCAAATCCGGCCACTGCTACGGACACGGATTATTTGGGTATTGAGTCAGTTATTGGTCATGAGTACTTCCACAATTGGACCGGTAACCGCATTACATGCCGGGACTGGTTCCAGCTCAGCCTGAAAGAAGGCTTGACTGTATTCCGGGATCAGGAGTTTTCATCGGATCTGGGCTCTCGGCCGGTAAACCGAATCAACAACGTCCGTGTTATGCGTGGGCCACAGTTTGCTGAGGACCGCGGTCCGATGTCGCACCCGATTCGACCGGAAAAAGTCATTGAGATGAATAACTTCTATACCCTGACAGTTTATGAGAAGGGCAGTGAAGTGATTCGGATGATGCACACGCTGCTGGGCGAAGCAGGTTTTCAGGCGGGTATGAAACTGTATGTTGAACGTCATGACGGCACAGCAGCGACATGTGACGACTTTGTGTTGGCGATGGAAGAGGCTTCGGGTGTTGACCTGAGTCAGTTCCGTTTATGGTATAGCCAGTCGGGCACACCGATTGTAAAAGTCAGCACCGAATATGATGCCGGCACCAAACGTTACCTTGTCACGGTAAAACAACATACGGCACCTACAGCCGGGCAAAAAGAGAAACAGCCCCTGCATATTCCGTTTGATATTGAACTCTACGACAGTAAAGGTCAGGTTATTGAGTTACAGCGTAACGGAGAAAAAGTGCATCATGTACTGGATGTCACAGAGCTTGAGCAGACTTTTGAATTTGATCGGGTGAATGAGCAGCCTGTGATTTCCATGTTACGTGAATTCTCGGCGCCGGTTGTCCTGGAGTACGATTACAGTGACCAGGAGTTAGTATTCCTGATGACTCATGCACGCAATGAATTTG
This sequence comes from Photobacterium sp. WH24, assembly GCF_019204055.1. Classification (NCBI taxonomy): domain Bacteria; kingdom Pseudomonadati; phylum Pseudomonadota; class Gammaproteobacteria; order Vibrionales; family Vibrionaceae; genus Photobacterium; species Photobacterium sp. WH24. The sequence goes on along the minus strand of NZ_JAGSOZ010000012.1, from coordinate 21,574 downwards.
CGCGCTGGGATGCCGGTCAGATGTTACTTGCCAAATACATTCGAAGTAATGTGGCCGCGGTACAAACGGGGGGCACAGTGGTTTTCCCTGAAAACGTGGTTGATGCATTCCGCGGGGCGTTACTGGACGAAAAACTCGATCCTGCCTTTATTGCTGAAATGCTGACTCTGCCCAGCGAGAATGAAGTGGCTGGCTGGTATGACATTGTCGATGTTGATGCAATACATGCTGTGCTCGGACAGCTCGAAAAGCTTCTGGCGACAGAGCTGGAAGATGAGCTGACTGCCATTTATCACTCACTGAAGCAAGCCAGCTACAGTATTGAACATGGTGCGATAGCCAAACGTGCGTTACGTAATCGCTGCCTCGCTTATCTGGCATTGACAGAGCAGGGTGAAAAACTGGTGTCAGCTCAGTATGAAACGGCCGATAACATGACAGACACTATGGCTGCCATGTCAGCGGCTAATGAAGCACAGCTGGCCTGCCGCGAATTGCAGATGGCAGATTTCAGCGACAAGTGGAGCCATGACGGACTGGTTATGGACAAATGGTTTATTCTTCAGGGTAAGAATCCAGCGGAAAACGCTATGGATAATGTGCGTGACACTATGCAACACCCAGCGTTTAGCCTGAAGAACCCGAACCGTACACGCAGTCTGGTAGCGAGCTTTTGCGCCAACAACCCGGTTCGATTCCACGCAAAAGACGGTAGTGGTTATCGTTTCCTGACTGAGATACTGACCGCCCTGAATACGTCGAACCCGCAGCTGGCTTCACGCCTGATTGAGCCTTTCCTCAAGTACCGTCTGTATGATGAGGAACGCCAGGCATTGATGCGTGCCGAACTGGAGAAGTTGGCCGGTTTGGACAATCTGGCGAGAGATTTGTTTGAGAAAGTGGAAAAAGCACTTGAACAATAAAGCAAGTCTGTTTTAATCAGAAGGCTCCTCCGGGAGCCTTTCTTTTTTATTCGACCAACAGGCTTGTTTGCATGAAGAGATACACCTTTTCAGTCAACATTCCCTATCACACCTACCTGCAGCATTACTCAGGTGCTGCCAGCTCAGTGCTGGTTCACACCGATGAGGGCCTCCGGCTGCAGCTCCCAGCCGTCAGACTTCGTCCTTTCCTCAGCCAGTTAGGTATAAAAGGGCGCTTTCGGGTTGTGGTGAATGCAGAAAACCGTTTTGAAAAGTTGGAGAAAATCGCTTAAAACCTGTCTTTAGTCGGATATTAACAAATATCCTACATAATTATGCGAAACTGGTTTTTTTATCTGTTGCGAAAAAAGTATCTCATAATCAGTTGCCTGAGATGTTGATTAGTTTCACAGATAGAAAAAAGTTTATATTTTTAGATGGTTAGACCAAAAAGTGTGTGTAGTAGCAAGTTATCGCATTGGAATTTTTGTCTGCTGACAGGCCACCAGTCAAAACATCTACCTTAGTCACATATTCGATTTTTTCTTCAAAAACCAGAGTAATTAACGTAACCATTTGGCAACAAAACCCCCTACAATAGCTTTCGAGTCAACAATACCTCGCCAGAGAGAAGTTTTTTAGCGCTGAACTCGGGGCGTCGTTATAAAACCCTATACTAGATTGATAAAAGTAATAACGATGGAGCATCTGCTATGACCGCACCTGACACAATAGTGCCGGTACTGCTTGAAAAAGTGTATGGCTTAATCCAGGACAAGATAGAATCCCCTCAGCAGTCATTAGTCGAAGTGTTTGCTCAACGATTGTTAGGACAACTGGCAGATGATGATCTGCTTCAACGGAATGAATCTGATTTGTATGGTGCAGTACTGAGCCTCTGGCACCATCTAGTGCAAAACAAACCTGACCAAATTTCTGTTCGTGTTTATAACCCGACATTGAGTCGATATGGCTGGCAGTCAACCCACACGGTAGTGGAGATTGTGATGCCGGATCATCCATTTCTGGTCGACTCAGTCCGTATGACATTAAACCGTCTGGGTATCACCAGTCATTTGATGTTCAATGGCCCGTATTTCTTCAAGCGCGATGATCAAGGGGTGATCATTGAAGCATGTGGAGAATCCGGAGATCTGCAAACTTTATTCCACATTGAAGTCGATCGGTTATCCAGTAAGGAAGAAATGGATGCTTTGAGAACCGAGCTTGAGCAAGTATTGCAAGATATTGTGCTGGTCGTGAATGACTGGCAGGCAATGCAGAGCAAAATGCTGGAGATTGCAGAAGAACTTAAATCAGCGAAATTGCCGGTAGATAAAAGCCACCGTGAAGAAGCGATTGAGTTTCTGGAGTGGGTGACACGCCATAATTTTACCTTTATGGGTTATCACCAGTACGATCTGGTACCTGTTGAAGGTGATTTTGAACTGCGTCCCTGTGACGAGAAAGGTTTGGGTTTGCTGAGCAAGCCGGGTAAAGCACGTACACTGATGCTGTCTGATTTGCCAGAATCAGCACGTGTAGAAGCCAGAAAGCCAAATCTGCTGATTCTGACCAAGAGCAACGGCAAGTCAGCGATTCACCGCCCAGCGTACATTGATTACATCGGTATTAAACGTCTGGATAAAGACGGCAATGTCATAGGCGAGCACCGCTTCACCGGCCTGTATGCTGCAACGGCTTATCATCAGACAGCGATGAATATTCCGTTGATCCGCAATAAAGTGGTACGCATTCTTCAAAGCAGTGGTTATTCAGAAGATTCACACTCGTGGAAGGCGATGAATAACATTCTGGAAACGTATCCGCGAGATGAGCTGATTCAGGCCAGTGAAAAAGAAATGCAGGATGTGGCCAGCGGTGTTGTCAGAATGCAGGATCGTGATCTTCTGCGTCTGTTTGTTCGCCGTGATCCTTTCGGTCGCTTCTTCTCTTGCATGGTTTATGTCACCCGCGAGCGTTATAACACCGAATTGCGTGTCAAGACTCAGAAAATTTTCCAAGAGTATTTTGGCTCTAAACTGAACGTGGATTTCACCACTTTCTTCTCAGAGAGCCCACTAGCGAGAACTCATTATATTGTGCGTGTAGATAACAACAACTTTGATGTAGATGTAAAAGCGATCGAACGTAATCTGGTAGAAGCAGCGGCTTCCTGGGAAGATCGTTTAATTGATTCACTGATCTCAAATTTTGGTGAGAATCAGGGAACCCCTCTGGCGAAAAACTATGCGCGCGCCTTCCCGCGTTCTTATAAAGAACAAATGCTGCCAGGCTCTGCGGTTGCAGATATTGAGCTGCTGGAAAGCCTGAGCGAAGACAACAAGCTGGGTATGTTGTTCTACCGTCCGCAGGAAGTGGCAACAGATTCCCGTTTTGTGAAGCTGAAACTTTACCATCGTGATGAGCCCATCCATCTGTCAGATGTGATGCCTATGCTGGAAAACCTTGGCTTACGTGTGATCGGAGAGTCGCCATACGAGATCGTTACGGCGAACGGAACAGTATTTTGGATCCTCGACTTTGCGATGCTGGTCAATGGTTGCAACGAGATTGATCTGAGCGATGCACGAGATCGTTTCCAGGAAGCGTTTGCTGCTATCTGGCGCAGTGAACTGGAAAGTGACGGCTTTAACCGTCTTCTGTTCTGTGCAGAGCTGACTGGCCGGGAAATCACTATTGTCCGCAGCTATGCCCGTTATATGCGTCAGGTTGGTTTTCCATTCAGCCAGCAATATATTGAAGATACGCTGGCCAACCATGCTGATTTGGCGCGTGATCTGGTTGATCTGTTCGCCTTGCGTTTTGATCCGGCGAGAAAGTTCAGTGCAAAAGCTGAAGAAGCACTGATCACTAAGATGAATGAAAAGCTGGAAGAAGTCGAAAGTCTGGATGACGACCGTATTATCCGTCGTTATATGGAAATGATTCTGGCTACCCAGCGTACTAACTACTATCAGACTGATGAACAAGGCCAGCCTAAGCCATGGCTGTCGCTGAAACTGCGTCCGTCTGAAATTTCGGAAATTCCGGCACCTGTACCTTTCTTTGAGATCTTTGTTTACGCGCCAGATATTGAAGGTGTTCACCTGCGTGGTGGCAAGGTGGCCCGTGGTGGCTTGCGTTGGTCAGACCGTCAGGAAGATTTCCGTACCGAGATCCTCGGTCTGGTTAAAGCACAGCAGGTTAAGAACACAGTTATCGTACCTGTAGGTGCAAAAGGCGGATTCGTTTGTAAGCGTCAGCCGCAAATGACAACCCGTGAGGAAATCCTGGCTGAAGGTCAGCGTTGTTACAAGCGCTTCATTCGCGCACTGTTGGATGTGACTGATAACATCATTGAAGGCGAGGTTATTTATCCGAGCAATGTTGTTCGTCATGATGAGGACGACCCATATCTGGTTGTTGCTGCCGATAAAGGCACCGCGACATTCTCTGATCTGGCTAACTCGGTATCAGCAGATTATAACTTCTGGCTGGGTGACGCATTTGCTTCTGGTGGTTCTAACGGCTACGACCACAAGAAAATGGGTATCACTGCCAAAGGTGGCTGGGAATCTGTTAAGCGTCATTTCCGTGAGCTGGGTATTGACTGCCAGACAACAGATTTCACCTGTGCTGGTGTTGGTGACATGGCTGGCGACGTATTCGGTAATGGTATGTTGCTGTCTAAACATACGCGCTTGGTTGCAGCCTTTAACCACATGCACATCTTCCTGGATCCAAACCCGGATTCAGCCTCAAGCTGGGAAGAGCGTAACCGTCTGTTCAATCTTCCTCGTTCAAGCTGGGAAGATTACGATGCCAGCCTGATCTCTGAAGGGGGCGGTATATTCTCGCGTCGCAGCAAGTCTATTAAGCTGTCACCACAAATTCAGAAACTCTTAGGTACGCGTAAACAAAGCCTGACGCCAAATGAAGTGATCAAACTGATCCTGACAATGGAAGTGGATCTGTTGTGGAACGGCGGTATCGGTACTTATGTCAAGGCTGCCAGTGAAACACATGCCGATGTTGGCGACCGTGCTAACGATGGCCTGCGTGTTAATGGCGGTGAGTTGCGCGCCAAGATCGTTGGTGAAGGTGGTAACCTGGGTATGACTCAGCTGGGTCGTGTTGAGTTTGCGATCAATGGCGGACGGGTTAACACAGACTTCATTGACAACGTGGGCGGTGTAGATTGCTCTGATAACGAAGTTAACATTAAGATCCTGCTCAATGGTCTGGTTGCGGCGGGTGATCTGACATACAAGCAACGCAACCTTCTGCTTGAGCAGATGGAAGATGAAGTAGGCGATATCGTACTGGACGATGCGTACACCCAAAGTGAGTCTATTTCTGTGACTCAGCATCAAAGCGTACAGCTGCTGAAAGAGCAGATCCGCTTCATTCATCATCTGGAAAAAGAAGGCAAGCTGGACCGTGGTTTGGAGTATCTTCCAGATGACGATACACTGGCAGAGCGCGAGAAAGACGGCATTGGTCTGACGCGTCCGGAGCTGGCTGTATTGGTTGCTTACGGCAAGATGGTACTGAAAGAAGAGCTGGTTACTGAAGAGATCACTGAAGATCCTTATCATAACCGCCTGCTGCCGGCATACTTCCCGAAAGCACTGCAGGAAAAGTATCGTACTCAGATGGAAAATCACCCTCTGAAAGGAGAGTTGATTGCCACATCGCTGGCTAACCAGATGTCTAACGAGATGGGTTGTAACTTTGTTACCCGTTTGCAGGAAGAGACGGGTTCGGCAGTGGCGGAAATTTCGTCTGCTTACTCTGTTGGCCGTGATGTGTTTGGCTTTGAGCAGTTCTTCGAGCAAATCCGCGAGCTGGACAATAAAGTGCCTGCGCATATCCAGTACGAAATGATGTATCGTTGCCGTCGTATGCTGCGTCGCATCACTCGCTGGTTCTTGCGTAACCGCGATCGTAAGATGGGCATTGAAGAGCAAATTGCATTCTATCAGCCAACGCTGAACAACCTGCGTGATAACCTGGAGCAATACCTGGTGGCTGAAGAGGTGCAGGAGCATGATGATCAGGCGAACAGCATGATCAACGAAGGCGTCCCGGCACAGCTTGCGCACAATATTGCCCGCCTGAGCAGCTTGTACTCTGCCATGGATATTGCGCAGAGTGCGAAAGAGCTGAACAAAGATGTTGGCTTTATTGCTCGTGTCTACTTTGTACTTGGCGCACAGTTATCACTGCACTGGTTCCTGCAACAGGTTCATAATCAGCCGGTTGAAAACCATTGGCAGGCACTGGCTCGTGCTTCTTTCCGTGAAGATCTGGATTGGCAGCAACGTCAGCTCACATCTGCAGTTATCGGAGCAGGCAAGGGCAGTGAAAAACCTGAAACGCTGATTGAGATGTGGATTGAGCATCATCACTCCGCCATTCAACGCTGGGAAAGCGTACTTGCTGAATTCAAGGTGGGTACAGCCCATGAATTTGCAAAATTCTCCGTTGCAATGCGTGAATTGGTGCTATTAAATTTGAATTGCAAACCAAATCAGTGAATAATCTAGCCCCGTTTATACGGGGCTTTTTTTTAAGGAGGTATAATGATTTACCGCCTCGCGCGTTCGGCCATGTTTCAGCTTGATCCTGAAAAAGCGCATGATTTGGCTATCAAGAACTTTTCTCGCTTCACCGGTACACCTCTCGATATTTTTTACCGCCAAAACCTCCCTGATCGTCCTGTTGAAGTCATGGGACTCAAGTTTAAAAACCCTGTTGGTCTGGCCGCTGGCCTGGATAAAAATGGCGAATGTATTGATGCCTTTGGCGCAATGGGCTTCGGATTTGTTGAAGTCGGTACTGTGACGCCTAAACCTCAGCCGGGAAATGACAAACCCAGACTTTTTCGGGTAAAACCTGCAGAAGGTATTATCAACCGGTTCGGTTTCAACAATAAAGGCGTTGACCAACTGGTAGAAAATGTAAAGAAAGCCACGTTTGACGGAATTATCGGTATCAACATCGGTAAAAACAAAGATACACCGTTGGAGAAAGGGGTAGACGACTATCTGATTTGTATGGATAAAGTCTACGAGCATGCTGGCTATATCGTTGTGAATATCTCATCACCGAATACGCCTGGACTGCGTAATCTTCAATACGGTGAGGCATTGGATGATTTGCTGACGCAATTGAAGAGCAGACAAACATCGCTGGCTGAGAAGTTTGGCCGATACGTGCCGCTTACGCTGAAGATCGCGCCTGATCTCGAAGATCACGAGCTGATCCAGATTGCCGATTCATTGATCCGAAATGAGATAGACGGTGTGATAGGGACGAATACGACCCTGGATCGTACCCTGGTACAGGGAATGCCGCATTGTGATGAGGCTGGCGGCTTGAGTGGGCGTCCGCTGCAGCACAGAAGCACGGAAGTCATCCGCATGCTTAATCATGAGCTAAAAGGGCAAATCCCTATTATTGGGGTAGGTGGCATTGATTCAGCCATTGCTGCAAGAGAGAAGCTGCTAGCCGGTGCCAGTTTGGTCCAGGTATATTCAGGCTTTATCTATCATGGTCCTAAGCTGGTTAAAGATATCGTACTCAATTGTGATTTACGATAATGAGTGACGCTGTCACTAAACGTTAGCGTTTGTAAATCTGCCGTCATACAAACAACGCCCACTTTATGTGGGCGTTTTTTTGTTCCAACATCGGTAAAAAGCGGTATTTTGTCAAAATTACATAGCTTAACACTATGATCTTACAAATTTTTTCCCCTTTTATTTTACCACTTACTTAGTACAATTCCTTTTACGTACTTAATTTGCTTGCTTTGATCACAGTTAAGACACTGACATTGGAGCCTATCGTGTTAAAACCAAATAATTCATGGACGTGGTATTACGACCAGAAGAATGACTCTTTAATGCTCGACCTGGGCGAAGAGATGGTTTTCCGCGTTTCAATTCCGAGTAAACATCTTATTGCTTGCGCCTTTAACCGATGTGAGTTCACGGTTGACGATGCAAGTACCTATCAAACATACCTCGAAAATATTTCTGCGCTGGATTTGTCTGCTCCGCGTAAGGTCGAGCTGGCCTTAAATGCTGTCGCTGCCAGTCGTTTTCATAAACCCATGATGCCTAAAAGCTGGTTTTTTTCTCAGCAAGAGGGGGGGTATACGCCTCATAACGGCGAGATCATCGGGCTGGATACCGATTTCGGCTCTGCCCGTTACCTGGTTATTGAAAACAGCGGCTGTGCGAGCCTGTGCATGCTGGCGGATGTGGAATCTCATGTTCTGACGTCAGGGAAAGAAATGGAATTCTGCGGCATTATCAAAGTAATGAACGACAGAATGCAGGCCGTCCATTTAGACACAGAGCTTGGCCTGGCGCTGGTAGGCTAATCGTTGGCCTGGAAAAGTATATTTAACAACGATTTACAGCAATAGGCTTTAAAAGCACATTTCTATATATCCCCAATAAGCTATCAGCCACTTGTCATATAGTGCCTGGTTAATCAGCTGCTTTACGTGACCGGATTTAGCTGTCTGTGTCACGGCTCGATTCTCTGCGCCAATTCCCACACTCTCTTCTTATCTAAACACACGTATTTTATCTCATGCCGCTTCTTGCACCTTGAACAGGCCTTTGGCTAAATCAGGGTGTTTTCTCAGCCCCTGTTCTCAACAGAGGGCGTCATGCTTTGCTATCAGCTATCAGCTATCAGCTATCGCCTTTTTGTCTTTTTAGCGGCTCCAGATACATCCGCTGCCGTGGGGATAATAGTCATCAGTGCAGCATCTGATGAATATCTATACGGGTATTGAGCGACATAACGTCATCTTGATGCAAAAAATCAGTAAAAATAGGGACTTTTTTATAGTTACTTGTCTTTTTTTTGGACAAAAAAACACCACTATTTTCCGGTAAATTATCGTTTATCTGGGTGGATATTTCCCTGTTTTCCTCATTTGTGAAAGTCCATTACAAACCCGAACAAGCGCATCATATTAAGTTTCCCAACAGGAAAGAGTTGCATCTGGAGCGAACAGTGCAGCGAGAGATTATTGTATATACATAGGTGTGGAGATAGCGAATGCTTACAAACATTGCTTGTGTTTGGCCGCTGTATCTTCAGTAATCACGCTGTCACCCTGATTACTGATTATAGTTAAGTCGTTGATTTTAATGGGTTTTATTTTACTGTTTCCGTGAGGAAACGATTTTCGGGCGTAGAGGTAAGTGCTTGCTAAATCCGTATTATGAATTGTATTCAAGGAGTTAGGCTAGGTTCGTTTCCTGTGGGAAACTATCTGCCTGGGTGAGATGCTCTGAAAAGTATGCGTTTATCTGTTTTGCTATCTTGGCGTGTGGCGGATTGCAAAGATAAACCGTCTGTGAAGTGGCAAACTGCGATGGTTAGGTTGATTTATACTCGAACAGTGCAGAAAAAATGACTGGCCGGCATAGCTGATACAGGCGCATATCTGTGAATTCAGGTATAATCGCGGGCAACATTTGTTTGAAAAGAAACCCATGAATCAATATCTCGCTATTACTTCCCGTGGTCTGGAAAATATTCTGGCCGATGAACTGACTCAATTAGGTGCTGCACAAGTAAAAGTTGTGCATGCCGGCGTTCGCTTTTCCGCTGATCAGAATACGGCTTATCGTTGCTGTTTATGGACTCGTGTTGCATCACGTATCGTCCAGGTATTAAGCGAATTCAACGTCAGGAATGATCTGGATCTGTATCTCGGCGCGACAGCGATCAGCTGGGAGCAGTATTTCAGTTCCCGTACCCGTATTGTGGTCGACTTCAACGGTACTAACCGTGAAATCCGTAACAGCCAGTATGGCGCGATGAAAGTTAAGGATGCCATTGTTGACCGGTTTACCAAGGGAAATCAGCCTCGTCCGACAATTGACCGTGAACGACCTGATTTACGCATCCACGTGCGTTTGTCGAACGATAAAGCCATTGTGGGTTTGGATATGGCGGGGAGTGGCCTTCACCAGCGCGGGTATCGTACTGAAGCGGGTAAAGCACCATTGCGTGAGACGCATGCTGCGGCTTTGGTGATGAAAAGTGGCTGGACGCCAGAGAAGCCGTTGTTAGATCCAATGTGTGGCTCAGGCACATTATTGATTGAAGCTGCCATGATTGCAGCGGAAATTGCGCCGGGATTAAAGCGTAAGCGTTGGGGTTTTGAAGTCTTAAATGATTTTGACCAGGATGCCTGGCAAGAGATTCATGCCGAAGCCTCTGTGAAAGCCCGTCGGGGTGTGGCTAACGTCACAACACCTTTCTTTGGCCGCGAAATGGACAGGCGTATTCTGAGTGTGGCCAGAGACAACGCAGGCCGCGCCGGTGTGAGTGAGCTGATTGATTTCGAATACGGTGATGCCACCCAATTGGTTCGTCCTAACGAATTCGAGACCGGTGTGATTTTGTGTAACCCCCCTTATGGTGAGCGCTTGGGTACCACACCTGAGCTGATTGCGCTTTACACCGAATTAGGAAATCGTCTCAAGCTGGCCTTTGCCGGTTCAGTGGCGTCGATCTTCTCATCGTCGAATGAATTGCTGAGCTGTATGCGTATGCGGGCCGATAAGCAGTTTAAGCTGCGTAACGGCGCATTAGATTGTGTGCTCAAGACATATCAGATCACTGCTGGTGGTGTTAAGCAGGTAGAGGGTGCTAAAGAAGGACAACTTGAAGAAACGCTGGTTGCACCGGATTTTGCGAATCGCCTGAAGAAAAACCTGTCGAAATTAGATAAATGGGCAAAGAAAGAAGAGTTGGATTGCTATCGGGTCTACGATGCCGATTTGCCTGACTACAATGCCGCGATCGACAAGTATGCCGACTATGTGGTGATTCAGGAGTACGCAGCACCTAAATCAGTACCTGAGGAAACAGCCCGCCGTCGATTGATGGATATTATGCGTGCCACGATTCAGGTGACCGGGGTTGACAGCGATAAAGTGGTGTTGAAGGTGCGAGAGCGCCAGAAAGGTAAAAGCCAGTATCAGAAGTTGTCTAATGCATCGCGTTATATGACGGTCAACGAATACGGTGTAAAGCTGCAGGTTAACCTGTTTGATTATCTCGACACCGGGCTGTTTCTGGATCATAAAATTACCCGACGTCGTCTTGGCGAGATGTCAAAAGGCAAAGATTTCCTCAATCTGTTTGCTTACACAGGCTCGGCAACGGTGCATGCTGCTTGTGGTGGCGCTAAATCCACCACAACGGTTGATATGTCAAATACCTATCTGCGTTGGGCACAGGAAAATATGGCCTTGAATGGTCAGGTCGGCCGTCAGCATGAGTATGTTCAGGCGGACTGCCTGCAATGGCTGCAGGAAGTGGATGACACCTTTGATTTGATCTTCATTGATCCGCCAACTTTCTCTAACTCTAAGCGCATGAAACAGAGTTTTGATGTGCAGCGTGACCACATCATGCTGATGGAGAACCTGAAGCGAATGCTGCGCAAGGGGGGAGAGATTGTGTTTTCAAACAATAAACGCCACTTCAAGATGGATGAAGCGGCATTAGCAGATTTGGGGCTGGTGGCGAAGAACATATCTACTGAAACACTGCCGATGGATTTTGCCCGTAATAAGCAAATTCATAACTGCTGGATTATTACCCATAAGGAAGGCGATGTTTGAGTCGCTGAAGTCGATAAACTAAGGATTGTTACTTGTCTATCATCCTCTACAGTACGGAGGGATGCCACCTCTGTGAGCAGGCGTATGCACTGCTTACGGAGGCTGGAGTTTCAGAGCAGGTAGATGTCGTTGATATTGCTTTTGACGACAACCTGTTTTCCCGTTACGGCGTCACAATACCGGTCGTATCTTTTTACGACAATGAATCTGTTTCTGAGCTTGGCTGGCCTTTCGATGCCGCTGAGCTGGCACTTTGGTTAAAGAGTCATGGCATTAATTAAAATCAGTAACGCGCAGCTTGCTTATGGTGATCATCCATTATTGGATCATGCCGAATTTCTGCTGCAACCTAATGAACGTGTTTGTTTGGTTGGCCGTAATGGTGCAGGCAAATCCACGTTAATGAAAGTCATCGCCGGTGAGGTACTGCTGGATGATGGCAGTATTCAGCGTATGAGTGAATTAAAGGTTTCACGGCTGGAACAAGATCCACCTCGCAATGCCGAAGGCACTGTCTTTGATTTTGTTGCAGAAGGTTTATCAGAAGTGGGTGGTTTGCTTCGCGAATATCACCACTTACTCGATAAAATCACCACGGATGCAAGTGAAATACACTTTGCACAATTAGCTAAGATACAGGAAAAACTGGATCATGCTAATGCCTGGCAGTTTGATAACAAAATCAGCTCTGTATTAGAACACCTCGAGTTAGATGCCGGCACTTTACTGGCGGATCTGTCTGGCGGCTGGCAGCGTAAAGCCGCACTGGCACGTGCTCTGGTGAGTGAGCCTGATATTCTCTTGCTCGATGAACCAACCAACCACCTGGATGTCGCTACGATTGAATGGCTGGAAGGTTTCTTAAAAGATTTCCGTGGCTCTATCATCTTCATTTCTCACGACCGGGCTTTTATTCGTTCAATGTCGACACGTATTGTCGATTTGGATCGAGGCAAGCTGAACTCATTCCCTGGCGATTACGATAAGTATCTCGACGCGAAGGAAGAGTTATTGCGGATCGAAAGCGAGCAGAACGCTGAGTTTGATAAAAAACTTGCGCAGGAAGAAACCTGGATACGTCAGGGCATTAAAGCGAGACGTACCCGTAATGAAGGGCGAGTAAGAGCGCTGAAGCAGCTTCGTGCCGAGCGCAGCGAGCGCCGGGAAGTGATGGGTAAAGCGGATATGCAGCTCCAGGATGCCCGTCGTTCAGGCAAGGTTGTCTTTGAAGCTGAGAATATCAGCTACCGTTACGACGACAAGCCTATCATTAATGATTTCAGCTTTAACGTCATGCGCGGTGACCGTATCGCCCTGATTGGGCCAAACGGCTGCGGTAAGAGTACTTTGCTCAAGCTCATGCTGGGCCAGCTACAGGCGACGGAAGGGCATTTTCACTGTGGTACCAAGCTGGAAGTGGCTTACTTTGATCAGTACCGCGAAATACTTGATCCCGAAAAAACCGTGCTGGATAACCTGGCAGAAGGTAAACAGGAAGTCACGGTCAACGGCCGCAGCCGCCATGCGTTAGGTTATCTGCAGGACTTTTTGTTCCACCCCAAAAGAGCGCGCACGCCGGTGAAGGCGCTGTCTGGCGGTGAGAAGAACCGCTTGTTGTTGGCCAAGTTATTCCTGAAACCCAATAATTTATTGGTTCTTGATGAACCAACAAACGATTTGGATATCGAAACTCTGGAACTTTTGGAAGATATTCTTGCCAATTATCAGGGCACTTTGCTCTTAGTGAGCCACGATCGTCAGTTTGTTGATAATACTGTGACCACAAGCTGGATTTTTGAAGGTCAGGGTGTCGTCAATGAATACGTGGGTGGCTACCATGATGCACAAGCCCAGCGAGCAAACTCTGCTGCGCAACGTGCAAAAGCACAGGCAGAAGAGCAAGCCGCCGAGAATAAAAAAGATGAAAGCCAACAGCGGCAGCAAGGGAGCCGGGATAAGCTGGGTAAGAAGTTGTCTTATAAACTTCTGAAAGAACTTGAAGAATTGCCGTCTCGTTTGGAAGATTTGGAAAATGAGATTGCCCAGTTGCAGGAAAAAATCAATGATCCTGCATTTTTCCAAAGCTCAACTGATGACACTCAAGTGACCCTGTCACGCCTGGCAGAGGCAGAGCAGGCACTGGAAGTCGCCTTTGAACGTTGGGAAGAACTAGAAGCAATGCAGAAGGAATCCTAATGCGACAGAAGATGTTCAAGTTTTCAGCGCTGGCAATTGTTGTTGCCAGCGTCACGCAGGCACAAGCGGCGGTTTACGACGTTGTTGAAGTGAGCGGTGATGCCAGTGGTGTATCAGCACTGCAGTATTACGATAAAAATAACAGTGATTTGGCCAGCCAGGTGCAGTTTTATGGGCAGGGGATCAGTCCGTCAACAGGCACTGAAAACTGCTTTGAAACCAGCTGTTCATCAACCAGTTATAAAGTTTTCGGTGAAAGCCGCTTTGGCAGTGACGGTATTGATATCCGCGATGAGATTCCATATCAGCTGGATAATTTCCAGCAGATCAATGATGAGTGGTCACTGGAAAGACACTGCAGCTCTGCATATGGATTCAATACCTGTGATACCTGGGCTGAAACGCGGTTTTTTGGTGTTGGCTATAATTCGGACAACCCGGAAGATGGTTCAGGTTATGGCGGCCTGCGCAGAGAGCAGTTTGCCTGGCAGAACAATTATTATGCTAACACGTTGCCAATCCTAGATAACGGTGCAGACGCTTTTGAGCGTGCCACTACGTTTGCCAATGATGTGGCAGGTTATGATTCAAGCGTGACACCGTCACTCGGTACGCTGGTGGATGGCGGCGATCATGTTTCCGCCAATGGTGCGGTCAGTGCTGTCGGTACCTCAACGTTGGGTGGCTATGCGTTGGGTGTGACCAGCTCGGCTTATTTTGCCAATAACAACCATTATGCCCGCCAGTTCAACAAGCGCGGCTTTGTGAATCTTGGCGCCAGTAAGGTTTCATTACTGCCGGTAGCCGGCAATGACCTGGTTAAAAACATGGGTCAGACATTAGCCTGGGATGCTGTTGAGTATCCTGCTGGTAATCTGCTGGTGGTTGGTAGCGCGGCGTTTGCCCCTTCAAACCTTAATGACAATATCAAGCTGCCTGATGACGTGCCGATCAACCGTGGCGACCTGAATAACTGTGTCACCAATGGCGCGACGCCAGGCACGATATTTAATTCATGGGCCTGTCAGTTTACTGTCTTCGCCAATGAGGCGGCATTCTGGAATGTTGATGGTTCAGCCACTTCAGAAGCTCAGTTAGTTGCAGCCCGTGCATCGGATCGACCAGCGTTAGACCCAGATGACAACAACCGTTCTTTCCAGGCATCAGCCCGGGCGGTTTCTCTGGTTGACGGTAAGCCAGTGATGGTGGGATACACCACCGACTCAGTGGACAACGATTATTATGCGGTGCGCGCAGCTATCTTTAAGCTGAAAGAGGGTGTGACTGGCACTCCAACCGCTGAGAGCTGGACGATTTCTTACATTCCGAACCTGAATATTGAACAGGGTAATGACCGTATTTACCGCTATACCATAGCGACGGATATCAATGACCAAAATACAGTGATTGGGGTTGCTAAGCGAGCCAAGTCGACAGAGCGCTCTTATGCTGAGATGATGTATTTGTATGACGCGACGTCGAATTCATTCAAATGGCTGGACTCATCCGTAAGCAGTATTTTCTTTGCCGGTGCCAATGGTTACCCAAGTGCGATCAACAATAGTGATCAGATTGTCGGTTGGGTTGATGCAGAAACGGTCAACCAGGTTAACGGCCGGCAACGTCGTCAGCGTGCTTTCACCTATCTGGCAGGTAGTGACGCTGTCACTGATGCACTGCCAGCGAAGTCAACCTGGATGCTGGATGACCTGACCAATGATGACAACATTAGTGGATCCGCAAACCAGTTCCGTATCGCTCAGGCTACAGGCATTAATGATGCGGGTGTTATTTCTGCGACAGCACTGAAGTGTGATGCGGGGTATAAGTCGCTCAGCAAGAATGCGGAGTGTGATGGGGATGAGCGTTTAGTTGCTGTTAAGCTGATTCCTCGCGTTGATGCTCAAGTGCAGCCAAGAGGCGATGATGAAAGTAGTGTAAGCCGCAAAGGGGGCTCCATTGGTATAGTGACACTGTCACTTATGGTGCTGCTGGGCTTACGTCGCCGAAAGTAATTTGTCAAAATTGTTCGATTTTTAATCAGGCTCACAAGTTGTGAGCCTGATTTTTTATGAAGGTTGATCTCTTCAGTTAAATATCCAATCCTTAAGGTGGAGTCACAAAAACTCCATCATTATGTAACGGTAATGATTAATATGAATAAGGATGAGGATCGAACTATGAAGAGACAAAAGCGGGATCGTATGGAACGCGCCCAATCTCGAGGCTATCAAGCTGGCATTAATGGTCGTTCCAGTGACGCATGTCCATATCAAACTGTGGACGCCCGTATGAACTGGCTAGGTGGCTGGCGAGACGCGAGAGAAGAATTGCAATCTGGCCGCGCAAAATAAAACCTTCACCCTCATATCCCTAACCATACAGAGCCCCTTTGGAGAGGGGCTTTACTTTATCTGCTGCAAACACGCAAAAAAGGCCGCGTGTGCGACCTTTTTGATATTGCTATAGCGCTAAACTTGAATTAGAAATTCGACGTGTCTTGAAACAAGCCAACTTTCAGATCTTTAGCAACATAGATTTCCTTGCCGTCAACCAACACTCGGCCGTCAGCAACACCCATAATCAGCTTACGGTTGATAACACGCTTCATTTGGATCTCATAGGTGACTTTTTTAGCTGTAGGCAGGATTTGACCCGTGAATTTCACTTCACCCACGCCCAGAGCACGGCCTTTACCTTCACCGCCAATCCAGCCAAGGAAGAAGCCAACAAGTTGCCACATTGCATCCAGACCCAGGCAGCCAGGCATGACGGGATCGCCAGGGAAGTGGCAGTCAAAAAACCAAAGATCAGGTTTGATATCCAGCTCAGCAATGATGAAGCCTTTATTAAACTCACCACCTTCATCAGTGATTTCAGCAATACGATCCATCATCAGCATGTTAGGTGCTGGTAATTGAGGACGGCCAGGACCAAATAATTGGCCTTGGCTGGAAGCGAGGAGATCGTCACGGTTGTAAGAATTGCATTTCTTCATTGGATGCTATTTTCTCTTTGAAATTATTGGGGCAATTTAGCTTACACCTGTACGCCTAACAACTCGGATCAGTGGTGGACCAACCAGTTTTTCATTTTGGTAAACCAACCTGAGCCTTCGTCATTATGACCGCTATGGAAGTGCGCTATACGTATAGCGATGACGTCTAAGAGTGTATCTTCATCGCTTTCTTGATTACTTTCGTCTCGACGGAAAGATTTACCTGTCAGTAAAGGTAGCGCATCATCCACGCTATTTACGGCCCAGATATGAAATTTACCGTCTTTAATTGCATTCAGGACTTCGTCACAAAGACACAGGTTACTCAGGTTTGTTTTCGGCAAGATGACACCTTGGTGGCCGGTTAGGCCCCGATAGGCGCAAACCTTGTAGAATCCCTCGATTTTTTCGTTTATACCACCGACTGCTTGTACACGGCCAAATTGATCGACAGCCCCTGTAACGGCGATTTGCTGATTGATGGGCTGCTGAGAAAGGGCTGACACCAAAGCACATAGTTCTGCTAAAGACGCGCTGTCGCCATCCACTTCGCTGTATGACTGTTCAAAAACGATAGATGCCGAGTACGGCAGCGGCTGGTCAAGGTCAAGGGCGGTACTGACAAAGGCCTGCATGATCATCATGCCTTTAGCATGAATATTACCTGCCAGTTCAGCCTTGCGTTCAACATCTGAAATGTCGCCATCACCAAAGTGAACCACGCAGGAAATTCGGGCTGGCTCGCCGTAAGCGACAGGGTGGCCAGGCATTTCGACAACAGTTAAACCATTAACCTGACCGATTTCTTTGCCATGGCAGTTAATAATAACCTGGCCGTGATGGATATCCTCGATGGCTCTCTCTGGCAAATATGAACTGCGGTATTCTCTGGCTTTCAGTGACTGCTGCAAGTGTTCGGCTGTAATCGGTTTGCTCTGGGATTCTATTGCTGCCTCACATAGCAGGCTTAGATGCCAGATAGGGCAAAGAGGTAAACGGTTTTGATCTTCTTCATGGCGAGCACCGGTACGCATCAAGAGTTTCAATGCGTCGTTGTCCGCCATGTCTGGTACCCCAGCTTTTTCAATCAGAGACTTCAGATAGGCTAAATATTTTGGCAGACTCTCTTGAGTAAGGCGCATATCCTGCTCAAACTCACCATACATGCTAAAGCCAGAAGCGATGTCGGGCTCAGCATTTTCCAGTTCTGCCATTAAGAATCTGTCACCAACCACGACTAATTTTACATTCAGTGCTTCAGCAGGTGGCAATGGGTAAAATTTCTTCTGAGTAACGGGTTGCCACTCCAGTTCGCCATTCATCAGTACCGCTTTGAGCCTTGGCCATAAGCTTGGGTTGGCAAGAATACTGGCGACAGACAATACTAAATAACCGTTGTTGGCTTGGTGAAGCAGACCATGCTTAACCTGAGGTTTCGTTAATTTGCCATCTTCTAAAGGTGGATACACGGCTCCAAACAGGTTGATGTCTGTGACATTGTCACCGGCTATTACAATAGGAGACTCATCTGACGGGCTTTTACCTGCTGAATCCCAATGCATCAGCAGATCAATGATATAGTCGCGGTAAACCTTGTTATCAGGTGCAGTAATTCTTAATAATCTGGGCTGGATATCAACTGCTGTGAATCGGCGTACGGCATCGCTCAGGCGATCTTGTAAAATGCCTGTCGGTGCAGGGGGGAGTTGTGCATACTGGTCCAGAATTGACTCATACTGAGTGTAATCTGGGAGCATGGTACGCCAGGATTCTTCTTGCATAGGCTTGATATAATTTCCGTTACTGTGAAAAAGACAGCAGTATAAAGGAATCGTTGTCCGCATAATAGAACAGGCATGGATTATCCTGCGATTCGGATGAGAATCAGCCAAAAGGCGTTCCTTCAAAGAGGGAGACATGCTTCTAAATCAATGTGCTATTGTGCTTCACTATCGATCTAGTTACACTGTCACTCTCTATTAATTGTAGACTTTACATACCCAAATAAGCGTCGATTATGAAATATCAGCAATTAGAAAACCTTGAGGCTGGCTGGAAGTGGGGCTACCTGGTAAAGAAGTACAAGGAAGGGGAAGCCGTTACGCGTCATATTGATACCAGTGAGGCCGAGGCCGCCGTGGCATCATTACTTGAGATAGAGCACGAACCAACCAAAGTGCTGGATTGGATTGGTCATCACATGTCTCCCGATCTTGAAAATAAAATGAAGCAGGCGATACGTGCGAAGCGAAAACGCCACTTCAATGCTGAGCAGGTCCATACACGCAAAAAATCTATTGATCTGGATTATCGTGTCTGGGAGAAGCTGGCCGATAAGTCGAAAGAGTTGGACTGTACCTTATCTGACACTATCGAGTATTTGTTGAGTGAAAGCACCAAGTCCCTGGAAGCCAATAAAAAGGTACAGGACATAAAACAAGACTTAAGTAAATTGCTTCAACTCGACTGATTCGCTATACCTAATATCATGCGCTGTTTGTTTGAGGAATAAGACGATGGAATATGTTCTTTTGCTGGCAGTTGCTGTGTTGATCCTGGTTTTTAAGGATCGCCCAGTAATGATGTTAAAATTTGAGCAAGGTGAGTTGAAACAGACGAAAGGGAATGTCCCCAGTGGATTCTTACATGGGTGTAAAGATATTGCCCATCGGGAGCCATTTACTGGGCAAATCAAGGTTTATAAGAATAGGTTTACGACAAAGCTGGTTTTCTCGAAAGATGTTCCAGCAAAAGTGAAGCAAAAGATCCACAACGTGTTTCCGTTTTCTTCTAACAACAAGAAATCAGGCCGGAGACAAGCCTAGATTCAGGCCTGCCAAGAGCAGGCTATTATTGCTTCTCTAATGCACCATAACTTGTTTAAGTGTAAAAAAATATAATTCAGACCTTAGTTACTTTTCAATATCTAACTGAAGATTTGATATCTTAGCCAAGCATTGATTGAGCTTTTGCATCGAAAGGGGTTTTACAATATAGCCATCAGGCTTATGTGAGATAACTTTTTTCACCGTTTCCATTTCATTTTCTGCCGTCACAACAATAACAGGCAAGTCTGGGTGATCCTGCTTTATTTGGCCCAGCAACGAAAGGCCATCCAAAGGGTGGTTGAGGTTTAAGTCTAAAAAGACACAATCCAATGTATGGCCTAAGAGTTGAGATTTCATGAATATGGCCTCAGCCTGGCTAACGGAACTGGCATGAAGCAATGTTTGGGGCTGTATGCTGTTTCTTAACAGCTGAGCTAAAATTTGTGCCATCACTCTGTTGTCTTCAATGATAAGAATACTTTTCATGTTCTGGCATCCAATTAATTATTATGTGTTTTTGCTCTCATTGATCTTAGATAAGAATGTACTGACATACCAGTAAAGAGTTCAAGAACATAACCTTAATGCACTATAACTTGTTTTTTTGCTATCAATTACCAAGAAACAACACAAAATAATATACAGTTTAGAGAACAAATTTGACAAGCTACTCAGGTTAAATGTCGATATTAACCATTGATGACGTTGTCATTCTGTGCTCTAGCTGTATTTCAAATCATTATAAATATGAAAGAGATAAGGCTATCTGCAGAACGAGTCTCTGCGCAGTTCCTACCAGGTAAAATATCATCCAGTTCGTCGGAAGGTTCACGCACCGGCCAGTGTATGTCCTTGGTATAATGTGCCAGCTTGGCAAAGCAGCAGTTGAAATGACGATGACGTCGGGAGAGCTAGCTGGCTTCTTAATAGTATTGATACTTTGAGACACATTCCCTTTATTTAGTGATCCTGTAACATTTTTATTCGCACACTCAATGCGGCCTTTGTTGCGAACTGCTGGTGCAGATCAGCTCGATATTAAGATCCTTCAGCACCCGGCCAAATTGGGTCAAACGCTCAGTGTGGGCATCGCACTTACCAACATGAAAAAACGCATGGCGGCCGCTGTAAAAGGCAGATGGCTTATCACACGTAGCGGCCATATAATCGAAAGTCGACTCAGTTTCTTCACCAGTCGTCCAGGTGGTATCGTCGATAAACATCAAGAGGCAGCATTTGTCGGTGGGAGCCGTCGATTTGAACCAGCTCACTTTAACTTTGCAGGAAAGAGACATTTTAGATTTGGTTTATCATATTAAGTACGCATTATGTGGCACGTCATTATGTTGAGAGGTCTGTCGTCAGTATCATTGCGCTAGCACTGGCGACCTCGAAGCAGCAAAAAGTGGGCGAGTAGATGTGAAATCCGGCCCTCGGCCGTGATGACGTCGTGCGAGAATCGTTTTGCCATGAGAGCCCGTAACATAATGTCGGATAATGCGCACTAAAAAGCCACTCTCAGAGTGGCTCATATTCTTATTCAGTATTATCTGGAGTTCTGTATATTTGTTTCCACTTTCTTCCAGTAGTACTCGTTGGCGGAGCTTGCTCGTTATCTCTTATAGTGCAATATCTACCATATGTTGTAACTCCTGTAGTGCTACATTCTTGGAATGATCCACCATCTCGACCTACTTTTTCACCTGGTCCAACAATCAAAGTCATTTTGCTTCCCTTGTTATATAAGCCTTTAACTATTAAAGACTTCTCTCACTCATATGAAATGGAGGCAATATCAGCATTTTCAAGAGCAATTATGATTTTTACTTCATATTTAAATCCAACTCGAATCTGGACTCAAAAATACCTTTTTGGGTTCAGATTGAGTAGACAAGCGCAGCACGTCAGCACTTCACCCGCCAAAATTAAAAATCACCCCGAAGGGGTTTGGGTTCC
>NZ_JAGSOZ010000011.1:0-159756 GCF_019204055.1 Photobacterium sp. WH24 | reverse complement strand
TGGTCATCATAAGCCGCAGATAGCAAACGCCTCAAGAGAGACTGTCAACGCGTGGCGTTTCCAGTCCCAATGGCCTGAAGTGGTTAGGGCTGTTGCGATGAAGTTTGATGGTAGTGTGCTGCCAGCGCCTATAGTCGCGTGATGTGCCAGCTCAATCAGTGCATATAGTGAACGATAAAGTAGACAAATCTTGAGTGGGTAACATGTGGCAAGGCATTTAAGTGTATTAGTCTTGTAAGGAAGCACAATGACAATGGCACACAAATCTGTGGGTTAGAAAATTGTGAGTGGGCACATAACAAACAAAGGCAGCATCGCCCCTGGGGGCTGGATCTCGTTACGTTTGGCCGCTGTTGGTGTTGTTAGCGTCTTGAGGAGAAACTTCAGATGTCATCTGTATCTGAAAATGATTGGAAAGTGCTTAGTGGTCTCAAGGCGAACCTGCTCAATTCGGTATGCGAGACGATCTTTCAACGTATTGAGCAAGTATCATCTAACCGTAAAGGTCGGGAATATGAGAGCTATTTAGAGCTTTGGAAGTTGATTAGCAAAGAAGATGACGCCATCGCTGAGATGTTTAATGATCTCAAACGAAGTAATGCATTGTTTAAGATTGCAGCTTTAAAGCATTATGGCGTGTTAACTGATGAACAATTGACGCTATTTTCACCAGAAACACAAGATGAAGTAGCACGTCTTTGCGAGTACAGACGCGAATAAACTAATTTTATCGCCAGCAAAAAGGTCAACCCGCAGCGAGGTTTTCCGCGCTAAATTTGAGCGTTTGCAGGTTTTCGGGTATTGGTCACGTTGTTCTTCTGGGCTTCGCTTAAAAATTTTACAGGTTCTGGTGGGCTCGCAGTATTGCAACAGACTGGTTCAGTGTTTGATAAAAAAGCAGCTTGCTGCAGTTCAGGCTTGTCAGTCCGGCAAGCCGCGTAAGTCCGGTACATCTGCATTCAGTCTGTTAACTGGTTTTCATGCAGTGTCTCTGGCATTTGACCGAATTTCACCAGATCCCGTGTCCAGTAATGAGAAGCACCGCAGGCTTCCATCCGGATCATTGCGGGTGGCATATTGGTAAATGTCGAGAGAACCTTTGAGCGTGATATTGATTTTTGAATCAACAGCTTGCCTTGGTGATCTTCACCGTGGATACTGAAGCTATGTTTGGCTAAATCAATGCCATAGACAAATTGTGACATGGTGGCCTCCGGTAGCTACAGGATAAGACTTACCAAGTGTGGCAAAACCTGATGAGGGTGGAGTCCATGTCATGCGCTATGTTCTAATCAAGTGAGGAAATTTCATATGAAAATATTTGTGACAGTGTTTCTACTTTTTGTATCTGCTGGTGCGATAGCTTCAGGAAAGGAAGCCAGTGGAAATGTTCAGCTCTTTGCGGTTGATGGAGAAATCATCCTTCAGCTAAGCGGCAGTAATTCTAGTTGTGGGAGTCGGTATTATTTTAAACCAGACACTGATTACAACAGAGCTTTGTTATCTATGTTGTTATCAGCACAGATGTCCAATAAGCAAGTATGGGTGAATGGCTCTGGTAATTGTATTGAAACTTATCCAAAGAACCACGCATATAAACTAGAGAACATGACAATCTACAATTAAGAACACAAAAATGAATAATCCATTAGCTTCTGAAAATGAAAATGCTCCTAAGATAACTGACTATTGAATAGGTATACCCGTAATTTTTTCGGCATTTACATGGTCGGTAGCTTGGGTGTTATGCGTCAGGAGGTAAACTTGTCAGAAAAAGTGCTTTTTGCCGATTTCGTAAACACAGATTTGGTTGAGTTCAAATATAACATAGATCCTTGGGACTCACTGAATAGTTCGATTGAAATGGTTTCTCATGACAGGACAGGTCGTTTTCGAAGGTTCAAGTTTAAGAATGTATCAAACCTAATCATAGAAGACGGCTTTACTGGTTATTTAGGAGGCATGGTTATTGTAGACATTAGTTGTCGTCAATGGTCCCATGCCCAAATTGAGGTTCAAAACTTTGAGTCAGGTTCGGGAATTTGCTTTTTAGCGATGAGCTTAGAAATATCGAGTGCTGCAGAGTTCAGATAATCAAGGTGAGCCGTTACTCTAGGTGGTTTTGATGTGAAGTTCAGTGTGCTTTTTTAGTTTAGTGACTGGCTAAATCAATGCCATAGAAAAATTATGATGAGATGGCCTCCAGTGATATTGTGTTCAGACTTTCCAAATTTAGTATTGATACTGGTCCTGGAGTCATTATTACCGGAGCAATAGGTGAGTCCTTTTTGGTGCTGCTGGATATTTTGGTGCAGGCTGGGTAGCAGATTTTATTTATGAAAATTAAATTTATTGAAAGATTTTTTATTAAAAAGAAACAGCAGTTCCCTGTTGTTCCGTTAACATTGGATTTTCATCAGTCTTATCCGACAGTCACATTGTCTAACGCGTTCAATAACGGGCTTATAACCTTTTATTCCTGATAAATATTGAATGCCTGTCTCAGTTGAAGAGCATTTTGCAAATCCAGTACCCAGAGGTCAGTGTTGAGGTCTATAGAAAGACACAGGAGATAAAAGGCTCTGATTAATCAATATTTCAATTAAATTTACTGGATGATTTCGGAGGGTGTGTAGTCCATCTGATCACGAACGATCACTCAATTGTCGACGCGATTTTAGATGCCTATTTATCCCCACCAGAACCAATGATTTCATTCCCTGACATAAACCCGGATGAGTATGGGAGTTTACAGGGAGATATAGATTTTTGGTTTACTTGGCTCTGGACACCTTACTGGGAGTTTTTGACGCAAGATGAAAGGGCAAAGCTAAAGCTAACTTCTTCATGGCGGGAGTTTATAGAATTTCGGACAGAACAGGTTTGATCTGAACGGAGCGCGCGGAAGGATAGAGTGACAGTCCTGCAAATTGCAACAGCGTCATTAAGATCAATTTTGGCTCCTGTTCTGAATAGCACTACATACTTCTATGCTATGAACTTTGGCGTATGAGTGAGCTTATCCAACTCTCG
The DNA here is from genome assembly GCF_019204055.1 of Photobacterium sp. WH24. Lineage (NCBI taxonomy): Bacteria > Pseudomonadati > Pseudomonadota > Gammaproteobacteria > Vibrionales > Vibrionaceae > Photobacterium > Photobacterium sp. WH24. The sequence goes on along the minus strand of NZ_JAGSOZ010000011.1, from coordinate 156,723 downwards.
TTCTAAGAAATGAGCTTTCACCGTGATGATTACAGACGAGATATTGACAAATGTCTCAAGAGTTCTGGCTATGTTATTGTTTTTTGGATCAACACCTTGCCTTGATTATCTTCGCCGTGGATACTGACGCTATGTTTGGCTAAATCAATGCTATAGACAGAATGTGTCATGGTGGCCTCCGGTAACTTCGTAGTCAGACTTACCAAGTGTGGCAAAGCCTGATGAGTAGGAGTCCATGTCATTCGTTGTATGTCAGAGAAAATATGAGTAAACCTCCAGAAAAAATAGACGGCGCAAAGGTTCTTGAGTGGGCTTGGTCAGGCGATCAGCCTTTTGGAGTGATTTGTTTTGAGTCAGGTGAAGTTGCTTATGAAATATTTGGTATCGCAATTTGTAAGTATAGTGATTCAGATGTTATCTATCGTTTTAGCTGCGGCTCTAACTGGGAGACTGAGCAAGATTCAGATTATCAATCTGTGGATGAGGCAAAAGAAAAAATTCCTGAACAGTACCAAAATGTAAAAGCACGCTGGCAAAAACATGAGTAACTATATAACAAGCAAAGGCAGCATCGCCCTGCGGGCTGGGCGTGCTAACGCGCACCACTGCTTTGGACGGTATGCAAATAGAGCAAATAGAGAAAGTAGATGAAACTTGAAGAACAAATTGAAAAGCTGTCTGAGATAGGTTTGGTTTTAAATGAGGGTGTTTCTATTGATGATCTTCTCATATCGTTCTCTAGAGACGAGTATGAAAGCACTCCATTCGATTTAATTCTATTTGTCTATGGTATTGAGATTGAAGAAGAACCCTGGGGTCGTTTCATTTGTGATAAAGCATGGAATTTTGATGTTGAAGCGATTGAAGATAACGGTTCTTACATTAATATTGTTAAGCAGTTCCATCGTATAAGCGGAAGGTCAAAATGCATTGAAAGGTTGGCCGATCTTGTGGATGTTGAGAAATCGCACGCAGAGTTACATTATGAAATCGATGGTGTAGAAAGAAAATTCGAACCTGTCGTAGACAATGACTGGGCTGATGCTGGTGTTGTTGAGGCCATAATGAACGACCTAAAAGAGCCAGGATATGACTTTTACCCAAAAGGTAATGGTCAAGCGAGTATTTGGTTTTATCTTTCAGAACGACAAGCTCTGGAACTAAACAAAATTGCAAATAACGTTTTTGGTTTAAATCGTAATCCATGGTGGAAGGTGTGGTAGTGGTAATTACCTAGCCAAGAACAAGGCTCATGGCTATCAGACGTTTTGCATATATCAACCAAACTGCCACAGTATGGTATTTAACTGCAACTTAGCAAAGTATTAGTTTTTATATGAGATGTACAACTTGCCAAAAATTGAAGACTTTTGAATGTGTTGGGTTTACTACACATGATGATTTTGTGAAGGCTCATGCACAAATTGAAGCAATGAAAGTGTCTGGTGAACTTAAACCATTTGGCTTATATGATTTTCAGTGCGTTTCATGCCTTGCTCGTTGGGAACTGGCTTTCCCTGATAATGCAAATAGAGGATTTTTAAGAGTGATCTCAGGGAGATCACAAAAAATTGAATTGCTTAGAAGGAAATATAAAAACTGATAAATAAGGATATGTGTCTCGTCACCGGCACTTTATCCGGGTGTTGGACAAGTCCAAAGAGGCATGATTAAGGAAATAACTTCAGTGGGTTACATGAATGTGCTGAAAGATATCACGCACTTAGATGCCATGACCTTTGGCAAATGCCGAGAGAAATATTGAGCGTGATATTGTTCTGCGGATCAACAGCTTGCCTTGGTGATCTTCACCGTGGATACTGAAGCTATGTTTGGCTAAATCAATGCCATAGACAAATGCGACTTGGTGGCCTCCGGTAATTTCGTAGTCAGACTTACCAAGTGTGGCAAAGCCTGACGAGGGAGAGCTATGTTATTCGTTATGTTTCAGGATGCATCATGGAGATAATTGTAGACTGGAAGAAAGTCGAGAGAGAAGAAGATTTCTACAACATTTTTCTCATTCAAGTAAAAGCGCCAGAGTGGCACGGTAGAAACCTTGACGCTCTTGCAGATAGCGTGGTTACTGGGGGTATAAACTCCATAGAACCTCCATATACGATCCATAGTATCAACTCAGGTAGTGTTCCTGGATATTTGGCTGAATTTCAGCAAAAAGTTCTTTCCATCTTCAATGAAGGTGTGGCAGAAAACAGAGGTATTAGAATTGTCCCAGAGTAAAAACATAACAAGCAAAGGCAGCATCGCCCAACGGGCTGGACGGGATAACGCGCACAGCTGCTTTGGGCGTTAAGAGGTAACCATGATTCCTGCATATTGGCGTAGTTTTATTTCTGTTAATGACATAATTGGTTGTGACTTTGAAGTGTCGGAAGAAGACGACTTGTCTCAGCTTGGTGCTGATATGAGAATCATGAGCATTGAGCAATGCATATCCGAAGCAACTGAATGCTATCCAGGAATCGTAGCGTTAAAAGAGGGTTATGTACCGGTTGCGATGTGTTTAGCGGGTAGTGGTGATTATTACTATATAAAAACCACCGAAGGCGAAAACGGATCGCTTTACCGTGTTTATCATGACGCGGTTGATGGAAACCATATTGCAAGCAGCGGTATTGAAAAGGTACTTAATCGCTATGTCTCCTTGCTCTAAATTCGGTCTGTTTATTGGCATTGATGACTTGATCCTAATGACACGATGCGGTTACGGTTCTTCATTCATTAAAAGGCGCTAAACATGCCCGCCGCATTCTCAGAGCATCACAGATAAGGAATATTGGTGAAACTAAAGCAAGTGAGTAAGGAATACTGTCTCGATCTCCTCTCAATTTTTATTGAGCTTGAAAAGTATTATTTCGGGGATAAAGCTGCGTCAGAGAGTGAATTGGTTAACTACTTAAGCCAGCAAGTGTTTTCTGAGCACTCTGGTGTGAAAGTGGTTGCGGCCTTTGATAACGATAAGGTTGTTGGATTCGCGACCTATGCGATGATGTTTCCCGCCCCAAAACTCTCTGGCCAGATGTATATGAAAGACCTGTTTGTTTCTGCTTCAGCGCGGGGTAAAGGTGTTGGTTTGACGTTGATGAGGCACTTGGCTTCAATTGCAGTGAGCCATGATTGTCAGCGTCTGGATTGGACTGCAGAGCGTACGAATCCGACAGCAGGCAAATTCTATGTATCTATTGGGGCCAGTTTGGTCCAGGAGAAAGAGTATTTCCGTTTTGAAGGCAAAGCGTTACGTGACTTTGCACAGTCTTTATAACAACCGGCTTCGCGGGATTGTGAAACTGTGGCATTTTCAGGATATGATTTATTAATATGCTATACAAATCATACCTTTAAATAGGTTTCGTCATGACGGGTTCCTCTAATTTCAGTATCAGGCTTGGCTGTTTTGGCAAAGACTGCTGAGGGCAGGGCATGTCATTCATCCGCCAGTATGGAGCTTGCTATACTCTAAGTGATAGAATAGTATCACTTTTGCTTTTTCTTGGAGTGGTTCGAATGAAAGTAGAACTGGTGACATCACTGAAGCGTCAAGCGACTAAGATCCTTGCTGATCTTCATGAAACAAAAGAGCCAGTGCTGATTACTGAGCACGGTAAGCCGTCAGCTTATCTCGTTGATGTTGATGATTATGAATTTATGCAAAATCGTTTAGCAATCCTTGAAGGGATCGCTCGTGGTGAGCGCGCATTAGCGGACGGTAAGACTGTGAGTCATGAAGGAGCGAAGGACAGAATGTCAAAATGGCTGAAATAATCTGGACGGAACCAGCGTTATCTGATCTTAACGAGATTGCTGAATATATAGCCCTTGAAAATACTGATGCTGCCAAAGAACTTGTTCAAACCATTTTTGCAAAAGTTGGACGCCTGGAAACCTTCCCGGAATCAGGACGTGTACCGCCTGAACTGGATTATTTAAATTACCGTGAAGTTGTGATTAATCCCTGCCGCATTTTTTACAAGTATGAGGCTGAAAAAGTGTATATCTTGTTTGTCATGCGAGTAGAAAGAGACTTACGCCGTTTCTTATTAAGAAAGTAATATCAGGAAGGAAACTGTATTGACTAGGCTGTCAGGATTACTCTGCTGGTTGACAGAGCCTGATGTGGGAGGAATCCATGTCATCTGTTAGCCGTTTTGGGAGGTTTTTTGAATAATCGGGTCGTTTTTACGGGTGGTCCTGGCTCAGGGAAAACCTCAGTGATCAAGTTTTTAGAGCAATTGGGATACCCAAGTGCGACAGAAGTTGGCCGTAAAGTTATTCAAACACAGGTTGAGCGGAATGGGGGCGCTTTACCCTGGAAAGATAAAGTGGCATTTCGTGATGCAATGGTTCTTGAAGAACTGAACAACTACAAAGTAAACGATAATACAGTTTTGACCTTCTTTGATCGGAGTATCATCGATTCATATGGTTATAGTCAGCTTGAACAAATAGCCGTTTCAGAGCTCTTGTTAAGAAGTTGTCGCGAACTGACTTATCACAAAAATGTGTTTATTTTCCCACCTTTGGAAACAATCTATAAAAATGATATCGAGCGTAAACAAGATTTTAATGAAGCGGTTGCGACATATCATGAAATGGTGAACGCATACAAAAAGTTCGGTTATGAACTGATTGAGGTTCCAAAGCTTTCTATTCGAGAAAGGGCTGAATTTATCCTTGAGGTTTGTTCTCATAGCGTTCAGAAGCCAATTTGAGTCTGGTGTTCATCTTTGTGTCATTTTGGCACGCAAACGACCAAAACTTCATGCTTCAATTAATTAAATTGAATCTGAGAGATTCGGCACAAGATATTTAAATAGTGTCTACCTAACAACGAGTTAGAAATACAATTTTTTGAAAAACGAGGGGAAAATTCAGGACGAATTTTCAGGTTGTCGGCGCCGGGAGCGCCTACAACCGTCCCGGGCCACACCACAGAACAAAAAGGGGCTTTCTGGGCACTCTTTGGCCCAACAAAGAGTGTCTGGCGCGCGTCACACAATGCTGAGAGATACACCAAACTCAAGCGCGACATACATTCAGCTTTACCGGAAATCGCTTATTTATCGTCTGCGCCAAATTGACGTAATCCCCAACCCCAGAGAAAAACTCAGATCAAACCTCAAGCCGCCGGCACGGCCGGCGCTTTCAGATCCAGCGTTTCTAACGGGTTAGGGCAATACTGCCGGGTCTTCTCCATCACCTGTTTTTGCAAGGCTTTATCAGCCTCGATCTCAGGGTACTGTTTCCTGAGATCTTCCATGCACGTCTGCGTGGCTTCCATCATCTTAGTGAGCTCGTCTTTGGAATTCATCAGGCTGGAAAGGTCATTACCTTTATCTGTTTTCACCGCCTGTAACGCTTTCTCAAGTTCGGCATAGGGCTGGGCGAGGCAGCCGCAGACATCTTTTGCGGCCTGGTCCAGATCATCGGCCTGAACAGGAAAAGCCGTCAGGGAGGCGATAAACAAGGGGGCTATCAGGAATTTCATCTCTACCTCCTGGCATGTCCATAAAAAAAGAAAAAGTTTGGTGCTATGCATCAGGTACAGTGTCAGAAAAGTAAATAGCCTGACTTCAACGAGTTGCTCAAGGATCCTGTATCCATTACATACTGAGGCGTAATACTTCGAATCGCAAAAAAATCGTAGTGTTATTTTTGAGACGCTGCTCAAAATTTCACCTCCCTATACTCAAGAGGAAAGCACTTGTGACGATGTATTAGATACGTCTAATGAAGGCGTACGGATAACATAAAGCGTGTAGTTTAGGGGGCTGTATGAAGAGCGCACATCGGTGTCGCGGTGTCGGGTTGTCTGTCGTGGTTGTGGCAGTCACTTTACCATCACTTGCATGGGCAGACAGCGATAAATTCAGCTTTGTCAGTTCTGTATCTGATGAGGTGATCGACTCTTTATCGTCAATGGCCAGCGACGTCAGAGTAGATAAACGCAGTAAGAAAGAATCCCTTCACCCAGCCGCCAGTCTCAATACTTCATCTTTTGCTTTATATCCCGGTGATGTCAGTACACGAACAAGCAGTGTCAGGGAAGATAACCGTCTTCGCACATTCAGTTCTTCATACTTTGGCAGTGATTACGCTAATTCATCCTATTTCGAAAATTCGCAGAGCGGTTTGGGCACCTATATGCGAGTCGATCGCTCGCAGCCGCAGCTTCATTTCAAATCGTCGCCGGTTGATCGCACTGTGCCTGTTAGTGATGGTTACTCATTGACCATGGGCGGTGACTATCTGCTGAATAATAATTACCTGTTTGGTTTAGCGCTGGGTATGCCGTCGTACCGAACATCCGGTACTGAAAATGAAAGCAGCAGTGGCGTTGAAGGCTTAGTGGCATCTGGCTATTTCAGCTATTTTGAGAACGAGTGGTTTCTCGATTTTTCCGCCAGCTATGCACTGATAGACAAAGACATGAAACGTCAGGTCAATATGTATACCGATCCTGTGGTCAGCAGCATGGATGATGCCGATTCTGACGTGTGGGTATTTACTCTGGGCGGCGGCTATGTGGTTGACTATCCCTATGCGACCATTGCATTAGAAAGTTCGGTGCAGTACACCTTGTCCGATCAGGACAGGTACAACGAAAGGTTGTCGAAAGGCAATTCAAACTATGTGATTTCACAGGTTGATGATGTCAATAACCTGGAAGGGACCACCTTTATTACTGGTGCATCGATTTCAAAACCCTTCCGAACCAGCTTAGGGCTGTTCCAGCCTTATGTGAAAAGCTATCTGCATTATGACTATCAGTTCGATTCAGAGCGTATTATCAGCCAGTTTAAATCTGCCTACAGCAGCAGTAATTTGCCTGTGATTACTCAGTCGGACGATCAATTTTACGGTCGGTTTCACGCCGGTGTGTCTGGTGCATTTAATGACAAATGGATCGGCTACGCTGAAGCGAGTACGCTGGTTGGGTTAAATGATATGAACCCCACTTTATACAGCATGGGCGTGATTATCCCGTTTAAATAAACTGGGATCTTCAGCTTCGCTGAAAACTGTTTCATCCTCCGGGTATTCTTGTCACCTGCAGGCTATCGCATTGATAGTCGTATCGGTTTCGCGCTACCAACTTTCAGGCAGATGGGTGCTCAGGTAATCGAGGAACAGACTGAGTTTACGGGATCGCTTACTTTTCTCCGCCGATACCAATGCTACGATATTGGCTTTAGGTAACTGATAGTCAGTCAGCACCGGGGCCAGCAGACCGGCATCAATTTCCTTCCTGACATCCCATTCAGAACGCTGAATAATTCCGTAGCCATCCAGAGCCCATTGCTTGGCAACCTGACCGACATTGCAGGATAACTTGGGTTCGATCCGAATACTGATAGTTTGCTTCGACGGAAGATTGAATTTCCACATGGTGACATCTTCGTCATTCTCTTTCAGTGCAATACACGAATGATGGTGAAGGTCTTCCGGTGTTTTCAGCGGTGGCGCGGAAGCCAGGTAACCGGGCGACGCGAGAAGAAAGCGTTTGTTCTCAACCAGGTGAATACATCGCAGCGATGAATCTTTTAGTCGCCCGATATAGATCATGACATCCGGCTTGATAGGGTGCGACCAGCTCGGTTTGTCGGTGAGCGTTAAATCAATAATCAGATTGGGGTACTGATTCTGAAACCTGGCGATGAGTGGCGCAATGTGGGTTGTGCCAAATCCCAGCGGGGCAAGGACATTCAGTCTGCCTTCGATCATTGACTGGTTCGACAGGAGATCATTTTGTAGTGCTTCGAGTGCCAGCAGTATCTCTCTGCCTTCTCGGGCAAGCTTTTTTCCTTCCTGCGTCAGCTTGGTGGTTCTCAGATTTCTGTCTACCAAAGTGACGGACATTTTCCGCTCTAATCCCTGTAGACGCTGGGTGACACTGGGTGGTGTCACATTGAGTTTTCTGGCGGCAGCCGCCAGAGAGGGACTGTCTGCAATCACACTGAAAAATTCAATATCCTGAGAATTTATCATTAATCTCTATCTTAATATGGCAATAAATAATGATTAATTTAACTTAATATGCAACCTTGTTACAACTATGTCCGCTCCTTCTAACTGATTAAGAGTGGAATAATTACAATGACTCGTCTTGACGCAACAATTGCTTCATTGGCTAGTGAAGCTAAGCCCCTGGCTCCAAGCTTTGGTTTGGAGTTTACCAACAAGCAACTCGCTACTTTAGTATCAGAGCAGTTCGACGAACTGTACTCGACATTGGTCCGGCATAAGTTACTCATTTTTCGCAAGCAGGACACATCGTCTCAGCAGCTGATGCAGATTGCGGAGCAGCTTGGTAACGTGCAACGCTATCCATTTTCGAGCGGCATTGAAGGCTTCCCGGAAATTGTCGAAATCCGTAAAGAGCCGGATCAGAAAAATGTGTTCAGTGGTGTATGGCATATCGACTCCACTTATCTGGAATCTCCGCCCGATTTCACTCTGCTGGCGGCTAAACAGACACCGGAAGTTGGCGGAGATACGGTATTTTCAGATTCTCAGAAAGCGTTTGCTGCTTTGTCGGAAGGGATGCAGAAATTTCTGCTGTCGGAAAAAGCGGAATTCATTTCAAATAAAATTCAGGAAGCCGGTAATAAAGCCCCGCATCTGGTGAATTTTACAGATATCGCAATGGCTAATACCTTCTTTAGTGCCTCACATTTTGCTGCCAAGCGACATGAAGAATCAGGGATCCCTGGGATCTACGTGAACGCTGAGCACACCAGCCGCTTTACGTCTATGTCAGCAGAAGAGAGTGCGCCTATCCTGGAATATCTCTTTAGCCATATTACCCGTGATGAGTTCACGGCCAGAGTGCGGTGGGAAAACGATACGATTGTATTGTGGGATAACCGTGGCCTTCAGCACCATGCCGTGAACGACTATTACGGCCAGTTGCGTGTGATGCACCGTATTATTGTCCGTTCGGCAATGCGTTAAACAACATACATGTACAGCGCCCGACAATTTGTTGCAGCGCTGTACATGTGGTTGATGAATGAAGTAGTTGAAAAAGAAAGGAAAAAATATGTTGGAATCCATAACCTTTGTTCCCTCAGACAGTGTATTAATTATGCTGTTCTGTGCGGCATTTATTGCCGGTATTGTCGATGCTATTGCTGGTGGTGGCGGTTTAATTACGGTTCCGAGTCTCTTGCTGGCAGGTGTGCCGCCGCTGACGGCTCTCGGTACTAACCGCTTACAGGCCGTTATTGGTGAACTGACGTCTTTTGTGACCTATTTGTGGCACAGAGAAGTGAACCTCTCCGGCCTGTTGCTTGGCATGATAGCGACGGCAATAGGAGCAACGGCGGGTTCTTTTGCCGTCAGCTTGTTCCCGGCTGATATTCTGAGGGCGCTGCTGCCCATACTGATGGTGGCTATCACTGTTTATTCCATTTTGTCTAAACGTCTGAAAAATGTCGTTGCTGAACAGGCGAAGGTGTCTTCCCGAACTTTCATGCTGTCTATGGGGCTGATCATTGGTTTCTATAATGGTTTCTTCGGGCCGGGCACAGGTGCGATCTGGATGATCGCGTTTGCAATCTTGCTGGGATACACGATCAAACAGGCCAGTATTGCCACTAAACCATTAAATCTGATGGGTAATCTGGTTTCGCTGATTTTCTTTATCTCAATCAGCAGCGTGAATTATCAGATCGGACTGGTCATGGGCGTCGCTCAGGTGCTGGGGGCTGTGCTGGGCAGCAAAGTGGTGATTCGCAATGGCGACAGAGTCGTGCGGCCGATATTCATCACGGTCACTTTATTGATGACGGTTAAACTGATTTACGAAACAGGTACAGGGCCAGTGCTTGCTTTCGTTGCCGGACACTGAGCGTCTAACGGCAATATGTCCTGAAAAAAACGGACCGTCATAGTTAATGACGGTCCGTTTTTCTTGTCTACGGTCTGATGGCTAAGCCAACAGCCAACAGCCAACAGTCAGCAATCAACAATCAGCGTAAAGCTCTGGCCCGGTAAGAGCGGCTTTTGATTTTATCGCTGGTGATTTTAGCGAGCGCTTTTTTCATGACTTTTCTGTCAACGGCAACATAAGCACGAAAATCGGTAATGTGAATTTTTCCGACTTGCGTACCTTCAATACCGTTATTGCTTGTGAGTGCGCCCAGAATGTCACCAGGACGCAGTTTTTGCTTCTTGCCGCCATCAATCTGGATAGTGACCATGGCAGGTGCCGCAGGTGTATTGTTCAGTAATGTCGTTGGCGGCAAGGGATCGCTGGTGATCTCGCGCTCGAAATGATCAGCAAGCAACGCCATTTTGTAGCCATCTTTTTCGCCATAGAAGGTATACGCGTTACCCTGGCTGCCGGCACGGCCTGTTCGGCCGATACGGTGAATATACACTTCGGTATCGTGGGCCATGTGGTAGTTAAAGACAGCGTCCAGAGCATCAATATCCAGTCCGCGGGCGGCAACGTCTGTGGCAACTAAAATACAGGCGCTCTTATTGGCAAATTGCAGCAGCGTCTGATCTCTGTCTCTTTGTTCCAGATCGCCGTGCAGCGCTAACACGCTGAAGCCTGAATCGGCCAGCTCATCTGCGACTTGCTGTGTTTCGCGCTTGGTATTACAGAACACCACGGCACTTTCCGGTTGCTTATCCAGCAGCAGCAGACGCAGCGCCTGCATGCGTTCTTTGTTGTCTTCCAGACGGAAAAAGGACTGGGCAATGGTGCTTTTTTCATGCGTCGAGGCGACTTTCACCATCACAGGTTTGTGAAGGATTTGTTCCGCGACAGACTGGATCTGTTTGGGAAACGTTGCACTGAACAGCAGGGTTTGTCGCTGTTGCGGGGCCTGTTCAATGATGGCATCCAGTGCGGGCTGGAAACCCATTTCCAGCATGCGATCGGCTTCATCAAGCACCAGCATATTCAGATGGCTTAAGCTTAAACGGCCGCGCTCTAAGTGATCGAGCACGCGGCCAGGCGTGCCGACAATAATATGGGCACCGTGTTCAAGAGAGCCGATTTGACGGCCCATAGGCACACCGCCACACAATGTCAGTACCTTGATATTGTGAATACCACGAGCCAGAGTACGGATGTCCTGCGCGACCTGATCGGCCAGTTCGCGGGTAGGGCACAGCACCAGCGACTGCACTCGAAAACGTTTTACATCCAGTTTGTTCAGCAGACCCAATCCAAAAGCGGCGGTCTTACCTGAACCGGTTTTACCCTGGCCGATAACATCGCTACCGTTCAGAATTGACGGCAGGCTTTGTGCCTGAATCGGCGTCATAGAAGTAAAACCTATAGTGGCGAGGTTTTCCAACAGTTCAGGCTTCAATGACAGTGCTGAAAAAAGCAGCGGGTTATCGTTCGACGGAGTCGAAGCAATGTCGGCATGGCTCAAGGTATGTGTCCTGTAATAGGTGGTTAATATGACTAACCACGAAGAAATAGGGGGTTAGCACGATCTGCCATTAAAGTTAGCTGTGTTCATGATAAACGCCGAACCGTGCTTATAGGCATAATGGCCGCTATTGTACCAACCCAGACTGTGCTTCGCCTTAACTATTCGTTCTGGTACTGATTTGTTACACACTGGCTTTGTGTGGTTTACCCTGTCGTAACATCAGGGCCGCGGAATGCTGCGGTAGAGCTGGTTAAATTGCCGGTTTTTGGTGAAATACAGTTCTATTTCGGCCAGCAGGCCAGGATTGGCTTTATAGTCGAACTCTTCCTGGAAGTTGATTGTTGGCGTTAATTTCATATACAGCCAGTTTTTATGCAGCCGCCGCTGCCAGCTGAAAGCGAGCCAGGCGTTTTCAACCGCCAGATCAGGCCGGCTGTTGGCACTCACGCCTATGGTGTAAGTGAACAGATTACGGCTGCTGACTCTGTCATAAATCTCTGCAAGGTTAACGAATTGCCAGTTATTGTCATCATCGAGAAATTGTGCGCTGGTGCCGGCTCTGAGAATGGTCAGCTCTGTGGGATCGACAGTGTAATAGAAGTCAGCAGAAGTGACGCTGCCGGGGCCTCGGCTGTGGAAATAAAAAAACTCCTGCTGCAGTAAGGCTGTCCAGCCTTCGCCCAGTTTGTCTACGCGCCGGAAATGTGCCCGGGTAAAAGGATCTAACGGTAAACGCAGTTTCAGACCGATATCAAAATCGGCATACCACTCGCCAATCTGACGGCTTTCAAGCCGCACGCCGCCAATGGCCCCCCGATTGCCGGTTCGGGTTGTTTCCACCAGTCCCCGCTCTTTGTCTTCGAGACTTTCGAAGTCTTCAGGATCCGTTTCAAAGATCAGTTTCCAGTTTTTTTCGGTGTGGGGAAGATCCATCCGCAGCGATATGCTTGAATCAAATTCAAAGTATTCCCTGTGCGAGTAGTTAGGCTGAATGCGAATCCGCAGGTAGCTTTCATTGATCATAGGCTCTTCATCGTCTTCCAGACTGAGGAAGTGGTCAATATTTGAGCTCATATCGATAATGGTTTCTGACAGCGATGTTTGAGTTTCTTCCAGCCAGCCTGAAAAAATAATGTCTTCCGGACCGTCTTCAGGAAGCAGCCGGGGATCTGTCTCTGGCAGGTCATCTGCCAGGCATACCACAGGCAATGCAAGCCAGATGGCAGGTATCAGTAGGGTGCTGAAAAGTAGCAGACATCTCATGTAAGCCCTCGAAACCGAATGCTAACAAATTGAAACTCAAGCCAATTGAGTATAGCTATCAGGGATAGGGTGTAGCCATTTAATATTGAGAATAAAAAATTCGAAGGTGATCTAAGTTTTGTAAGCAACAAATGAAATTAACAAGTGGGCGCGTAATCAGGATGTGCGGAAAACGCTTTTGCCGCGGTGAGTTATCGCAAATAGGAATGATTTACGAATATTTTGCCCTTCAACCGGCAACTTTATTGTCACAGAACTGGGCTACACTAATCTGGATTAGAAAATCTATACATGCCTGTATGGGTTATTGTGGTGAGGTGTAAGATGGATATGTCAGATTTTGATGGAATCAAACGTGATATCTCACTAAAAGTAGAACATATTTTCGAAGTCTACGAAAAAGAACATTATTGCATGCCGACAATGGAAGAATTTCGGACCATGTTTAATGAACATATTGATCAGTATGTCGGGCCTGATGATTCGCTGAAAGGCGCCGGGTTGAACATGTCATCTGATACCAAGCAACGACGTGAGCAGAAGGTATGGCGAGTGGTGAATGAGCTGGAAGCAGAACAGCGATTTTTGCGTTCTGACTGACGTTTTCACCGGAGTAGAAAACATGACCAGTAATAAGGCTGGTCATGTTTTTTTATAAGCTATCTGTTATCTGTCTGAGTCGCCTGCTAAAAGTGCCAATGCTGTATTTGAAGCAGGGGGTTTGCCCAATTGCTTGCAAATGAACTCACCCGCCTGAGCCAGCTTCATGAGATCGACCCCCGTCGATATTCCGGATTGCTCACAAAGGTAAACCACATCTTCGGTGGCTACATTACCGCTTGCGCCCGGAGCATAAGGGCAACCGCCGAGACCGGCGACACTGGCATCCACAGTGCTAATCCCCATCAAAAGCGCCTGATAAATATTCGTCAATGCCTGTCCCCAGGTGTTATGACAATGCACCGCCAGTGCATCGGCAGGGATATGGGAGAGGCAGGCGTCCAGCATACGTGCAAAGCGCAGCGGCGTGGCTTTGCCGACCGTATCACCCAGTGACACTTCATAACAGCCCATCTGGTACAGCAGTCTGGCGACATTGGCAACTTGCTCAGGCGTTGTCTGCCCGTCGTAAGGGCAATCGGTGACGCAGGACAGATAACCACGTACACGAAGTTGATGCTCTCTGGCTCTCAGTAACACAGGCTCGAACCGAACCAGGCTCTGGGCAATACTGCAGTTGATATTCTTCTGGCTGAAGCCTTCCGACGCTGAAGCAAAAATGGCAATTTCGTCAGCGCCGGCCGCAATGGCGAGATCAACACCTCTGGCATTGGGGGTCAGGGCTGAATAAACAATTCCCGGCGCTCTGTGAATGCGCTGGAACACTTCGCTTGAGTCGGCCATCTGTGGCACCCATTTCGGTGAGACGAAAGAGCCGGACTCAATGTGCGTCAGCCCAGTTGCTGACAGCATATCAATTAGCTGAATTTTATCGCTGAGGCTGACATTGGCTTCATTCTGAAGGCCGTCTCGCGGGCCGACCTCGACGATTTTTACCCGACTCGGCAGATCGCTGGTGGCAGGAAAAAAAGCTGTCATTATTTACACACTCTGGTTTCAATCGGCTGAATCGGTGGCCGGGCTGAGCTGAACCAGCTCCTGGCCATGCTGTACCTGATCACCTGTGCTCGCCAATACGGACAACACCTGGCCTTGATGGGGGGCGCGCACTGTGTATTCCATCTTCATGGCTTCAATCACAATCAGTCCCTGATCTTTGTTTACCTTGTCTCCCGGCTGGCACAGCACGTCAACCACTATGCCATTTAACGGCGCCGTCGGACTGTCTTTAGCGCCGGACTCATGCGGGCCAAAGGTCGGCCGAAGCTGATAAGCGTACTGTTCCTGTCCGGTGAAGGTCAATACAGTCTGTGCAGCACTATCGAATACCAGACGGACATGTTCGCGCTTTCCATCGTTCTCAAGCGTGACGTCCGTGACATGCTGAACGGATCTTGTTGACAGCAAGCGCAGGGACAGCGGGGATAACACCAGTTCTTCACTGTCAGTATGCAGCGTTCGGGCCACTGAACAGCGGCTAAGTAATACATGATGGTGATCGTCTTTGTCTGTGACGAAGCTGAAAGTGTTGGCCGCCATTTCTGTATCATACAGAGTGATCAGCTGTTGTGCTGCTTGGTTTAGCCGCCAGCCGGACTGGTGGTCCATATCGTTCTGAATCACGCACAGACTGGCGGCACTGAGCACCAGATTCCGGGGTAACTGATATTCAGCGCCGTCCGGTGTTTGTACATTGATAACGCTGGCAGCCGCTGTCTGCAGGGAATCCTGATAATGCTCGATGAAATGTGTGGTCAGTTGGCCCTGAGTGAAAGAAGGGTGGGCCAGAATCCGCTGCAGATACTGGATATTGGTGGCAACACCGCCAATCTGGTACTGAGACAAGACAGACTGTAACTGATGGATAGCAGAAGCCCTGTCTTCACCCCAGGCAATGACTTTCGCCAGCATAGGGTCGTAATAAGTAGTGACAGTGTCACCTTGCGCGATACCACTGTCGATACGTGAGCGGATCGCTTGCGCTTTACCGACAGAAAACGCGCCTGATTCCGGCTCGCTGAGAAAGTGAACCAGACCTGAGGCCGGCAGAAAGTCTTGCTGCGTGTCTTCAGCATACAGCCTGGCTTCCACGGCATGACCCTGATGACGGATCTCAGACTGGGTAAGCGGCAAAGGCCTGCCTTCGGCTACCCGGATCTGCCATTGCACCAAATCCTGCCCTGTGATCATCTCAGTAACCGGATGCTCAACTTGTAATCGGGTGTTCATTTCCATGAAGAAATAGGTTTGCTGTCGGGCGTCATACAGAAATTCGACAGTACCGGCTCCGACATAGTCGATGGCTTGTGCGGCCTGAACCGCCGCTTCGCCCATATGCTGGCGCAGTGAGTCGCTGAGGCCGGGTGCTGGGGCTTCCTCAATAATTTTCTGGTGGCGTCGCTGGACAGAGCAGTCACGATCTGAGAGATAAACACAGTGGCCATGCTGATCGGCAAAAATCTGGACTTCGATATGACGGGGTTCGGTCAGGTATTTTTCTAACAGTAATCTGTCATCGCCAAAAGCGGATTTTGCCTCCCGTTTCGCTGACAACACAGCCTCGGCGAGATCGCTCTGCTGGCGCACGATTTTCATCCCTTTACCACCACCGCCCAGCGCCGGTTTGAGGATGACAGGAAAACCTATGCGTGCTGCCTCGGTGGTTAAATTTTCAAGGCTGTCGTCATCGCCATGGTATCCGGGTAACAGTGGGACGCCAGCCGTCTCCATGATGGCTTTAGCATCTGATTTTGAGCTCATGGCCGCCATAGCATCCGGACCGGGCCCGACAAAGATAATGCCATGCTGCTGGCAGGCCTTGGCAAACGCCACATTTTCCGAGAGAAAGCCGTAGCCCGGATGAACAGCGTCAGCCTGAGTGGCTGAAGCGGCTTTGATCAGTTTATCAATGGCGAGATAGGAATCCAGCGCAGGGGATGGGCCGAGATATATCGCCTCGTCCGCCATATTGACATGTTTGGCATGGCGATCGGCATCAGAATATACCGCGATAGTGGTTATCCCCATTAACTTGGCGGAGTGAATTACCCGACAGGCAATTTCTCCCCGATTGGCAATCAGCAAGCGACGAATGGGGGTCTGCGCGCTGTCCATTTCGCTTACAGCAGTGTGCTGGGCGTGCAGAGCCGGATGCTCGGAAACGGGGTGCAGCAAATCGCCTGGTTTACTCATTGTGCTCTCCTTGCCCTGAGGTGTTGTGTTTCACCCAGGCTGGGCGACGTTTATCAAAAAAAGCGTTCAGTCCTTCCTGTCCCTGAGAGGAAACGCGAATATCGGCGATCATTTCGCTGGTTTGTCGGATAAGGGCTGCATCAATTGGCTGCTGTTCGCAAAGCTTGCACAGGGTTTTGACCTGAGTCATCGCCGCCGGACTGTTCGCCAGCAAGCGGTTGAGGGTCAGTTGCAGCAGGTTTTCCAAGGTTCCAGAGCCGGTAGAGTTATCCGTGTCTGCGCCACTGTCATTGGCACTGACATTACGACTGACCTCATGAAGTATGCCAAGCTGATGCGCCATGTCAGCATTCATGGTTTCAGCGGTCAGCATCAGCCGTCTGGCATGCCGTTGTCCTATGGTGCGGCAGACATAGGGACCAATGGTTGCCGGGATGAGTCCGAGTTTTACTTCGCTGAGGGAAAAGCGCGCATCCTGACTGCCCAGGGCAATGTCGCAACAGCAGATCAGGCCCAGAGCGCCGCCAAACGCCGAACCCTGCACCAGGGCAATGGTCGGATGGGGGAAGGTATCCAGTTCATTCATCAAAAAGGCCAGTGCCTGCGCGTCGTTCAGATTGTCATGGCGTTTTTTCCGGGCCATGGCTTTCATCCAGCGCAAATCAGCACCGGCCGAGAAATGTTTTCCCGCTGCGCGCAACACCAGCACGGAGACCTCTGAATGACTCGCCAATTGCTGAAGATAATGCCGGATTGCCGCAATCAGCTGGTCATCAAAGGCGTTTGCTTTATCCGGGCGATTCAGTGTGAGTGTGGCAATCCCCTGACGGCTGATAGTACAGAGCACAGGGTCACTGGCTGTCGCATGGAGAATTTCTGCGGTATCGCTGTATTGAAATACCGGGGTAATTATAGAGGTCATGATCCATCCTCACAGTCGTCGGCTGTTACATTCGGAATATGCCAAATTGTGTGCTTTCAACAGGCGCATTGGCTGCCGCTTGCAATGCCATACCGAGTACATCCCGGGTTTGCGCGGGATCGATAATGCCGTCATCCCACAGGCGTGCACTGGCAAAATACGGTGATCCTTCTTTTTCATACCGTGCTTTAATCGGGGCTTTGAAGGCTTCTTCCTCTTCAGCCGACCATGTCTCGCCATGACGCTGTTTGCTGTCCCGCGTGACCTGAGCCAGTACACCGGCTGCCTGATCACCGCCCATCACGGATATCCGGGCGTTTGGCCACATCCAAATCATAGTGGGATCATAAGCACGGCCGCACATGCCATAGTTACCTGCGCCGTATGACCCTCCGATGATGACAGTGAATTTCGGCACATTGGCACAGGCAACCGCCATTACCATTTTGGCACCGTGCTTGGCGATTCCTTCCGCTTCATATTTTTTCCCGACCATAAATCCAGTGATGTTTTGCAGGAATAACAAAGGGATGTCGCGCTGGCTACAAAGCTGAATGAAGTGCGCCCCTTTTTGCGCGGATTCAGAAAACAGAATGCCGTTGTTGGCAACAATGCCGATGGGGTATCCGTGTAATCGTGCAAAACCGCAGACCAGTGTTTCGCCGTACAGGGCTTTGAATTCATCAAAATCTGACCCATCAACCAGTCGGGCGATGACTTCTCGGACATCAATTTGTTTGCGCAGATCGGTGCCGACAATGCCGTAGAGTTCGCTGGCAGGATATCGGGGAGGCAGAACAGAGGTTGGTTGCTCAGCCACTGACGCAGGGCGGTGACAACTGGCGACAGCCTGTCTGGCTAATGCCAGAGCGTGGCGCTCATCATCGGCGTAATAATCAGCAACGCCGGATGTTTTACAGTGCACATCGGCCCCACCCAGTTCTTCCGCGCTGACATCTTCACCGGTGGCTGCTTTTACCAATGGCGGACCTGCCAGAAAAATGGTGCCCTGATTTTTTACCATAATGGCGACATCAGCCATGGCAGGCACATAAGCACCGCCTGCGGTACATAAGCCAAGGACGATGGCAATCTGGGGGATTCCTTTGGCCGACATTCTGGCCTGATTGAAGAAGATCCGCCCGAAGTGATCTTTGTCCGGAAAGACTTCAGCCTGATGGGGAAGATTAGCGCCGCCCGAATCCACAAGATACAGACAGGGCAAGTGGCAGCGTTCGGCAATTTCCTGTGCCCGTAAATGCTTTTTCACGGTAATCGGGTAATAGGTGCCCCCTTTAACGCTCGGGTCGTTGGCAATGATCATCACATCTGCGCCGGACACGCGACCAATACCAGCGACAACGCCCGCGCAGGGTATGGCCTCATCATAGACTTCCCAGGCCGCAAACTGGCCGATTTCAAGAAAGGGGCTGCCTGAATCCAGCAAACTGTCGATACGTTCTCTGACGGGGAGTTTGCCTTTTTTGCGTTGTCTGGCCTGCGCGTTCTGACCGCCGCCCTGCAACTGAAGAGCAAGGCGAGTGTGAAGCTCATCAACCAGCTCAGCCATGGCTTGCTGGTTGTTCTGGAATTGTGAGTCATGTGTCTGGATATGACTGTCTATGATTGCCATGATGCCGTGTCCCTGTTAACTGTCTTATGGTGACTGTGTTCTGGCGGCTGTCTTCTGCAATAGTCGTTAAAATCCTGTTTAACGGCTTTGTTCAAATAACTCCCGGCCGATCAGCATGCGACGAATTTCCGATGTACCTGCACCAATTTCATACAGCTTGGCGTCCCGCAGCAGGCGACCAGCAGGAAACTCGTTGATATAGCCGTTTCCGCCCAGCAGTTGTATCGCATCCAGCGCCATCTGAGTGGCCAGTTCAGCGCAATAAAGAATGACGCCCGCGGCATCCTGGCGAGTGGTTTCTCCGCGATCACAGGCCGCAGCCACAGTGTAAACATAGGCACGGGCTGCGTTCATCCGCGTGTACATGTCCGCCATTTTGGCTTGTACCAGCTGGAATTCCCCGATGGATTTTCCGAATTGTTTTCTGTCGTGGATATAGGGCAGACACACATCCAGACAGGCTCGCATAATACCCAGCGGCCCGGCAGCCAGCACCACGCGTTCGTAGTCCAGGCCGCTCATCAGCACTTCGACGCCTTTGTTGTGCTGGCCCAGCAGGTTCTCCGCCGGCACTTCGCAGTCGGTAAACACCAGCTCACAGGTGTTGGAGCCGCGCATGCCTAATTTGTCGAGCTTCTGGGCGCGGGTGAAACCGGGAAAGTCACGTTCAATGATAAAGGCGCTGATGCCTTTCGACCCTGCCTTGGGATCGGTTTTTGCGTACACGACAAAGGTATGGGCATCCGGTCCATTGGTGATCCACATTTTGTTGCCGTTCAGAATGTAGCGATCGTCTTTTTGGTCTGCCCTGAGCTGCATGCTGACCACATCGGAACCCGCGTTGGCTTCACTCATAGCCAGCGCGCCGACCTGCTTACCACTGATGAGGCCAGGCAGATATTTTTCTTTCTGCGTCTGGGTGCCATTGCGGAAAATCTGATTCACACACAGGTTGGAATGTGCGCCGTAACTGAGCCCGACCGAGGCCGAAGCCCGGCTGATTTCCTCCATGGCGACCACATGCGCCAGATAGCCCATACCAGCCCCGCCAAATTCTTCACTGACAGTCACCCCCAGCAAACCCATTTCACCCAGCGCAGCCCATAAGTGGGAGGGAAACTGGTTGTCTTTGTCAATTTGTCCGGCAATGGGAGCAATGGCATCGGCGGCGAAGTGGTTGACGTGATCGCGTAGCATATCCAGTGTTTCACCGAGGCCAAAGTTGAGCGGGGTAAACAGGTCTTTCATAGGATCTCCTTTATCCGGTAACCGGACTGGTCCTGAGAAACGGCTGTATTCTCAACAAGATGTCGTGATGCTCAGTTGGCGATTAGCCAACGGGCTATTTTTCTTTCGTTTTACCGTTCAGTGCCAGTTTACATCGGCTTTTGGCGGCGTTCAGTTCTTCCATGACAACCCTAATGTCGTCTAACTGGCGTTGAAGTTTGTGCTGTTTTTCGTCGATCATTGTGATCATTTGCCGCAATTGGCCGTCACTTTGGTTGGTATCGTACAGGTCAAACAGCTCGCGGATTTCGGCCAGCGAAAAACCCAGTCGCTTTCCGCGTAGAATTAATTTCAGCCGTGTTTTGTCCCGCCGCTGATAGATGCGTATGGCACCTTCTCTGTCTGGCTGGAGCAGCCCCACATCTTCATAAAAACGAATGCTGCGGGTGGTGATACCAAACTCTTTGGCAAGTTCACTGATCTTAAAGGTGTTCACCACGCTGCTGTCCTCTCGTTGCGGATTAAGCGGGACTGAATAACCGACTGTCACAGAGTGGAGTCAGAACGCTGGCCAGGCCGGCATCATGGCAACAATTCTGTACGCCTATCAACCAAATAGAAGTGATACTGTTGTTGTTTTGTTTCTTAACGTTTACGTAAATGTTAGTGCTATGCTTACGTAAACGTCAAGAAAAGTGGAGCCGGGTAATGGAAACCACCACCAAGACAGCCGCACCCCAACGCGGCGAGTCTCAGCAACCGGAAAAGGAAGTCTGGATAGTGTCTGCCAAGCGAACTCCTCTGGGCAGTTTTCAGGGGCAGTTTTCTTCTTTGTCGGCAACAACACTGGGGGCGTATGCGATAAAAGGCGCACTGGAAAGCATTGGTATTTTCGCCGATGAATTAGCCCCCGATCAGCCCGATGGTCTGAACATTGACGAAGTGCTGATGGGCTGTGTACTGCCGGCCGGCTGTGGTCAGGCGCCGGCCCGTCAGGCGGCACTGAATGCCGGTTTACCCATTTCTACAGGCTGCGTGACAGTAAATAAAGTGTGCGGATCCGGGATGAAAACCGTGATGCTGGCTGCGGATATGATCCGTGCCGGCAGTATTCACACTGCGGTGGCCGGAGGCATGGAAAGCATGACCAATGCACCGTATCTTCTTCGGCAGGCAAGGGGCGGTTTTCGCCTCGGGCATCAGACAACGGAAGACCACATTTTTCTGGATGGTTTACAGGATGCTTACGAAGGCGAACTGATGGGCGTGTATGCACAGCAGATTGCCGATGCGATGCAATTCAGCCGCGAAGACATGGATGACTGGGCTGCAATGTCAGTAGAGCGGGCGCGTCTGGCGATAGAGCATGGCTGGTTTGATCAGGAAACCTGCCCGGTGGTGGTGGCGGATCGTCGCGGGGAGCATCTGGTGAAAACCGATGAGCACCCCAATGAAGTCGATCCGGCAAAGATCCCGCAGCTTAAGCCGGTATTTGCCAAAGACGGCACAGTGACTGCCGCTAATTCCAGCTCCATTGCCGATGGCGCAGCCGCGTTGCTGATGATGGACAGTGAAACTGCCCGCCATCATGGTTTATCGCCCATAGCGATCATTCGCGGTCAGACAACCCATGCACGCCTGCCGTCTGAATTTACCCTGGCACCGGTAGACGCCATCCGTCAGTTGCTGGGTCGTCTGAACTGGTCAGTCGATGAGGTGGATCTGTGGGAAATCAATGAAGCGTTTGCGGTCGTTACGCAAATTGCGGTGCGTGAACTGCATTTAAATGCCGACAAGGTCAATATTCATGGTGGCGCCTGCGCCCTGGGGCATCCGATAGGGGCCAGTGGCGCACGAATCATCGTCAGCCTGATACATGCCCTTCGTCGACAACAGCAGGAAGACGGCGCCGTCTGCAAAGGTATTGCCTCGTTATGTATTGGTGGCGGGGAAGCCACAGCAATCGCTATCGAATTACCGGCTCAGTAATTATTCGTGCCTGGCAGCGGTGACGCCAGCTATGGAAAGACAGGTGAGAGGACGTGAAAATGATTGAGAAAGTACCTCTGTTTATTGAAGGAAAATTTTGCCAGTCGCAGTCAGATGAATGGATTGATGTGACTAACCCCGCGACCAACGAGGTCATCGCCCATCTGCCTTGCGCGCTGACATCCGAGATCGATAAAGCCATCGCCAGTGCCAAAGCCACCTTTGAGAAATGGAAAACTGTGCCCGTGCCTGAACGGGCCAGACTGATGCTGAGTTACCAGCAACTGCTCAAAGCACACCATGATGAATTGGCCTGTTTGCTCTCCAGTGAAACCGGCAAAATTCTGGCCGACGCCAAAGGGGATGTCTGGCGCGGAATTGAAGTGGTTGAACAGGCGGCAAACATTGCCAGCCTGATGATGGGTGAAACCACTGAAAATGTCGCCACTAACATCGATACTTACTCGCTGATTCAGCCACTGGGTGTTTGCAGCGGTATTACGCCGTTCAACTTCCCGGCCATGATCCCGCTTTGGATGTTCCCTTTGGCTATCGCTGCCGGTAATACCTTCATACTTAAACCTTCCGATCAGGTGCCTCTGACATCAGTCAGGCTGGCTGAATTGTTCGAACAAGCCGGTGCGCCTCCCGGTGTGCTGCAGGTCGTACATGGCCGCAAAGCCCAGGTTGATCATCTGCTGGAACATCCGGATATCCGTACTGTGTCTTTTGTCGGCTCAGTGCCGGTCGCACGCTATATCTATCAAACCGGTACACACAATCTGAAACGTGTTCAGGCGTTCGCGGGTGCGAAGAACCATCTGGTTGTCATGCCTGATGCGAACAAAGAACAGGTGATCAACAATCTGGTGGGGGCGTCCGTCGGGGCGGCTGGTCAACGTTGTATGGCAATTTCGGTTGCCGTGTTTGTTGACGGTGCAAAAGCCTGGATTCCCGAACTGAAAGAAGCCATGGCAGCCATGAAGCCCGGCGGCTGGGATGAGGAAGATGCCGCTTACGGTCCTCTGATCAGCGCGGAGGCCAAAACGCGGGTACTGCGACTGATTCAGGAAGGCAAAGCGCAAGGGGCGGTGTGCGAGCTGGATGGTACTGAATGCACAGTGAAAGATTACCCGAATGGTAACTGGGTCGGGCCGACGTTATTCAGTGGCGTCACCCCGGAAATGAGCATTTACCGCGAGGAAATTTTTGGTCCTGTGCTGGTCTGTGTCGAAGCGGCTTCGCTTGAAGAAGCGATTGCACTCATCAATAACAACCCTTACGGAAACGGGACGTCTATTTTCACCGCCAACGGCGCGGCGGCGCGCAAGTTTCAGCATGAGATTCAGGTTGGTCAGGTGGGTATCAATGTGCCGATTCCTGTGCCATTGCCTTTCTTTTCATTCACGGGCTGGCGCGGCAGTTTCTATGGTGACTTACATGCTTATGGCAAGCAGGCCGTCCGTTTTTACACCGAGACCAAAACGGTGACAGCGCGGTGGTTTGATGACGACATCCCGAAAGGCCCTAACCTGACTATAAATATGGATCATTGATGATTACCTGTGCCGGAGTAAGCGATGGATTTTGAACTCAATGAAGATCAGCGTGCCTTTGAAGAAGCAGCACGTCAGTTTGCCAGGGAGCAGTTATTACCTATGGCTGCCAGCTGGGACGAAACCTCTACTTTCCCCAAGGATGTGTTGCGTCAGGCCGGTGAAATGGGATTTCTCAGCCTGTATACACCGCCGGAGCAAGGTGGCATGGGGCTGAATCGGCTGGATGCCTCCGTCATCTTTGAACAATTGGCGATGGGCTGCACCTCAACCACAGCGTTTATGACGATACACAATATGGTGAGCTGGATGGTTGCCAGTTTCGCGACCGATCAGGCCAGAACTGAATGCTGCCCGAAACTGAGCTGCGGTGAATGGCTCGGATCTTATTGTCTGACTGAAGCTAACGCAGGTTCTGATGCGGCATCGCTGACGACCAAGGCGGTGCGTATAGGGGATCATTATGAGATCTCTGGCGCTAAAGCCTTTATTTCCGGTGCCGGAGATACGGATTTGCTGATTGTGATGGCCCGAACCGGTGAAGCCGGGCCTGACGGTATCTCGGCGTTCATAGTGCCGGCCGGTGCTGAGGGTATCAGCTATGGCCGCAAAGAACCTAAGCTGGGCTGGCACAGCCAGCCAACACGCGCGGTGACATTCGATAAAGTCCGGATTCCGGCTTATTACCTGCTAGGTGAAGAAGGCCAGGGATTCAGATTCGCCATGAAAGGCCTGGATGGCGGCCGGATCAACATAGCAACCTGCTCCGTGGGTACCGCGCAGCAGGCGCTGAATCTGGCCCGCCAGTACATGACAGAGCGCAAACAGTTTGGTAAACCGCTGGCTCACTTTCAGGCCCTGCAATTCAAACTGGCCGATATGGCGACTGAACTGGTGGCGGCCCGTCAACTGGTGCGATATGCCGCCAGCAAGCTGGATCGCGGCGATCCGGAAGCGACGGCGTATTGCGCCATGGCAAAACGCTTTGCAACCGATGTGGGTTTTGCGGTCTGTGATCAGGCGTTGCAGCTCTATGGCGGCTATGGCTATATCCAGGAATATCCGATTGAACGCCATTTCCGCGATGTGCGGGTACATCAGATTCTGGAAGGAACCAATGAAATCATGCGCTTGATCATCGCGCGCCGGTTATTGAACGACGATACTGCACTGCTTTGAATCGTTGTGCTCAGTCCACAGGCAAGAAGTTACCCAAACTACGTAATCACAGAGTACGCAATTAAAGATAAAGAGGGCGGGATGATGCACCCACTGACACAAACAAACGGCCCGATTGAAGTGACGATTGATGGCCATGTTGCAGTACTGACCATGAATAATCCGCCAGCTAACACCTGGACGGCAGACAGTCTTCATCAGCTGAAATCTCTGGTCGAAGCACTGAATGCAGACAAATCCATTTATGCCTTGGTGCTGACGGGAAAAGGTGAGAAATTCTTTTCTGCCGGTGCCGATCTCAAACTCTTTGCCAGCGGCGATAAAGGCGTGGCGGCTGACATGGCCTATTGCTTCGGTCAGGCCTTTGAAACATTGTCGTCGTACCGGGGTGTCTCGATTGCTGCGATTAACGGTTATGCAATGGGCGGTGGCTTTGAAGTGGCGTTAGCCTGCGACATCCGCATTGCTGAGGCCCATGCGGTGATGGCATTGCCGGAAGCCAGTGTTGGCCTGCTTCCTTGCGCTGGTGGTACGCAGAATCTGGCCTGGCTGGTGGGTGAAGGCTGGGCAAAACGTATGATTTTGTGTGGTGAGCGGGTGGGCGCCTCGCAGGCGCTGGACATCCGTCTGGTTGAAGAAGTGGTGGCGTCAGGGCAAGGGCTGGAGACGGCAATGAAACTGGCGGCGGAAGTGGCTAACCAGTCCCCGACAGCGGTCACAGCCTGTAAGGCATTGATACAGCAAGCAAGGTTTGCGCCTTTACATCAGGGGCTCATTCAGGAAAGGGAGCGTTTTGTCCGCCTGTTTGATACAGCCGATCAACAAGAAGGCGTGAATGCGTTTCTGGAGAAACGTGCACCTGTCTGGAAAAACGAATAATACAGAAAGACTGGATGTCGTGTCCGCCACAATGGTTCTGGCAGACACGCAGGATGGAAAGATCATGAATGGAGAATTCATGAATGGAGAGATCATGACAGGAACAATCAAATTTAACGAGCTGGAATGCGCAGACGGCTCCCGCATTGGTGTCGCGGCACTGGAAAACCCCGCAGCACTGAATGCACTGACACTGCCAATGCTCAAGCAGTTAAGCATTCAACTGGCTGACTGGGAAAATGACAGCAATATCGCGTGTGTTTTTCTTCACAGCGAGCACAGCAAAGCCTTTTGCGCCGGCGGTGACGTGCGCGCCATGTACCATGCCATGATTGAAGCCGATGCCCACAAGCAGGCCGGTGAAAGCGGCGCATCACCTGAAGCTTTTCTGACTGAATATTTCAGTGTTGAGTATCGCTGTGATTATCAGATCCATCAGTACAAAAAACCGCTCATCGTATGGGGTGAAGGCATTGTAATGGGCGGTGGTATCGGTCTGTATATGGGGGCGAGCCACAGGGTAGTGACGCCGACCAGCCTACTGGCGATGCCGGAAGTCACGATTGGCTTGTATCCGGATGTTGGTGGCACCTGGTTTCTGAATCAGTTACCTCCCGGCATTGGCCTGTTTTTGGGGCTGACGGGGGCACGTGTGAATGCCAGCGATGCCCTCGATCTGAAAATGGCGGATTATATTTTATTGTCTGAGCACAAACAGGCCGTGCTTTCCGGTTTGCAGGCGATTGACTGGCAGCAGGCTGGGGAATCAGACCTGGCGGTCACAGCGTGTTTGGGTCAATTAGCGGAAACCGCGAAACCAGCATGGCCGCCCAGCCAGATGATCCCGTATTTTCCTCAGATTCAGGCTGCCAGCGTAGGGCGAGACCTGAACGAAATCTGTCAGCAAATTCAGGCCATTGACGGCTTAGGTACCTGGCTGGAAACTGCGAAATCAACCCTGAAACAGGGCAGTCCGGTTACGGCGCATATTTGCTACCGGCAAATGACGGACTACAAAGCCCTTTCTCTGGCTGATTGTTTCCGCCTTGAGCTTGGTTTATCTGTTCGCTGCGGCATGCTGGGCGAGTTTCAGGAAGGCGTCCGGGCACGATTGATTGATAAGTGCGGCGAACCGAAATGGATTTTCCCCAATGTGTCGGCAGTAGATAGCAGCGTGATTGATGATCTCTTTGCACCCATGTGGAGTGATGATGATCACCCGCTGCGCAACTTAGGCGTAGAGTAATACCTGCACCCAACGCATAGAGCCGTGCTTACAGAGTCTGAACAGGAGTGTGTTATGGCAGCAATAGCATTTATTGGATTAGGCAACATGGGCAGCCCGATGGCGAGGAATTTACTCAGCGCGGGTTATCACGTCAATGTTTACGATATCAATACTGATGCGGCTCGTAAGCTGGAAGATGAGGGGGCTAAGGTGGCGTCCTCTTTAAAAGAAGCAGTGGCCGGAGCGGATACCGTGATCACCATGCTGCCGGCAGGTCAGCATGTCCATGATGTCTATCTGGGGCCAAAAGGACAGCCTGAAGCCGGCCTGTTCAATCTGGTTTCATCCGGCACTTTTCTGATTGACTCTTCCACTATTGATCCCGCAACGGCAAAAGAAGTGGCCAGCCATGCCCAGCAGCATCAGCTGGAGTTTGTTGATGCTCCTGTCTCTGGCGGTGTTGCCGGTGCAGAAGCCGGTACGCTGACATTCATCGTCGGTGGAACGGATTCAGCTTTTCATCGCGCCGAAGCGGTTCTGCAGCATGTGGGAAAAAATATTTTCCATGCGGGACCGGCCGGTGCCGGGCAGATGGCAAAAATCTGTAATAACCTGATGCTGGCCGTTCAAATGGCGGGTGCCTGTGAAGCGATTAATCTGGGCATGGAAAACGGATTGGATCCCAAGGTGCTGTCGGACATCATGCTGCAAAGCTCCGGCCGTAACTGGGTACTGGAGCTTTACAACCCTTGTCCTGGGGTGATGGACAATGCACCTGCCAGTAAAGGTTATCAGCCTGGGTTTATGAGTAAACTGATGCTCAAAGATTTGGGATTAGGCATGGATGCTGCACTGCAAAGTCAGACGTCGGTGCCAATGGGAGCACTGGCTCGCAATCTGTATGCGTTTCATAATGCGAACGGCAATGAACAGCGCGATTTTTCCAGCCTGTTTGAGTTTTATCACGGTGAAGTAAAACAACATTAAAGTGAAAGGAGATCAGTATGGATCTACGAAATGCTGTGATTGCAATCACCGGTGCTGGTCAGGGATTAGGGCAAATGATGGCCGTGACGCTGGCTCAGGCCGGTGCTGACCTGGCCTTGATAGATCTCAATCAGGAAGGCCTCGCGCAGACGCGAACTCAATGCCAGATGTTAAGCAGCAAAGCGTTGACCTATGCAGCGGATGTCACTCAGGAAAGCCAGGTTGAGCGGGTATTCGATCAGATCATTGACGATTTTGGTCAGTTGGACGGCTTAGTGAACAATGCCGGTATTCTGCGTGACGGCTTGCTGGTAAAAGTGAAAGAGGGTGAAGTAACAAAAATGTCCCTTGAGCAATTCAATGCCGTGATGACAGTCAACAGTACAGGGACTTTTCTCTGTGGGCGTGAAGCTGCTGCCCGTATGATCCAGACGCAACGGCCTGGGGTGATTATTAATATTTCCAGTGTCGCCAGAGCCGGAAATTTTGGTCAGTCCAACTATGCTGCTTCCAAAGCCGCAGTAGCTACTATGGCTGTTTGCTGGGCAAAAGAGTTGGGACGTTATGGCATTCGCGCCGCGGCTATCGCGCCGGGAGTCGTCAGAACGGCAATGGCTGATCAAATGCCGCAGGAAGCGATAGACAGGCTTGAGAAAATGATCCCGTTAAAGCGTGTTGGTCAGGCCAAAGAAATTGCTCATGCGGTGAAATTTATTCTGGAAAATGACTATTTCACCGGACGGGTGCTGGAAGTGGATGGCGGTATGAGAATGTAGTCAGCGTTTTTCTGTTTGACTAAGGCTTCAGGCAATACGGGCCATCACTGGCCCGTCAATTCATGGCCCGTAAAGTATTGTCAATAAACTAGGGGCCGTACACGATGGCGTACAAGGCGAGTCCGCCACCAATGACCAGCATCAGCAGCGACAGGTAAACAGTGATTTTAGTCAGTAGTGACATCCATTTAGGCTGGGTATCGGGCATAGTTTTAATATCTTCGGGTTAGTGCGTATGACAGTTTTCTGTCGCGGGACAATGCCACAAAATAAACCGGCAGGCGAGTGCTATTCACATTTGATTGCAGTTTTCATCATTGTGATTCCGTGAGGTTTGTCCATCGGCTGTGAATCACATGGAATCACGGGCGGATTGCGTTGAAACCCATGGCTGATCGACTTTGCATACTGGGCCGTCAGTCGGGACTGTGACCGGGATGCCAGCGCCAGCACGATATCAATATTCGGCAGTGATGGCAGCCAATCGGCAATGAGGACCCGTAAATCCGGCGCCATACTGCTTCGTGCCATTGCCCCGATAGCCAGCCCGGCCCGCACCATACCGCGTTGTGCTGTTGCACTGCTGCTGCAACTGATCAGATCAAAGCTGATTTCCTGTTTCATCAAACCATCCAGCGCCGCCGCATGAAATTTACAATCTGCCTGGAAAAGCGCAATGGGCAGTGGACGACGATGAAGTAAATCGGATTGCGATGTGCCGTACCACACTCCCTGATCATGCATCAGAAAGTGGCCTTCTTCCGAGTCTGGATGGCGTGTCAGCATGGCGGCATCTAATTCGCCTTTATCCATCAGTTGCCTTAAACGCACGCTGGATGCACAGGTGACATGTATCTGAACCGGACCAAGTTGCTCGCGAATCAGGAAAACAAGGTGCGGCAGCAAGGTTTCAGCATAATCATCCGGGCAACCGATCAGCAAAGGTTGGGTGTCTGTATTCGATTTCAGGCTGGACACTGCCTCGTCATGCAGGCTTAACAAGCGGCGGGCATAGCTTGCTAATTGTTGCCCCTCGTGAGTCAGCACCAATTGACGACCTTCACGCTGAAACAGGTATTTATCTAATTCCTGTTCCAGTTTTTTCATCTGCATACTGATAGCAGACTGTGTTCTGAAGGTCTGTTTTGCTGCTCGGGTGAAACTCCCTGTATCGATAAAAGCGAGAAAGCTGCGCAGCGCATCAATATCCATAAGCGTCCCTGACGAAAATCCATCTACATGTAAGAGTCAGGCAAGCATACAGCGAGTGTGGCCAAAATGTCACTAAGCTAAACCCAGCAAACAACACAGGCAGCCATGAGGGCTGCCTATGATCGTGACAGGGAGGGATAGAGTTGAGAGACAGACTATTACAGCTTTTCTGATGCAGTATCGGCAGTTTCCGTTGAAGGTGAACTTGCAATGTTATGAGGCGTTTCTTGGTCAAAATAAGAGAGATCACGGACATTTTTCTGGGTCACAATTGCGCTGAACAGCGCGAGCACAAATGCAATGGCAAAAAAGCCTTTTTCATTTAGTGCCAGTGTATCGGCGTTCCACAGACCAATGACCATTAATGCACAGGCGATAGCCACACAGGCAATCACCAGCATTTTATATGCGCTGGTGACTTTAATGCCTTCCATTTCATCCCGTACCGTCTTTTGTAAAGTGATCACACTGAAGAGGCCAAAGAGCATGACAACAAGATAGTAGCCTTTTTCATTGAGCTGAAGATCGGCATTCA
Source organism: Photobacterium sp. WH24 (assembly GCF_019204055.1). Classification (NCBI taxonomy): domain Bacteria; kingdom Pseudomonadati; phylum Pseudomonadota; class Gammaproteobacteria; order Vibrionales; family Vibrionaceae; genus Photobacterium; species Photobacterium sp. WH24. The sequence continues at coordinate 126,107 of NZ_JAGSOZ010000011.1, read as the reverse complement.
GTAATCCGACGGCATAGGCACATAGTGCAATCGCGAGTGCCGCCCACGATGTGAACACGAACGCTTTGGTTGGCTTTAAAGATGAATTCATTTTGTACCTTTAAGTAAGAAAACAAGATCGTGACGAAACGGTTAATACTGTAATCAGCTCTTTCAGATAGGCGACTGCATAATGGATGAATGTTTAATGGAATTTTTATCTATTATAAGCGCTATGTAAGCTTTTATTTGTCATACGGCGAACCAGGAAACGGGGTATCGGAGGCTTCGCCAGTGCCGTCGAAGAGTACGACTACTTCGGTGGTGTCATCCGGAGAGCGGACTACCCAACCGTTAGGATCGGCGTTCTTTCTGGGGGTGCAGTCCATCCGATATGAATAACAATTCATCGAATATAAAACACGCACTCTTTCATTGTCTACGACAACTCTAATCCTTGTATTCAATGTTTTATGGATTCTGTAGTAATTCCGGAGTGTTTCAATTTTTTGCTTTGCTAGGTTGCTGTCAATGGATGTCGATATACGATAAAAATTAATCAATTCATCTTCGTCAGCATGATATTTGGCCCAATACCCGTCAATGTATTTAGGAATTCCAATACTGCCGATATCTGCACTAGCTCCCGAATAGCTACTTACTGCACCATGAGCAAAACTGGCTCCCCCACCTTGTGTATCTTTTATGTACATCCTTTTGATGCTGTGATCGCCGGATGTACTGCCTGCCGTGCCAATCGAGGCAATTGGTGCTGAGGTATTTGAACAGCCTGTAAACAGGCTGCAAATAATGGGTATGATGAAGCGTTTGCTATTCATTTATCGTAAGGTGAGCCAGGAAACGGAGTATCGGAGGCTTCGCCAGTGCCGTCGAAGAGTAATACGAGCTGAGTGGCATCATTTGACTGATGAATAACCCAGCCATTGGGGTCAGCATTTTCTTTCGGGCTGCAGTCCATACGATAAGAAAAGCAATTCATAGTGTAATACAGTCTAACGCGTGGGCCATCTACAACTAACTGCATAGTGGTGTTAAATGTTTTATGGTTTTTGTAGTAATTACGAAGTGCTTCAATCTTTTGCTTTGCCAGATTACTGTCAATAGTTTTACTAATACGATAAAAAGCCGCAAAACCATCTTTATCCGCATTATATTTAGCCCAATAACCGTCTACATACATAGGTATACCAATGCTTCCGATATCTGCACTTTTACCTGGATAACTGCTTAGTGCACCATATCCAAAGCCAGCATTTGCACCTGTCGTATCTTTTACATTCATTACTCTAATACTGTGGTAACCAGTGGTGCTGCCTGCATTACCAATCGAGGCATTAGATGCTGAAGTGATTGAACAGCCTGTAAACAGGCAGCAAATCATGGGTATGATGAAGAGTTTGCTATTCATTTATCGTAAGGTGAACCAGGAAACGGAGTATCGGAGGCTTCGCCAATGCCGTCGAAGAGTACGACTACTTCGGTGGTGTCATCCGGAGAGCGAACAATCCAACCATTGGGGTCAGCGTTTTTTCTTGGCGTGCAGTCATCCAGTTTTGAAAAACAATTCATTGTGTAAAGAAGGCGAACGCGCGGGCCATCAACAGTAAGTACCATAGCTGCCAGATAATCCCCGTGATTCTTGTAATAGTCTCTTAATGTGCTGATTTTCTTTTCTGCCAGTTTACTGTCGATTGAGGCCGTAATATGGTAGTACTTTTCATAATCATCCCAGCCTTTGGACCAGTAACCTTCAATTTTTTTAGGTTTTCCTATACGTCCGATATCAGCACTAGCGCCGGGATAACTACTAACGGCACCATAAGCAAAGCTTGACCTTCCGCCATTCGTATCGCTCACAGTCATCCGTTTAATAATATGTGGACCAGTTGTACTTCCGGCATTTCCAATCGAGGCATTAGATGCTGAAGTGATTGAACAGCCTGTAAACAGGCAGCAAATCATGGGTATGATGAAGAGTTTGCTATTCATTTATCGTACGGTGAACCAGGAAACGGAGTATCGGAGGCTTCGCCAATGCCGTCGAAGAGTACGACTACTTCGGTGGTGTCATCCGGAGAGCGAACAATCCAACCATTGGGGTCAGCGTTTTTTCTTGGCGTGCAGTCATCCAGTTTTGAAAAACAATTCATTGTGTAAAGAAGGCGAACGCGCGGGCCGTCTACAATTAATTGCATTGAAGTATTTGCGGTTTTAAAGCTCTTGTAATATTTGCGGAGAGCATTAATTTTCAGCCCTGCAAGCTCACTGTCTATTTGTTTATTTATATTGTAAAACGCTAAGAATTTATTTTCTTCTATATTGTATTTAGCCCAAAATCCTGTGATTTTTTCAGGTGTACCGATAGCACCAATATCTGCACTTTTTCCACTGTAACTGCTTACTGCACCATACCCAAAACCTGCATTTGCACCTGTCGTATCTTTTACATTCATTACTCTAATACTATGGTAGCCGGTAGTGCTGCCTGCATTACCAATTTTTGCTACTATTGTCGTTGCTTGAGAAAAGGAGCAACCAAACAAAGTAGCTACAAAGATATATGTAATCAAGAGTTTAAGCATTTTCAAAAACCTGTCTTTCAATTTCGTCATCGTCATTCCTGCTGGGGCGATTTACCAGCCATTCATAGCTTGAATTCCAGCCAGGGTTGATCATTGTGTCGTGTGGACGATGGATTAAAATATGTCCATTTTGTTCAATTTCACGCTGCCAATCAATTGGTTGAATCGTGCCTAAAGGTTTTAAGTGTAGTTTATTCCAGAGATTCTTAGCAATGATATCTGTATGGAAATCAGCTGGCTGAACATAATCCAGTTCTTTCCATTGAATTCCGATAAGTGCTGCTTGCTGTTTCATTCTTTCTTGAGTCAAACCAGACAGTGCATTGTTTACTGGTTGTAGCCGATAGTAATACAGTACGGCCTTATCTCTTTTAATAGCTCCATACTGTCCATATTTCGTCATACAATGTGTTTTCCAGTCCTTTTCCCTTTGTGTTCTGACATATTCAATGTGAGCGACCATGCTGGCATCAGGATGTTTTCGGATCTCGGTATAACCCTTATTGGTATGAATATATTTTCCTTCAAATGATTCTGATTTTACAAGCTCACGATTAAATGTGGTATCGACAGGCAGACCATAGCGTTCATTTAACCCTTGCTTTCCATACTGTTCAATTGATGAGTAGCCTCCGCCAACATCAGAATGTGCGCCAGGGAAAATTTCTTCATAGAAGTTGTCTGGCAGTGTACCGTTGGTTTTCAATGTCGTTAACGGAAAGTTCACTCTGTATTCATGATGTGCGCACAACTGCACAACTCGCTGCGCACAGTCAGGCTTAAGCTGGAGTTGAAATTCGCCATCATCTTCATTTCCCGGCCAATAAAAGGATCCAACTGTATCAAACAGTCCAAGAAAACGAACGCTTACACTGCGTGAATGATCAATTTCATATCCTGTATTTTCATCGAATTGTTCTGTTTTTTCAGTACCTAACAAATTAGGGATGATGCTAACTGGATTACCATTATCTCTTTTACGAGAGTAGTCTGGGAAGCCTGCTTTTACTGCATTAACGAAATGCCGTGATAAAGCTGCCCCTCTACTGAAACCAAAGACGTCAAACTCAATGTCCGTGATTTCACTGTAATAGCCAACTGCAATGGCTTTTCTAATTATTGTGGAAAGTTGTTGAATCAAATTTTGCCATTTTGTAAATGCACCTGTTTTATGCCAAACGCCTAAACCCATACCGATACCTGATTCGTCGTCACCAATATCAATTAGAGTTGGATCTTGATGCGCACCATCGACCGTTCCCACTCCTGAGACATAAATAGCATAAGATTTACCTTCTTCTTGCGGATAAGCCTCATACAACCGCCCAATATTCGAACGGGACTTGTTGCCATAGGTCTCTTTATACAAGTCATTGTCTTTGTTCTGGCCGGTGCCGTCGAAGAATACGCCGATTCGCAGGATGCGCTGTTTTACCTGCGTAGTATTGACGACAGGTGTATGGGCGAGAATTTTACTGTTCGCCTGAATATGCAGCAGGTCCGGCATCATGTAGCGCTGGTTGTAGGTGCCCCACACATTACCAAAAGGATAAGCTTTTCCTGTTTCTATGTCGGTGAGCGGAGAGGGGGCATCGGGTTGTTTGGGCTGTGTGTTACTGCTCAGCTCGGTGATTTGTAAAGTATCGCCGATTTGTAGTTTAAGGGGATCATCGTTGTACTGCGGGTTCAGATCCAGTAATTGCTTTGCAGTCAGACCGTATTGTTCTGCAATATCCGGCCAGCTTTCACGTTGTCGGGTATCCGGCCGCATTTTGACTGTGTGATGTGTTTTCGCGGCGGCGTTTTCTGACGGTTCGGTTTCCTGAGTGCTGCGCTCAAGTAGTGGCTGCGTGCGGCTGGCGACAATACTCTGCATATCCAGCGCAACGGCATGCTCTTGCAGCCAGGCCGGTGAGAGTTTGGCAAACTCGTCGTCAGAGAGCTTTTGTTTGCGAAACAGTATGTACTGATCTGAGACGGGCTGCCCTTCGATTTTATAAGGCAGCAGCAGGCTGCTGTAATGATGATCAGACAATAATTCGTCGGTCAGTGTTGTGGCGTCAGAGCGGGTAAATTGAAAGCTCCACCTGTCATCACCGGTCAGTTTACATTCTTTAGCCAGCTTGTTGTCGCAAAAATAATAAAAGTAGCCAAGGGTGGGCCAACCAAGCCATTTTTCCAATTGTACGGCTAACTTTACCGGTACAAATTCTGCGTTAATATGGCCGGTGTTTATTGGCTGAGGCTGAATGGTATAAGAGGAGGCTAAGCCCGCCTGCTGGAAAACCTCGTGCAAAAGGTGTTTTTCTTCCTGTTCAATACAGTAAGCAGTCAGTACGCTGTGTCCACTCTTTCCTGGTGACTTTTCCCAGCTCGTCACCGCGTTTTCTGTGGCGGTACGTTTCAGGAGCCAGCAGCCAACCTGCAAGCTGCTGAGTTCATCGAGAGAACAATAAATCAGCAGGTTACATGCGTACTCAGCGACAGGTTGCTGAGTCTTATTGGATGCAGTGACTGATGGTTTGTTCGACGAGCTATAATCTTCCAGTGGTTTATAACCCGCTTTTACAAACCGTTTGGGTTTATTGTTAATAAGCGACATAGTGTTTTTATCGAAGAGACCAAAGAATGTCTGGCGATTGTACAGGTGTAACTTATTGATGTGAATGGTTTATTTGTAGGTTAAGTGTCGTTTCCCCCTGTCATTTTCACTCTTTTTGCAGGTGTTTTTTAAACTGCAGAGCGGTTCGCAAAAAGATTAAATGTTAAGTGTGAAAATGCGCTCAAGGTCATAAACATTCTGGTATACGAGGTATGAGTTGAGTGTATGAGTTCATAACGGCATAAAAATGGATGAATATACATTCTGAATCCTGATATGTGCTATCAGAATTATGCGTTAGTCACTATGCCAAGAAAGGCGTAGGGTGTACTGAAATGTTTAGACGCTATTCAGTATGAGGGCAAGATATGCAATTGATTATCGGCAATAAAAACTATTCAAGCTGGTCTTTTCGTGGCTGGCTGATGCTGGTTCAGAATGGTATACCTTTTAATGAAAATAAGCTCACGCTGTTTACCGACAATTTTTACCGAACGCTGGAAGTTTACTCACCGGCTGCGAAAGTACCTGTGCTAATTGATGGTGATGTCACGGTTTGGGATTCGCTGGCGATATGTGAATACGTAAATGAAACTTATTGTCAGGGACGTGCCTGGCCGCAGGGTAACGCAGAACGAGCGAAAGCGCGGGCAATCAGTTGTGAGATGCACTCAGGCTTTACTGCACTGCGCAATGAAATGCCGATGAACTGCCGTGCCCGACGGCATGTTGAGTTGTCTGAGGCGGCGCAGAATGATGTCGCCCGGATTGATCAGATCTGGCGTGAACAGATGCTGAAATACAGTGACAATGGTGGCTGGCTGTTTGGTGAGTGGAGTATCGCTGATTGTATGTTTGCGCCTGTCGTACTTCGCTTTAAAACCTATGGCATTGAAGTGTCCGATCTCAGCAAGCTCTATATGGATAAAGTGTTGCAGTCGGCATCGGTGAAAGCCTGGCTGAAAGAAGCATTGCTGGAAACCGATATTGTGCCGGAAGATGAAGCGGGTACAGACGTTGCACAGAGGGTTTGATTTAGCCTCGGTTTCCCTCTCAATGTTTAGAGAGGGAGATCGGAAGATAATTCTTCTCACTGGTAAGCAGACTCCGTGGTAAACTCCCGCGCTTGATGTAGGGGCAGCTCTACTTTTACCGCGTTCAGATCAACCAGGGGCGATACATGCCATTTTCTACTCTCGGACTTAGTGCACCACTGAATAAAGCAGTGGCCGAACTGGGTTACACAAAACCGACAACGATTCAGGCGAAAGCCATTCCTGTGATACTGGAAGGGCAGAATCTTATTGCTGCCGCCCAGACAGGTACAGGTAAAACAGCCAGTTTTGTGTTGCCAATACTGGAAAGACTGAGTCAAGGTCAGACCCAGCGTAAAAAGCGCGTTCGAGCCCTAATTCTGGTGCCAACCCGCGAGCTGGCGATGCAGGTGGAAGAAAAGGTCACCCATTACGGTAAGCACCTTGGTTTGACGTCGCTGGCGATGTACGGCGGTGTCGATGAGCAGCAGCAAAAGCAACGTCTGATCGACGGTGTGGATGTGCTGGTAGCCACTCCGGGCCGTTTAATTGATATGTATGGTCAGCGTGCCGTGTATTTCGAAGAAATCGAGATGGTGGTGCTGGATGAAGCGGACCGGATGCTGGATATGGGCTTTATTGAAGCCATCAACAAGATCCTGGATCGTCTGCCAGACAATAGTCAGTTTCTGTTGTTTTCTGCTACTTTGTCGAACAAGGTGCGGGATCTGGCAAAATCGGTTGTCAATAACCCGTATGAAATAAGCATCGCGGCCAATCAGGCATCAAAAGCGAATATTTCACAATGGTTAATAACGGTTGATAAAGACAAAAAATCTGCGCTCCTGAGTCATCTGATTCAGGAAAATCAGTGGGATCAGGCATTGATCTTCATCGAAACCAAGCACGGCGCAGCGAAACTGGCCTCTCAACTGGAAAAGCGCGGTATTGAAGCCGAAGCGTTTCACAGTGGCCGCAGCCAGGCTATACGTGCTCAATTGCTGGCGGATTTTAAAGCAGGCAAGATTAAGTATCTGATAGCGACTGGCGTTGGCGCCCGTGGTATCGACATTGAAGAATTATCACGTGTGGTCAATTACGATTTGCCATTCCCGGCAGATGAGTATGTACACCGTATTGGCCGAACCGGACGTGTAGATGCGACAGGTGAAGCGATCTCTTTTGTGTCAAAAGATAACTTCAAAAACCTGTGCATGATCGAAAGTCGTCTTGGACATTTGATTGAGCGTCGGGAAGTCGAAGGTTTTGCGCCGAAAAAACCTGTGCCGGTGACTGTGCTCAATTACGTCCCGAAAAACAAACGTCCCCAAAAAGACTGATGCAAGGCTGATATTGTTGTCACTTCTTGTTTATTAGCGATACGCCCTGGCCGGACAGTCAGGGCGTATCGCTATTCACTCTCGCTGGGTTACTGAACTGGCGTGACTGATTGAGTCTCCCGGATAGATTCCAGAGCTTGAACACGGCGGATCTGGCTGGCAGTAAATGTGGTCTGCCTGAGGTCATTCAGCGCCTGCTGCTCTTCCTCCTTCGCCAGGTTGTTATCCGCTAAAATTGCATCCCGCTGCTGAAAATAGTGCTCCAGCTTAGTTTGAAATGCTTCCCGTGCTTTGCGCAAAGTTACCAGTCTGTCAGCGGCTTCAGGCCCCACTAATGCTTGCTGTTTCAGGTATCTGTCCTGTTCCTCTAGCGAGTTTGTAGCTTGCAGCTGCGACAACATGGCTGCATTTCGGTAGCTCTGCTGCATGACAGGTGGAAGGGTATTGATTTCCTGCTCCCAGGCATTGTAGTAATCGTCCTGATTGATTATGTGATCTTTTAATTCAAGCTGCCGTAAGGCGAGTTGGCGCTGCATATTTTCTTCGCCAAACAGCCTTTGCTGTTCTTCGATACTGAAAAATGCAGACTGGATTTGCATCACCTGATCGTTCAATCGCTGCAGGCTTTCAGTATTTAATGGATGCCTGTTGTCAGGGTTAAGATTGCTCAGTGCCGCCCGATATTGAATGAATCGCTCGAACAAGTCGTTGTCCAGCTGATAAGCCTCCGGCTGTCCGGTATTGTAAGTGTTGAAATGTGTCTTTAGTGTTTCTAGATCTGCCTCGCCAAGTCCCGACAGAAAATAATCAAAAGTATCGCGAGATGAATAAGTGTCTACCTTTGTGTCTTGCTGGGAAGGCACTTGCATAACGGGTGTATCGGAGGTCGTTGGGTAGTAGAAACAGACCGCACTCGCTGCTGCAACTACACCTATGAGTGAAAGTACGGTCTTTTTCATTATTTATAAGCCTTGTAGCTGTAAACGGTTCGCATGCTGGCGGTAAAGTGTGGTGGGCGCGGTTTCGAACAAATGCGTAATGCCCAGCAAACCGTTGATTTCATCGAGATGATTCATCTTATAATCATCACGTATCACTTTGCCCAGGTGCGAACTGCAATGGCCTACCAGACCATCATTCGGTTCGTCAAATGCCAGACCTAATACAGCCATTGCGGCATCGGTCGGGTCCAGCGCATTGGTGAAGTTACCTGTACCGCTCCACGAGAAGTAATACACGCCATTGCCAGCGATATAGTCTCCTTCACCGCATCGGGTTGTGGGGATACCTTCCGGATACTTCTGGTTAAATGCCAGCGAGCCTTCAGTGGTGAGAGCAGCCAGTGATTTAAGCGGATCTTGCGGTAATTCACTGCCGCCGGATAGAAGGTTGATCAAGGTGACCAGTCCCTGTGCCAGTTTAACGGCGATGCCTTCCGGCAGAGAGTTTTCCGGTATCGTGCCCCGGACAATATCAGCAATGCGCGAACCTTTATTCACACCGCCGATACTGGTTACAGAAGCAACCAGTTCAGGTGCAACTGAAGCGACGTAGCGGGCGGTCGGGCCCCCGTGGCTGTGTCCGATCAGGTTCACTTTTTCAGCGCCGCTGATGGCCAGCACGTCTTCCACTTGCGCCAATAGCTGCTCACCGCGTAATTCGCTACTGTTTGTGGCAGAGACCTGGGCAACATAGACGGTCGCGCCGTCTTTATTGAGCGCATGTGGAATACCGTAGAAATAATCAATTCCAGCCAGGGAATCAAAACCAAACAAACCATGAACCAGTACGATGGGGTATTGGGTTTCTGTGTAGCCTTTTTCTGACACACCAGCAGTACTGGTACCTGCCTGACTGGTAAAGGTTGCGATACAGCAGATGAATAAGCTGATTAACTGTTTCATTGTCACACTCCTTGTTAGACCTCCGATGAGTTGGAATCATAGTGGCAAATTTCAGCCCCGCCTCATGGATGTTTCTCATTTGTGATCATTGTTTTATTTTTGTTGCATATTTGTGTCTTTGTAAGAGGCTGCTTTTCATCTGTCATCACTCCACTTAGAATCACTTTGCTCAGTAAACTCTTCGTTGTCTTTAGTTACCAAAAGGAAGCCGCAATGACTCCCAATGATGTGGAAAAGCTTAAGGCTGATTACCCATTACTTAATCAATTGACTGCTTTGGAGGAAGTGTGCTGGTTTAACCCGGCTGTCACCAGTGTGAGTGAAGCCTTACCTTACGTAGGCTTAGATGCTCAGGATATTCAGGATGCCAGTGACAGGCTGGCGAGATTTGCGCCATTTCTGGCAACTGTATTTCCTGAAACGGCAAAGACAAACGGTTTGATTGAGTCTGAGTTGGTTGATATTCCTGCGATGAAGCAGTGTCTTGAGGCTTGTTACGGCACTGAGATTGCGGGTCGTTTGATGCTGAAAAAAGACAGCCATCTGCCTATTTCCGGCTCGATCAAAGCGCGGGGCGGTATTTATGAAGTCCTGACACACGCTGAAAAACTGGCGACAGAAGCCGGGCTGCTGTCTGTTTCCGATGATTACAGTAAATTGCATTCGGATGCTTTCAGGGATTTTTTCAGCCAATACAGTATTGCGGTCGGCTCGACAGGTAATCTGGGGATGTCGATTGGTATTATGAGTGCCAAACTGGGCTTCTCTGTGTCGGTTCACATGTCAGCGGATGCCAGGGAGTGGAAAAAGCAGAAGCTCAGAGACCATGGCGTGAATGTGGTGGAGTATGAACAGGATTATGGCGTTGCGGTAGAAAAAGGGCGCAAAGAATCAGAGAAAGATCCGCGCTGCTTTTTTATTGATGATGAAAATTCCCGTACCTTGTTTCTTGGCTATTCTGTGGCCGGTGAACGTCTGAAAAAGCAATTCGAAGAGCAGGGGATTGTTGTTGATCATGCGCACCCGCTGTTTGTTTATCTGCCATGCGGCGTCGGGGGCGGGCCGGGTGGCGTTGCCTTTGGATTAAAAATGGCGTTTGGCGATCACGTCCACTGTATTTTTGCTGAACCCACCCATTCACCTTGTATGTTACTGGGGGTGCATACAGGTTTGCACGATGCGATCTCTGTACAGGATATTGGCCTGGATAATTTAACGGCGGCCGATGGGCTTGCAGTGGGCCGGGCGTCTGGTTTTGTCGGTCGGGCTATGGAGAGAATGCTGGACGGGTATTTCACGCTGTCGGATGAGCACATGTACCGTTTGTTGGGGCAGTTAGCCCAAAGCGAGGGCATTGAACTGGAGCCGTCTGCCTTGGCGGGTATGCCCGGTCCCGTGCATGTCAGCCGGGATCATGACTATGTCGCTAGCATGCTGTTAGATCACCCGAAAATGAAAAATGCGACTCATCTTGTCTGGGCAACGGGCGGTGGCATGGTACCACCGGAAGAAATGGCGTCATACCTAGCTAAATCTGGTGTTGATACTGTGTCTTAAGTGGATGAAATCTGAAACGTCAGGGGGCTGGACTCAGCCCCCGGTTGACCACCCGTCATAGTAATATCAATGCTGGTATTATCGTGAATATCAAAGCTTGTCAGACTCACGTTCATATTGATGGGGTGTATGAGGTTACCTTGTGATGTCCGCAGATCTGCTGCGATAAAAAACTTGTCACTCAGCAGAAACGAAGTCTGAAAGCCATTACTCAATGCGTTATTCGCAATGACGCGATTGTTCTTCAGTAACTGAATACCTGTATATTTATTATCAGTGGTTTTCATCGCACTGAGAATATTACTGTCTTGAGTAATGAGCAGGCCATGTTCATCGTGGTGGGGGAGTTTCTCCAGGGATACATTTCTGGCAACACTGTAATTACCATGGTTATCACAGAGCCGGTAACTGTAACTTGTCTCTACTCTGAACGGGTGACGCCATCGGAATTGGCAATACGGAATGACTTTCCATGCGATGCATCTTGTTTCTTCATCCAGATGATTGTGCTGAAAGATGGTGACACTCGGTAAATGAGTGTTCAATGATAAATTGCGAAAGCAGATATCCGTTTGCATACTTCCCCCACTTAATTGAACGATTGAATATCTCAGTCGGCACTTTGTAATAAAGCACTGAAGCCCATAATGTAACCGAGTTCTTCTTTCTGAAAGGGGTCGAGACCGTACATAAAATGCACCCTCAGAAAAATATCCATGGTATTACTTTCCAGAGCAATCCATCCTTTAACGGTAAAATCGTTGCGTTTGTTACCACTTGAATCCAATTGTACATCCTGGCTATTTTCCGGCTCAGCGCTGGTTTGGTCTGACGTGGCCTCTACCGTTGTTGTATTGCTGCTATCAGGCGCAGTAGCTGATTCTGGATCTGAATGTGTCGTTTCATTGCTTTTGCCAGAGTCAGCGGAATCTGTCGGAGCTTCAGGTACAGGAATGTCCATTTGTCCTTGAGCGATCGTTAATGCCTGAATGTCACTGCTGATGCCAGCCGGATCATTCGTATAATCTGTAATGGTAATGGCCGCTGAAATAAATGTGCCATTATCACTATATTGCGGATTGCCGGTGATCTGAATGCCATTGTACGGAGCCTGAATGTTGGCTTTTTCTTTCCAGTCGCCAGACTGCCAGGTATGTGGAGCCGGGCTTGTTTGATTATCAGTCATAATAGTGTCTCTTCGCAGAAAAATGGATTGAAGCAGGTGTTACAGGCACAGCTGTAACACCTGGGTTATTCAGTCTTATTTGTTGATGTTTTCCAGATGGAATTCAAAAGGTGAGGCGGTTGGCCCTGAACCACCACCGGTCATAACAAGATCGGCACTTTGAATACCGAACAGGTTAATTTCAGTGTTGACTTGCTGGATAATCGCTGAATTCATCACTTCGCCTTCAACCACCTGTGAAACAACCCCGACGAAAATGCTTGGATGGAATTGGAAGACCCCTTTCTGACCCGGTGAAACATTGGTTTTAGCAGCCAGTAGCTTTCCGTCACGATAGATATTGGCATTAATCGAACCACTGCTCAGGTTATTACGTACTTCAACTTCTTGTTGAGATACGGCGGGTGTACTGGCAAGCCGCAGTACATCACCGGATGTATCTTTTACCATTTCATAGGCCTGCCCGTCGTAAGCTGTCATCTGTGGTGTGTAGTTACCGAAGGAATCACTTGCACAGACTTCGAATTTCAAAGGATAAACGAAAGGATGGTTATCATTACGCCCGCAGTTTTGGATAACACGCCAGGCAATGGCTATTTCGTCAAAACTCTCGGCGACATTTTTCTGGAAAATAACCACTTCGCTGTTGTTGACATCATTAGAGCGGTTAATGAAGTTTAAGTTGATTTGTGACTGTGACATGTTCTTTTCCTCATAGATTAACTGACGTTTGTGTTCGTTGATTTTGGTGCTTGAGTTGTTCAGGCACAGGTTAAAGATAACGGTATTTTCTACTATTAACCTTTGTTTAATACCTTAATTTCTTTCCGATATCATTATTTTTGATTTTTAATGTGATGAACTTTATTTTTAAAATAAGAAAGCCCATAAAATGGGCTTTCTGTTTGTGCGGGAGACGGATTGATTATGGCGCTGTACCTGTAACCTGATAGCTTGCAGCATTATCAAAGCTTTGATTCAGTGCTGATTGCACTTTTCTTAATACCCCCTGCTGGTTGGGCTGATCGTTGGTCATTGTTTCTTCAGAAACATTGACGTGAGCAACAGTGCTGTTACCATTCACACCATTGACCTGAACCTGAAGGTTATGAAAACGATAGTTACCTTGCATAAAGGTTCCCTGCATATCCAGACGCATGGTTTGGTTTTGGACAATCGTTCCTGCGTTGTTACGGTAGATATCTGCATAGGTCAGTTGTCCTATAACATTATAAACTGCTTCTTTCTGATTGTTATTAAACACATTAGGTGAGCCAGGGTATATATTGTTGATAGCTCCTGTTTGTTGTACGTTAACTGCCATGATAAAGCTCCTTCTCTGACGTTGTAGTAGATAGTTCTATATATTGTTCTTTGGTCCGGCCTTTACTTGGTCAAGAACAACTTAATGTTATGTCATGCTGATTTATTTTCCTTTCATGAAATCATCTATAACTTTGAGTTAAGCATGATTTATGGCCGTTTGAGCCAGAATTTAACTTTGCATAGAGGATTTAAATTGTTTTCTAAACTGGCTAGGGCAGTTATGGTAAATACGCTTAAATGCCGTTGAAAAATTATTTGAGTCCATGTATCCCACTTTTTCTGCGATCTGAACAATGTTGAGAGAGGATGTTTCCAGTAATTCTGCTGCTTTATGCATTCTCTGTTTTCTTAACCATTCAAAGACAGTCATACCTAAGTGATCCTTAAATACTTGATTGAGCTTGTTTCTGTTTGTTCCAAGTATCCGGCAAAGCGTTTCTAGCCTGACATCTTCTGATATCGCACCATTGAGGTGTTTTATGCACTTCTCAATTAAAATAAGTTGTGAGTCCATGGAATCCCGGTTGTTGTTTATTTGTTCAGGTAGGGATTCATTACTTTGGTGTGTGTTGTTTGTTTTTTCATTGGAATGCAGTATATGCATTATTCTGTAGTTAATTTCTTTGCTAATGAATGGGCAGCTAATGTAATCAGTGATACCTATGTCAAATAATTGCTTCTTGTGATTGTATTCACTGTTAATGATTGCAATGAAGTCAGGTGGTGTTGTTTGTTGCAGTAGAAAGCGAATTGTTAGCGCATTTTTTGTGATCTTTATGAGTTCGAAATCATTGTTGATAGCATCAATGATGATCAAGTCAGGTGTGTCTCTAAATTGTAGCTGTGATATGTTTTTTATGTTTTTATGAGAGAAAATAATATTTCCTTTAAATAAGTTCTCTTGCAATTCTATGGAGTAAGTTGGTTTTACACTCAGTACCCATGCCAATGAAAAGTATTTTTTTTACAGTTTGTTATATTCATTTTGATATTCCTTTATTAATTTTCTTATATTGGCGTACTGTTAAGTAACGCTCTGACGTTGTATGTGTTAGTAATTTAATTACTGTCACAGTCGTAACTGTAAGAGAGTTCTCTCTATATTGCCTTTGAAAAAATCACTAACAGCTTTGTATTATGCACTAGGATTCTGTTGTCTATAAGTTTGAGAGATTTATAAACATTGCGATTGGTATTTTCTTGTCTAATGATGGCTTATGGCAAGGCTGAGATAGATTTAATTGATGGCTGCTAACACCGATTAACGTGTCTGCTATAGAGGTAAGTAGGAGTTTATTTAACATTTTAAATTGAAATATACAGCGTGATATCCTGCTTAAGAATGGTATGTTAACACATGTTATTGTTTCAGGTGAATTACTCGAACTTACGTTTTTTTTCGTGCCGATACGACTTTGCACTATAGCTGGATACCATGGTTTCAGAAACTGACTTACCTATGGAGGTTTTTAGCCCTTCCATTAACAATATTTCATCTGATCGATCTAAATAGTCTGTGATGCCTTGTGCCAGCTCTTCAATGATCTTATCGGCCTGCCGAATTCTGAAACTTGTGGACTCTGCCAGTTTTAACAGATGGTGTTTATCCGGGAAGACTTTGCTGTTCGCCATTTTGAGTGCCATTTTATTGTCAATGGTGTCGTAAATCAGAGTGTGGGTGATATCAAAAGGCGGGGAGACAAATATGTGTTGCATGTCTTGTGTGTATTGCAATGCGAAGTTTTTCAGATGTGCATCACCGTTGCCGATCAGGCAGTTAAAGACAATGTACTTATACATTTTCTCCACCTCAGCCAAACTATTGGTGTACAGGTGGGTTGCTTTGAGCAGAGTTTCGTAGCTGCCGGTATATTTGGCGTCCGGGTTGTTGGGTTTTTTCAATAAGGTGGTGAAGTCCTCATATCCCAGTAACTGGTCATCTGGTTTGTCAAAACGTTCGACAATAAAGGTTTCCATATTGTCGGACAGAGAGGTGGCTGGCGGCGCTAAGCCGCAATGGCGTGCCGCTTCCATACAGATATATTCATTGACCGTCAGTAACGGAAACTCCGCATCGAAAGATTTAACGATCAGATCTTTTTGTTCAACCGTTCGGCCTGTTTTGGGAATGCTGACCTTAGGCTGCACACCGGCCAGCGCATTGTGCAGGTAATATTTCTCGAGCAGTTGCGGAAACAAAGGCGTGCTACCCTGATAAGTCAGAATGTCAGTCAGGGATACCGAGTCGGCTTCCGGAAGCTGCAATTCGCTCTGGTAGCTGAGCATACCTATGCTGTGTTTGCCCTGCAGTGCGAGCAGATACATGTCATTGACTCGGGCATATCTTGCCAGTTTTTCAGCAATGAACCGGCGATTGAAGCCTTCGGGCAGATTCTGCGCGAAAATAGGGTGTAATGCACCGGAGGAATAGCCATCCAGATTAGGCTTTGTCATGGTAAGAGAGACATGGCGCGGAGTTTGTATCGGCTGATAATGATGAACGAAACCATGTGTTAACACGCCTAATTCGTCTTCATCCAGGCACACCGTTATCTTTTCTATTTTGGCGGGCAGGTGATCAAGAGCCATGCTCAGCCCTCATCAAACAGTGTGTCGATATCATCCCAGTCTGGCAACTGATGTTGCTTGGGTGATACTTGCAATTGCAAGTCAACGGCATCCAGGTAGCGCTCGAAAATGTCCAGGGAACCGGTAAAGCGACCGTTTTCAATTTCTGACAAGGTGGTTTTGTTAATGCCTGTCTGTTCTGCCATGGCTTTCTGTGTCGCACCTCTGGCTTTTCTTGCTGCGGCTATTGCTTTACCTATGCTCTCTCTGTTGGCCATGTTGAAATCCTATTAGCCATATAGCAAACAGTGTAGTTGATTGTTTGTAAGTTATCTATATAGCTAACTTACAGGTGAATAATTGTAAAGTTAGCCATATGGCTAATATTGATGATGTGAAATACAAAAATTGTGGCTTGTTGTCAGATCAGGCCCATGACCTGTAATTTCAGAAAGACCGCCAGTGTTTTGGCATCCTGAATCTCATTGCTGGCCACCTTTTGGATGAAAGTATCAACAGTCATAGTCACGACCTCGAGGATTTCATCTGCATCAAGATCACCTTCAGCCGGTGAAAGTTCTTTAGCCAGAAAGACATGCTGAACCTCATCACAAAAACCGGGAACCGGCAGGAGTTCACCCAGAGCCAGCCACTCACTGGCGGCGAGTTGTGTTTCCTCCGCCAGCTCTCGCTTCGCGCAATATGCTATCTCTTCACCTTTTTCCAGAGTGCCTGCGGGGAATTCCAGAATCCAGCGTCCGATTGCTGGACGGTATTGGCGTAACAGAACCAGTTCCCCATGCGTCGTGACAGGCACAATGACCACCGCGCCCGGATGGCGGACTGTGGTAAAAGTGATGTCGCGTCCATCCGGCAATTGGTGTGTCCCTTGTTCTACGGAAAAGCCTTTCCATTGGCACAGGGTCTGTGATTTCATATTGCCTCTATGTGTTTTCATAACTTAATGTGTCAGCCAGTGTAACACTGAAGGCTGGGCAGAGTGTTTATCGCTGCAATAATGCCGGGTATTGATTACAAAGAAATTCTCGATTTGTGGGCCACGAGCGAAGCGCCACAAGCCATGCGTCAGATGACGGTTGAAGATTCTCTGATATACTCAGCATCTGCAGCATAATGAAGAACTAAAAAACAAGGAGATTGTATGCGCGTACTGGTCACGGGCGGTATGGGGTATATTGGCAGTCATACCTGCGTACAAATGATAGAAGCGGGAATGACCCCAATCATTGTCGACAACCTGTATAACAGCAAGAAGACTGTGCTGGAGCGAATTGAAAAACTGACCGGCGTCAGACCGGCGTTTTTTGAAGGTGATATTCGTGATCGCGTATTTCTGGATAAAGTATTTCGTGAGAATGATGTTGAATCAGTGATTCACTTTGCAGGTCTGAAAGCTGTGGGTGAATCGGTTGCCAAGCCACTGGAATACTATGACAACAATGTTCACGGAACGCTTGTGTTGGTTGAAGCAATGCGTGAAGCCGGTGTGAACAGCATCATCTTCAGCTCTTCGGCCACAGTATACGGCGATCCGGCGAGTGTGCCTATTCTTGAATCCTTCCCGACCAGCGCGACCAACCCTTACGGCCGCAGTAAGCTGATGGTAGAAGAGTGCCTGACGGATATTCAGCATGCTCATCCTCAAATGAGCATCACACTGCTGCGATACTTTAACCCGGTAGGGGCGCATGAGTCTGGAGAAATGGGAGAAGATCCTCAGGGGATTCCCAACAACCTCATGCCTTTCATTGCTCAGGTCGCTGTGGGTCGTCGAGAGTTTTTGTCTGTGTTCGGCGATGATTACCCAACGGTTGATGGTACGGGTGTACGTGATTATATCCATGTTGTCGATCTGGCGGATGGCCATGTGGCAGCACTGACGCACAAAGGGAAAGAAGCCGGTCTGCATATTTATAATCTGGGAACTGGCAATGGTCTGAGCGTCTTACAAATGGTTGAAGCCTTTGCAAAAGCCTCAGAGAAAGCGGTGCCTTACCAGATTGCACCACGACGTCCCGGTGATATAGCAGAATGCTGGGCAGATCCAGGCAAAGCAAAGAAAGAATTGCATTGGGCAGCATCCCGTACTGTCGATCAAATGACGCAGGACACCTGGCGCTGGCAGTCGCAGAACCCGCAAGGCTACCCGGACAGCCACTGACAGTAGCGATATGTATTGCAAAAGCGGCCCGACACAGGCCGTTTTTTTATTGTCACCCCTAAACCACCGCCGAAGGCGGCTTTTTACTTGCGCAATACGATTAACTCACTGCTTTTCAATGCCTTTTCATCGTTAAGACACATAATCTTCATGAGTTTGTAAGATTTAGTGCATATGCTCCGCTCGTTAAACCTATTTGGATATGCGAAGAATAATAAGGAGCATACAATGTGGAAGCGTGATGAGCAGGACTCGCAACTAACTAACATGATTGAGGCGAGATTATCGCGCCGTCATTTCCTGACTGGAACCGCTGCTGCAGGTGCAGGGGCATTTCTGGCATTAAACCCGGTAGCCAACGCAGTGGCTGCTTCACCGACATCCTCCCTGCTGAATTTTGAAGCCGTACCCGCTTCTACCGCAGACACAGTAGTTGTACCAAAAGGCTATAAAGCAACTCCGCTGATGTCATGGGGCGATCCTATCTTTCCCGGTGCGCCTGAATTTGACCAAAGCGGAAAACAGGATTCATATGCACAAGAGCGCCAGTTCGGTGATAACACAGATGGCATGAGCTTTTTTGCAATCAATGAAGATCGCGGCGTTCTGGCTATCAATAATGAATACACCAACTACGAGTATTTGTTTGATCACCAGGGCGACAACATGACGGCGGATGATGTGCGTAAGGCACAGGCAGCCGTCGGTGTGACTATCGTTGAAGTTGTGCGCAAAAACGGACAGTGGGCTATTGATAAAAGCGGTAAACGAAATCGTCGTATTACTGCCAATACGCCTATGATGCTCACAGGGCCGGCCGCGGGTCATGAACTGATGAAAACCAAGGCGGATCCGGCAGGAATCAAACCATTGGGTACATTCAATAACTGTGCAAACGGCCTAACGCCCTGGGGAACGTATCTGACTTGTGAAGAAAACTTTGACGACTTCTTCGGCAGTGATGCAAAGGGGGATGTTAACGCGGATCAGGCCCGTTATGGCATTTCAGCGTCACCCAGTGATTACAAATGGCATCAGCATGATGAACGTTTTGATGTACTGAAAAACCCGAATGAAGCCAACCGCTTTGGTTGGATCGTCGAGATCGATCCAAGTGATCCACAGTCAACGCCAATGAAGCGTACGGCATTAGGCCGTTTTAAACACGAAAATGCCGAATTGACGCTGAATAAAGATGGTCATGTTGTGGTGTATCTGGGCGATGATGAACGCGGTGAGCACCTGTACAAATTTGTTTCTAAGCACCGTTTTCAGCAAGGTAACGATGCCGCTAACCGCAAATTGCTGGAAGAAGGCACTTTGTATGTTGCCCAGTTCGGTATGAATGACGATCAGCTGAAAGGTCAGGGGAAGTGGCTCGAACTGACGTTCGGTAAGCATGGTTTAACACCGGAAAATGGGTTTAATGATCAGGCTGAAGTGCTGATTTTTGCTCGTCGGGCTGCCACTCAGGTAGGTGCAACAACTATGGATCGTCCTGAGTGGGTGGCTGTGCACCCGGACAATAAGCATGTGTTTTGTACACTGACAAATAATAAGAACCGTGGAAAAGAAGGGCAGCCCGTTGGTGGTCCGAATCCACGGGCTAAGAACAACTATGGTCAGATTTTGCGCTGGATGCCATTAAATGGCGATCATACCAGTGAAGGTTTTGTCTGGGATTTGTATCTGATTGCGGGCAATCCTTCGATTCATAATGGTGACTTGTACGCCGGCAGCGACAATATCAATGCCGGTAACATGTTTAACAGCCCGGATGGCATCGGGTTCGACAGCGCAGGCCGCTTGTGGATTCAGACTGACGGTAACTATTCGAACAAAGGCGATTTTGCCGGGCAGGGCAATAATCAGATGCTGTGTGGTGACCCTATGACGGGTGAAGTGCGCCGTTTCATGACCGGGCCGGTCGCTTGTGAAATTACGGGGCTGGCATTCTCGCCGGATAACAAAACCATGTTCGTGGGCGTTCAGCACCCAGGCGAAGAAGGCGCGCCATCGCATTTCCCTTACGGTGGTAACACCAAACCGCGTTCGACTATCATGATGATTACCCGGGAGGACGGGGGCGTGATTGGTGCATGATGGCGCGTGATAGCGAAACATTAACAGCGTACTACTAACCAAAACGAAAATGGCCTCAGTGATGACTGGGGCCATTTTGTTTCAGGCTTTACTGTCTTTGACTACGGTTTAACACAGTAGCGATGATCAGAATGTGTTGTACGGTGCTCTGTTATCTTGTCGTGGTTAATCAGGATAACTATGGTATAATCCGCCGCTAAATTTTCTTCCGGCTGTGAGCCAGGTCACAAGCAATCAGCGGGAAATTTTCTTGTTTTAGAGCGTTTTACCGGAGCAATACTTTGCACTTTAAAGATCTTGGTCTTGATCAGCGACTGTTGAAAAAATTGAATCATATGGCCTTCTCGCAGGCGACAGAAATCCAGCAGCAAGCCATTCCTGTTGCTATTGCTGGAAAAGATTTGCTGGCTTCCTCGAAAACCGGTTCCGGTAAAACTCTGGCATTTTTGCTGCCGGCCATGCAGCGCATGTACCGCGGTAAACCTTTTACCAAACGTGACCCGCGAGTGGTCATTCTGACACCGACCCGTGAGCTGGCAAAGCAGGTTTATGCACAGCTACGCACCCTGAATGCCGGTACACCTTATGACAGCACGCTGATCGTAGGTGGTGAAAACTTTAATGATCAGGTAAAAGCGCTGCGCAATGACCCAATGTTTGTGGTGGCAACACCTGGCCGCTTAGCGGACCATCTGGAGCACCGCAGCACGCATCTGAACGGTCTGGAAATGCTGATCATGGATGAAGCGGATCGCATGCTGGATCTGGGGTTTGCGCCGGAGTTGCGTAAAATTCACCAGGCCGCTGATCACAGACGCCGTCAGACCCTGATGTTTTCCGCCACGCTAGATGATCCGGAAGTCATTGATATCGCATCTGAAATGCTGAATGAACCTAAGCGTATTGCTGTTGGTCATGCGGCACAGGATCATGGTGATATTGAGCAACGTTTTATCTTGTGCGATCACCTGGATCATAAGCAGGCTATTTTGGATCGCTTGCTGGAGCAGGAAAATTATGACCAGGTCATTATTTTTACCGCGACACGAGAAGACACGAACCGCCTGACTGAATTGCTCAATGAACGCAAACTCAAAGCGGTGGCCCTGAGTGGTAATCTGAATCAAACGCAACGTAATAACATCATGAGCCAGTTTGAGCGTAATGTTCACAAGATTCTGGTGACGACGGATATTGCATCGCGTGGTTTGGATATCAGTAAAGTCTCACACGTTATTAACTTTGACATGCCCAAGCACGCTGAAGAATATGTTCACCGTATCGGACGAACTGGCCGGGCCGGTAACAAAGGTGACGCAGTGTCGCTGGTGGGGCCGAAAGACTGGAAAAGCTTTAAGAATGTGGAAGTTTTCCTGCAGAAACAAATCAGTTTCACCGCTCTGGAAGGGCTGGAAGGCAAGTTTAAAGGGCTGAAACCTGCACCTAAGAAAACCTATCAACCGAAGAAAAATACCAAGGCGAAACCTCAACAGGATAAAGCCAAAACGGCGTCTAAACCGAAGAAGAAGCTGGATAAACGCTTCTACGACAACATGGCTGTCGGGGATAATGTCTTTATGCCGAAGAAGAGAAAACCGGCAGAGCCGTCAGCAGATGACGAATAACCGAAGAAAAACAGGCCAGCTTTGCACTGGCCTGTTTTTTATGCGTTAACCATGCGGTTTTGACAGGTGTTGAACAAGGGCTCTCACAAACCGAGCGGCTTCGCCCCCTGTACAGGCCCTGTGATCAAAGGTCACTGACAATGGCATGGCTTTTACAGAAAGCGGTTTGTTATCTTTCATCACGAGTTTATCAATGAGCCGGCCAGCTCCCACTATGGCCACCTGTGGCGGAGTGACTACCGGCGTTGCATAAATGCCCGCAATCGCACCGAAGTTAGACAGTGTGATAGTGGCATGCTGAAATTCTTCCCGGCCAATTTTTCTGGCCCTGATACCTTCTGCTGTTTCGTTTATCCAGCGTCGGATGGCTTTGGGATTCAGACTGCCCGCATCCCTGAGTACCGGAACATACAGACCATGCGGACTGTCTACCGCGATACCGATGTTGACTTTATGGTGTACGCAGCGCGTCATGGTTTCGGCATCAAACCAGGCATTCAAAGCCGATTCCTGTTCACAGGCAGAGACAATGGCCTGAATAATACGGGTGGTGATGTCTTCGTCTTTCGGCCATTTGTCCAACAGTGCTTCTTCTGTGATGGTAACAGCGGCGACCTGCTGATGGGCTTCTGTCATGCTGCCGACCATAGTGCGGCGAGCACCTTTTAGCACTTCAGTGCCCGGCAGTTGCTGATCGCAGGCCCGGTAGACATCGGCTTCGACAATGACGCCATTGGGTCCGCTTCCGTTGATCTGCTTAAGGTTAACCCCCAGTTTCTGAGCCAACAGCCGGGCGGCAGGTAAGGCGCTGATATGCTCAGAGGATGGTTTTACCTGACTACCAACCCAGAACTCATCAACGCTGACGCTCTGTGCATGGTGGGAGACGTTGCCTACCACTGTGGCTGCATCGGCACGTTGTTTTTTTTCCGATTGGCTGGCTTCTTTGACATCGGTATCGGTAGAATTTGTTTCGTCGATCTCCAGCAGCAGACTGCCGATAGAGATGACATCACCTTCACTTCCGCGACGGCTTACAATGGTGCCACTGTATGGCGCAGGCACTTCAACAGTGGCTTTTGCAGTTTCAACGGTTAGCACGACCTGGTCGACTTCCACGGTATCACCGACACTGACATGCCATTCAATAATTTCAGATTCGGCGAGTCCTTCACCCAGATCCGGCAAGGAAAACGTCTTCATTTCCACCCCTCCACAAGTTGTTTGGCCGCAATGACAATGTCGTCTTTATTAATCATGAAATACTCTTCATTGCGGTAATAAGGCATGACAGTATCCATACCTGTTACCCGAATTGGTGGCGCTTTTAACAGGCACATTGCTTTCTCAGAGACTTGCGCCAGTAATTCGGCACCGACACCGCAGGTTTTACTGGCTTCATGTACCACCAGTAATCGGCCGGTTTTTTCCAGCGAGGCAATAATGGTGTTGATGTCGATGGGTTTTATTGAGGCCAGATCAATGACTTCTGCTTCAATGCCCATTTTGGATAATTCGTTCACAGCGTCCAGGCTTTCGACAACGCAGGCTCCCCAGGTAACTAATGTCAAATCTCGTCCTTTTCGCAGTGTGAAGCAGGTATCCAGCGGAAGGGCTTCACCGTTGTCGATGACATCAGATTTCACCGTCCGGTAGATGCGTTTGGGTTCGAAGAACATAACAGGGTCATTGCTGCGGATAGCCGCGAGCAACAGGCCATAGGCACGTTTCGGCGATGAAGGGATAACCACTTTCAAACCCGGAGTATGGGCAAAGATCGCTTCAACACTTTCGGAGTGGTGCTCCGGGGCATGAATTCCCCCTCCGAAGGGAGCGCGGAAAACGGCAGGGCAGGTGAGTCGCCCCCGGGTGCGGTTACGCCAGCGAGCCGCATGACAGATCAGATGTTCAAGTGCAGGGAAGACAAAACCCTGAAATTGAAATTCAGCGACCGGGCGAAGCCCCTGGCTTGCCATTCCTATGGTGACACCGCCAATCAGAGATTCAGCTAACGGTGTGTCTATCACACGCTTCAAACCGAATTCTTGCTTCAGGCCAACAGTGGCACGAAATACACCGCCGTTATCACCCACATCTTCACCCAATATGACCACATTAGGATCTCTGGCCATTTCGTGATGCAGAGCGAGGTTGACAGCTTCCAGCATGGTAATCTCAGCCATGGCGGCCTCCCTGCATGCGCATTGCTTTATTGATAATGGCATCCCGCTGGGGATGCATGTCATCAGTTGGTTGTTCATACAGATAATCGAAAGCTGCCTCTGGGGGCTGAGGAGCAATGGCAAGATAGCGCTCTACTGCTTCTTCCACGACTTTACGGCAGTGAGCCAGCCAGTGTTTTTCATCGTCTTCAGACCAGGCGCTTTGCGACATGAGAAACGCTTTCAGGCGTTTTACTGGTTCATACTGCCAGGCTTGCTGCAGTTCATCTTCACTCCGGTAACGGCTGGCATCATCAGCAGTTGTGTGATCACCTAAGCGATAACTGACGGCTTCAATTAAGGTGGCACCTTTGCCTTTTCGCGCTCGGTCCAGACTTTTCATAATGATGTCATACATGGCAATGATGTCATTACCGTCGACGGTTATGCCGGGCATGCCTGCGCCTTTGGCTTTATCGGACAAAAATTCGGCGCCGCACTGCAACTTGCGGGGCACAGAGATCGCCCACTGGTTATTGTTAATGACAAAAACTAACGGGATGTTCCAGGCGCCCGCGCAATTGATGGATTCCAAGAAATCACCTTTAGAGGTTGCGCCATCACCACAGGTGACGAGCGCAGCATGATGGCCTCCCTGGATTTTCAGTGCAGCTGCAACGCCAACGGCATGCGTACATTGCGTGGCAATCGGCACACAAAAAGGAAGATCACGACAGGGCTGATCGTTAAACGCAAAATCGCTGCCTCGCTCGTCACCGCCCCAGTATTGGAGATTTTTTTCCATTGCTATTCCGCGCGCCCACATTGCAGGCATGTCGCGGTAGTAAGGCACAAAGACATCGTCTTGCCTGAGGGCGCGACCAACAGCAATACCTATGGCCTCGGATCCTAAATGGGATGGGTAGGTCCCAAGTTTACCTGTACGCTGAAGCGCGACAGCTTTGTTGTCATAAACTCTGGTTAGCACCATGTCACGGTAAAAGCCTTGCAGCGTTTGGATATCCGCCCATGCTGGCAGAGGCGAGAGTAACTGCCCCTGATAATTCAAGTAGCGGTGCATGCTTGTGGCTTGAACATTCATATCAAGCTCCTTCTGTCACTGCCCGAAACCATTAGGGCAGAAAAGTCACTATTGTTAATTGTGTATTGCTAACCCTGGCTATCCCCTTCATCCTTGGTGTTGCAATTAGTTTCGCTTCAACCTGGCATTTTTGGGTATAGTAGGTGCTTTACATACATGGAGTGGCGAACACTTCTAATTGTAATCAAAGTGTTAAAAAATGCGCTGGTAGCACATTGCTAACTTAGTAAAGAATTCGGTACAGCAGGTGATTTACCAGTGTTAAATGCTGTATTTTGATGAGTGTTAGGGAGATGTTTGGATGAAGTTGATTGGAATTGCCAGACGCAAAGCGTCACGTGCTGTTATGGAAGAATTAAATCAAGTCAATGTAACCTGTGAAAGCGGTGTAGAAGATGACTTTCGTGGTAAACCCGGTAAGCGACAGGTGACAGTATTGTCCCTTGATTCCTGGCAAGATGCCTGTGATGAAGTGGGGGAGACATTGCCCTGGACCATTCGTCGAGCCAATCTGCTGGTGGAAGGGGTACGTTTTTCTGAGCGCAATGTCGGCGACATCATCGCGATTGGCAGCTTGCAGCTTCAGATTACAAGAGAAACCGATCCCTGCCCCCGTATGGATGAGCAATTTCAGGGAATGACTCAGGCACTCAGGTCGGAATGGCGTGGCGGAGTATGCTGCCGTGTGTTGTCTGACGGAGATATTCAACTGGGAAACAGTGTTCAGCTTGTCACACAGGTTGAGTCCTAAGTTTCTCAGTCCAGTTTTCTCAATAGATAACAAGGTGTCTCAGTGCTAAGAAATCGCGGTCTTTGCACGTGTTGAAAAAGGTATTTCACGCATACTTTTCTATATATTGAAGGGCAGCATTCTGCTGACGCTGCCCGGATTCAGGAACGGGAAGTGTGTAAAATGAAGTTGTATTTTATTGTCTTTATTGCCTGCTTTACTGCATCTGCCTGCTCTTCTCAACGTGGCAGCGATAATGTCTATGCCCAGCAAGAGAGATATGTGCAGCAGGCATGTTACAGCCATTCAGCAATAGACAGCTATGCTGAGAACTTCAACATATTTCTGACTGAGCGCAAAAAGGAATTGAAAGTTCTTCGCCCAGAGTTGAGTTCGGAGAATTATCAGCAGTTGGATACAGCGTTGAATCATTTTGCCGACTATTGGAAAACGCTGAACGATGAGAGGGATCTTGCGTGTGAAGAGCAGGCTGCCTGCGAGTTCATGCAGCTGAAATCGCCCCAGATAAAAATAGCCGATTCTGAAATGTGTGATGGTTCAGAGTTCATGTACAGTGTCAGCCGAGCCAAGATCATCTCATTTTTTAGTGATATTGAACGGCTCCAGTTACAGCGCACTGATTTTTGAATTTGACGGCAGAAGCAGCGACTTGTCCCACTCTGTGATATCGAGTTAAGTTAACGGGGCTGGGACTTGCCGTTATCCTGGTTTTTTATAAGTTGTGGTATACTGGCGAAAATTTGTATCAGACGGCCTGTCTGAATAACAAAGAACAGGCTGGGGAAATAGGGAAAACATGCCAAGTTTTACTGTGAGCTGTCCGCATTGTCACAAGGCAGTGTCTCTGCAGACCACGTCATTATCCAATACCGTTTCTTGTGTACATTGTTCTAAAGCCGTATTGGATGGCAGCCCGGTTGAGGCAGACAGTAAGAACTTTGCTATGCTGATTCAAAGTCCCAAACCTGTGATAGTGACGTTTTGGGGTAATAATTGTGCTCCCTGTCAGGCTTTTAAGCCAGTGGTTGAGCAAGTTGCTAAACAGAAAAAGCAATACCGTTTTGTCAGGGTGAATGTTAATCAGCATCCGGATCTGGCAAAGCGCTACAGAGTAAGAGGTGTTCCGACTGTTCTGGTTTTCAGAAAAGGGCGCCAACAGGCGACCTTGAACACCGCATTACGAAAACCTGCGTTTTTGCAATGGCTTGAAGATACACTCGACTGAGTGCCGGCCACCAAAGCGAGTTTCGCAGGTTCATTAAATCGTCATGCTTCAATGGTTAACTGGCTATAGGTCAACAGTTTAAAGCTGATACTAATATCAACACTTTGGGAAAAATGAGGAGGAATTTATGGCTATCAGCCGTAAAATTAGTAAGGAACGTCTGGCACTGAAAATGTCTCTTGCCGGTACGGTCCTGCTTGCCACTATGGGTATAGGTTATGGGCTGTATGTGGGATCTAGTGCGATTCTGCTCGACGGTATGTTCTCTTTTCTGAGTATGGGTATGACAGGCCTGAGTCTGTATACCGCCTACCTGGTCTCAAGACCGGACGATAACCACTTTCAGTTTGGTTACGCCCACATCGAACCTTTGATCAATGTCGTCAATGGCTTGCTCATCTTGGTAACCTGTCTGTTTGCATTCGCTAGTGGTGTGCAAACCATTGTCAACGGTGGCCATGAAGTTGTGCTGGAGCATGCAATGGTATACGCAGTGTTGTCTACCATCAGCTGTTTTGGCATCTATTTCACGGAAACTCACATTGCCCGTAAGGTAGACTCGGAACTTGTTCGGGTCGACTCTCAGGAATGGTTGGTCGATGGCATCTTGAGTGCTGCAATTTTAGTTGGTTTCATGCTGGTAATGGTGTTCGACAAAATAGGCTATTCGCATTGGAATGCTTATGTCGATCCCATTCTGGTGTCTGCAATGGCGATTGCTGCGTCGGTTCTGCCGATTAAGGTATTACGCCGTAACTTGCGTGAGGTGCTATTGGTCGCTCCTCATGACCAGGTGCAGAACCGGGTGGATAGTGTGATTGAAGATCTGTCTAAACAGTACAACTTCGATGACTATACTCACCATTTCGCTAAAACAGGTCGTCAGTACGATCTGGAAATCAACATCCTTGTAAAAGACGATAAATACTGGACTACAAAACGTCAGGATAAGATTCGTCAATTATTGTGGGATAAATTGAAAGGCGAGCTGGGTGATACATGGCTGTCTGTCACATTTACCGGTCAAAAACGCTGGCTGTAATGCGTCAGGCAGAGAGCTGAATGAAATGCGGCCCGTGCGGGCCGCATTTTTTATTAGTTAAACTTATATCAAGTTCAAAGAATCGTAAGGCAAATTTTGCTGGAAATTTGTGCAAATAAAGCGCAGAATACGCGTGGCTAAAAACTAGTCGCCGGGATGTTATAGCAAACTTTCAGTTGGAAAGCCGGATTTGAACCTTTTTCTCAGTATGCTATTGATACTGAGTCCCTTTCGGATATGCTGCCTGAACTGATAACCGCCAAACCGGAGACGGAAAAACTACTTTTATGTAGATTTTAGCTGCTCTGTTTATTTTTTCTTGGCTGGTCGTTTAAGACTGCAGTGATTATCTGAATTTGGGGAAAGTTATGTTCGAGACACTACTGGTAATGGCGTTTATTGTTGGCGGGATTGTGGTTGTATTAAAAGAAAAGAAAACCTGCAAGAACATTAACTACTCCAGTAAATCACTGTAAGTTAGCACAAAGATTCACTCGCGCATGGCGGCTTAAGCACGCCTACTTACACATCAATCCCTGAGCACTGCTCGGGGATTTTTTTTACACATTATAAGGCATTAAAGCAGGCAATTAACTGTACGAAAATTCATCTGTCTGGTTGCAAATGTTTGTCAGTGAGAAGCTCTGGGCTGGTAAGTGTGGGCATGCAGACCAAAAGTGAAACACTGGAGTTTATGTAATGAAGTGTTTTCGATATTATTGCCATGAATGCAAACTTTTACTTTTCATAAACATCAAGGATAAGTCGAGATGGCAGCTAGTTCTCGAAAAACAACAAAGGGAGAGCTTACCCGACAAAAAATCATTGAAGCAACATTGGATTTGATTGCGACTACAGGCTTAAACAGTTTGTCACACCGGAATATTGCCAATGCTGCTCAGGTTCGGTTATCACTTACCAGTTATTACTTTGAAAGCATGGATCATTTGATTCTGAGCGCATTTGAAGAGTTTGCCCAGCGAGAAGTGAAACAGATTGAATGGATTCAGGAACAGGTGGACACGATACTCAGGGAATACCTGATAAAGGGAGCTTCCGGGGATCGTGAGTCATGTGTTCTGCAGCTAACCGAATTGTTAACACAGTACATTTCGACGGAGCTGACGGACGAAACGCGCAGAAAGCAGCTGACAATTCGCTGCCATTTCCTGTTTGCTCTCGGGCAGTCTGAGATGCTGGTCAAGCGAGTCAGTGAGTATAAATTACAAGTGCTGAGCCTGATCAAAAAGACGGCTGAACTGATAGGCAGTCCGTATCCGGAAATTGATGCCAATCTGGTCATTTTTACCTTCAGGGAGTTTGAGTTTGCTTTGGTCAGTGGTGATCAAAACTTCAATCAGGAAATTGTTTCTAAAACCCTAAAACGATTATTGTCGACACTTATTGCTACTGAATAACTCTAACTTTTGAACTGATTTTTTTCATTTCCTTTACCTTCTTCTTTTTCGTAGCTTGACCTATAACAGCCGCTGTGTGTGACAACACAGCGGCTTCTTCGCTGAACTCCGCATTGTTACTGGCTTCATCAATCTGAATTGTTTGAATCATAGTCACATCTCGTTGAGATGATTTTGTGATCAATCAGTACTTATTTAAAATAATCGGACGTATGACCTATTTTGTGTGGACGTTCAGCTTTGATTCAGATAACCTCGTTTCGAAACAAAATAATAACGAAGTGTTAACAATGTTGTTGAGAACTTCGAAGATGAAACGACAACGGATGTCTCGTCTCACCGGAAATAGATAGCAGGGGTTGTTGCTAACCGTTTTTGCTGATGACTGTCTTAAGAGCAGTTCAAGCGGGTTTGCAATAGGGGGGAAAACCCTTGTTATCACACAGTGGTGAGACGGGTTCACATGTAGAGGTATTCGAACAATGAAGCTGAAGTATCAATCATTACTCGTCGCAATTTTGTCAGCAACGAGCTTTTATTCTCATGGTGCGGCCTATGAGTTTGGACGCTATAGCTACAGTAATTTGTACAGCCCCGATGATAAGGTGGCGGCGTCGTATTCCTATTTTAACTATGACATTCAGGGTAACCACCCTACCTTTGGTAGCACTGGTGATATCTTCAACGATACTCACTATGTCCAGGGTGCAGTAAATTACTTTTTTACTGATAACTTTTCAGGAAATGCGCAGTATTATCTTTCAAATAATATTGATACTCAGCACACGAGCGGTTTTTGGCAAGGCTCTAGCGCTAATGTAAAAACCCGGACCGTAGCCTTAACGGGCAAGTACCAAACTACCCCTTCATTTTCAGCTTTCGCTGGCCCTACCATCAATCAAACTGAAATTAATGCGAAGTTTAACACCAACATGAATGGTGGTTTTGGTGGTTTAGATTTGGATCTGGGTGATGACATAGGTTTCGGTTATACAGTGGGTGCGTCTTACCACATCCCTAAAATCGCGTTACGCGCTACTGTAGCGTATCAGTCTGCGGTTAAGCACTCGTTTGATACGACCGAATCCGGTGCCTTAATTGTGAATAAAACAGGGGGGAAGGCAAGCTCAGTATCAAGCCAGGCGGAAATTGAACTACCAGAAACCATAGATTTTGATTTCCAGACGGGGGTTGCCGAGAATACATTACTGACTTTTTCTGCTCACTGGCGCAGATGGAGCGAGCATGTGATAAAAACCCAGGTGCGCGGAGAAGTCGTTACCTTTGATCGCGACAGTGTCACTTATGCGCTGGGACTGGCTCGCCAGTTTACGCCATCCTTTGGTGGTGGCATCGAACTGAATTATGCCGAAGGAGCCGGTGAGGGTAATCTGAATCCTCTGGCGCCAGGAAACGGTGCGAAGGGTGTGCAGGTAGGAGGAAAGTATTCCTTTGGCAACACCTCGTTGTTTGGGGCTGCTCAGTACAAAATGGTCAAAGACGGAAAAGATGTCTCAGGGACGATTTACGAAGATAACAGCCTTTATGGCCTGACTGTCGGGGTTGAACACAAGTTTTAACTCAGCGGCATGTCCTGTCGCGATAACAACGCCCGGTCTTCCGGGCGTTTGTGTTCAGGTAAGCGGAATGGGATACCAAACAGTTAAAAAATGCACTAGTGCGTTTTTTCCTGCCATTGTTGTTGCAGTCGGCGAATGGCTTCAGAGCGCTGTTTCCATTCAGCCGTTCTCACCATTTCTGCATACTGTGCAAATGGCTTTTTGAGTAAGCTATTAAGCACGGGAGCCTGCGTTTGCGGCAATGCTTCAAGTGCCTCGATTGCTCCGCTGCGGTTGTTACATAACATCACCATATCGCAGCCGGCTTGCAGAGAAGCAACAGCACGATCGCCGTAGGAGCCCAGTACATCAGCACCTTTCATGTTCAGATCATCTGAAAAGACAACCCCTTTAAAATTAAGCTGTTGCCGAAGCACCTTCTTTAACCAGTATTCAGAGCCGCTGGCGGGTTTATCGTCGTAGGAAGGATAAATCACATGGGCTGGCATCATGGCATCAAGTAATTGTTCCTCGATTAATGCTTTGAATACCGACATATCACGAACGGCAATATCATTGCGCTGATCAACAGGGGTTTCATGATGCGAATCTGCGATAACGCCACCGTGTCCGGGGAAATGTTTACCTGTTGCCGCCATTCCCGTCTCTTTCATACCGCGTATAAACTCACTGGCAAATTGAATGATTTGTTCGGGCTGATCTGAAAACGCACGGTCTCCAATGGCTTTACAGTCAAAGCCGATATCCAATACAGGTGCCAGGCTGAGATCGATATCCATAGCCAGTAATTCCGCGGCCATCAACCAGCCCCCCTGACGGGCAAGGTTGGCACCATTGTCGGCCGCTGCAAATGCCCGGGCAGGAGGCAGTAAAGTAAAACCCTCACGAAAGCGTTGGACTCGTCCGCCTTCCTGATCCACCGCAATGATCAAAGGACGTTTTGCTGCCTGACGAATGGATTGTGTCAGAGCAAACAGTTGCTCTCTGTCGTGGTAGTTGCGGGCGAAAAAAATGACTCCGCCTACTGTGGGGTGTTGAAGAATTTCACGCTCTTCGGCATCAAGTTCGAAACCTGACACATCTAGCATTAAAGGCCCCATGGTGGCACTCCGTTTTGACTGCATCTCAGAAGAAACATAGATTTTAGAAAGCATTAAGTTATCACAAGCTGATCAGAGTCAAAACCGCATTTTTCTGATTGAATCTGGCGTCAGTTAGCTGATTACTGTGTCATTGTTCACTGTATAAAACATTGTGTTTCATTTATTTCATTTGATGTGTGATTTACGTCAATTTATTGAACGAGCAGAGTGATTAGACTTCTTCCTTCATTGCATCGAAGATATCACGTTAGCGTTTTCAGAGGTCTTAACATGTCAGCATTAATCGCTATAGCAATAACAACCGGTTTGTTATCTGGTCTGTGGGGCTGGGTAGCTGTTTCACTTGGATTGTTGAGCTGGGGCGGATTTCTGGGGTGTACCACCTATTTTGCGGCACCTCAGGATGGCTTAAAGGGCATGGGCATCAGTATGGCGACCAATTTGAGTGGTGTCGCCTGGGCAATGCTGATCATTCACGGCTCAACATGGATAGGAATGGAGCTGTTCGGCTATATTGCAACCGGCATTGTTTCATTTCTGATGTGTGTACAGGCAAAGCGCGAGTGGCTGAGTTTTATTCCGGGGACATTTATCGGCTGTTGTGCGACATTTGCTGCCGCGGGTAACTGGCAACTGGTTATCCCTTCGCTGATGCTCGGAGTAGTGTTTGGTTATGCGATGAAAACATCTGGTTTGTGGCTGAAGGCGCAAAGTGAAAAACGCGCGCAGAAGGCAGCGTTTAAGTCTGAACTTGCACCCGCCGCTGCCTCTACAAAATAAACGGTTACAGTGAGGGAAGTACCTCACCCTTGTGCTGCTGACAAAAAGCAGAAAGTGATGCAGAAGTCCTTCCTTTTTTGACCAGAATACAGACGCGGACAGCCTGGCTGAGCAGGGCATCCGCTTTTTGCAACAGATTCTCCTCACTGCAAGCTTCACGATCAGCATCTCTTCGGCAAAGATCAATGAAACCAGCCTGACTCTCTTCATCGGTGTAAAGCACCATTTCGGCCTGCTGCATCAGTCGCAACGCTTTCAATGTCAGCATTTCAACATCTGTGCCGGTTTCTACAACACATACCGTCCCTTTTGCCTGATTGTCTTGAGCCAGTAACTGGACAAAAGCCGCTTCAAGTACCTCAACTGACTGGGCATTTTCTACCTGAGGCAAGCGGAAGAAGAGCTCCCAAAAGTGTCTTCGTTTATCGACGGTATCGTAATGTTGTTTCAGGCGGTTTCTTTGTTTTCCAGCGAAATCTGCCAGAAGAGACAAGTTTTGCGCGAGCTGGGTTTCCAGCTTTTCTCTGAGGTAACGTACGAGTACCGGTGAAGCGCCACCACTGGATATGGCCACCTGAATGGGGGAGCGATCTATCATGGATGGGGTAATAAAATCGCAATGGGCAGGATCGTCGACGGCATTGACCCAAATTTTCTTCTGTTGGGCATCATGAAAGATACGCTTATTCAGTTCGCGATCATCCGTCGTTGTCCACACCTGATAATAGCCCCCCAGACTTCCCGGCTGGTAAGACTCTGCCAGCCAGCGCAGTTTTTGCTGGCTGGCCAGTTTTTGTAAGGCAGGATGCAGGCGTGGTGATATCAGTGTGATTGCCGCTCCGGCCCGTAATAAAAGATCGACTTTACGGCAGGCAACTTCTCCGCCACCTATGACCAGTACTGGTTTGTTATGTAATTGGGTGAAGACCGGGAAATAGTCCATATTCGCGTCCTTGCAATAAATCAGAAAAGTGCTGGCACCGAGTTCAGGGACATTAACCCGATGAACAATCGGATTCAAGATCAGCCTGCTTGTGTTTGCTGTGGCAAGTGGCTGGATTACAGAGAAAAAGGTTTAGTCTGGCCGTATAACCTGCTATCACTATCACAATATAAAGTTGATAACCGAAATGACTGTGATGAATATGGTTATCTGGTTTAACACAAACAGCTGAATTTCATAGGGATAGGTGATTAGGGTATGACAAAGAATTCATTACCGTCGTCTGTTGTCAGTGCTGACTGGTTGCTGGAACATGCCGATGCGGGAAATATCGTGATACTGGATGCGAGCTGGTTCATGCCGGGCAGTGGCCGTGATGCCAGGGCTGAGTGGGAGAGTGAACGCATTCCAGGTGCTGTTTTTTTCGATTTCGATAAAGAGATATGCGATAAGGCATCCAGCCTGCCG
Source organism: Photobacterium sp. WH24 (assembly GCF_019204055.1). Lineage (NCBI taxonomy): Bacteria > Pseudomonadati > Pseudomonadota > Gammaproteobacteria > Vibrionales > Vibrionaceae > Photobacterium > Photobacterium sp. WH24. Next base: position 91,524 of record NZ_JAGSOZ010000011.1, on the reverse strand, counting down.
CATATGTTACCCGGTGCAGAGCAGTTTGCCAGCCAAGTGTCGGAATTAGGCATCAGCAACAAAGACACTCTCGTTGTTTATGATTCTCTCGGACTGTTCTCATCACCGCGCGTATGGTGGATGTTTAAAGTGATGGGGCATGACAAGGTCGCGGTGCTAGATGGCGGATTACCCGCCTGGAAAGCGGTTGGAGGCTCGTTAGAATCGGGTGTTGTAACTGAAGTACCTGAAAAAGGGCAATTTTCTGCCAATTTCAGATCTGAATGGGTGATTGATGCCCAGGCATTGATGGAAAAATTAGCCGACCCTCAGGTTGTGGTGCTGGATGCACGCCCGGCAGCGCGTTTTTATGCCCAGCAGCCAGAGCCGAGAGAAGGCATACGCAGTGGTCATATGCCGAATGCTAAAAGCCTCCCGTTTGGTCAGTTGGTGAAAGACGGCAGGTTAGCGTCGCAATCAATACTGAAACAACGTTTTGATGCATTCTCAGAACAAGATCAGCAGCTGATTTTCAGTTGTGGATCCGGGGTTACGGCATGCATTCTTGCTCTTGCAGCTGATGTAGCAGGCCGGAAAAATCTGACTGTCTATGACGGTTCCTGGACAGAATGGGGCGCAGGCATGAAATACCCGGTGGTGTCCTGATCGAGCTTTGGCTTACCTGAGTGATCAGGTAAGCCAGAGAGTGTGTATTGTTTAATGCACAACGGGAATGTAACCGCGATCATGAAGTAGTTTCTGGCTGTTTTCAGACAGGAGATAATTGAGGAAGTCACGACCATCTGATGTGAGCTTTTTGCTTTTATAAAGCATGATGAAAGGTCGGGAGATTTGATACTGTCCAGACTCCAGGTTTGTCAGGCTGGGTGATACACCTTCGAAATCCAGTGGTTTTACTGAATCATCAACTGAGCCAAGTGACAGATAGCCAATGGCGTGTCTGTTTCTGGCAATCAGGCTTTTCACCATGCCATTGGTGTTAACCACCAGCGCTTTCGCATTGATATCTGAGACGCTTTTATCACCGATAGTACGTGTCAGACCCATAAAATCTTCGAAAGAAAATCGTGAACCAGAAGCGTTCTCTCTGCTGACAACTGCAATGGGGAGGTCATCGCCACCAACTTGTTTCCAGTTGGTGATAGTCCCCTGATAAATCCCCATAACCTGTTCTTTGGTCAGGGTGTCAATCGGGTTGTTTTTGTTGACGACCAGTGCGATACCATCATGAGCAATTAATGTGGTCGATACATCCGGACGTATTTCATCCTCCTTTAGAAATCGCGAACTCATTCCAAGCTCAGCGGCCTCTTGTTTGACGGCAGAAATACCCGCAGATGACCCAGTCCCTTGCACAGCAATGGAAGCATCGGAATGTTGCTGCTCATATTGTTCAGCTAATACTTCAAGTATATGACTGACAGAAGTCGAACCGGATACGGTAACGGTTTTGGCATTAGCCTGAATGGGGAATAGGGTGATAACGGCCAATAAAGAAGCCAGGCGAAGCAACATTGCGTCTCTCCAAATTTGAACTACAGGGGTAGCCGCTATGGTATGACGAGGATATGACAAAATTGTGAATCTGAATCGAAGTTACTCGACACGACTTTTTTGTTCTTTTTCCTGATACATGGCGGTATCTGCTTTAGCGAGCAGTAAGTCAGGATCGCTGAGGTTACCAGGATGAAACGGAACAAGGCCGACACTGATGCCTAATTTGAACGTATCTCTAAGATCTTGAGTTTGCTCATAGAGCTGGTCAAGCCATTCCTGGCTTTGACATTGGTCTTCGCTGGGCAATAGAACAATGAATTCATCACCCCCTATGCGATATACCTGACTACCGGTAGGCGAATGCCTGAAGATAATGTTGGCTATTTCAATCAGTACCAGATCTCCCTGGCGGTGACCAAGACGGTCATTAACCTGTTTGAAGTTGTCTATATCAATGTAAGCCATAATGCCGCGATTAAGGTTAATCGCCATATGATCAAATCGTCTGAAAAGTGAGCGCCTGTTCTGCAGTCTGGTCAGATCGTCTTGCAAGGCCTGTCGGCTGAGTTCCAGTTCCAGTTGACGGGATTTAGCAATTTGCTGTCTGAGTTTTTGTATTAACTCGCGGCGTTGATGTAAGAGTTTAATGAAACAGAAACACAGTAAAAAAACACCAATATTGCTGAATACATCATCGGTGCGTGTCAGCAACCAATGATTTGCAAGTTCCGGAATATCATCAAGAAGATCTGCAATTACGCCAATTCCGTAGGTACAGGCAGACAGAAGTAATAAAAACTTCATTTCTTTACTGGCGACTTCGCGAACCAGCAGGATAATCAGCACCAATGTCAGGCTTGAAGTAACGGCATCCAGGTTACCTTGCATGGGGATAAAGGTGGTTATCAGCACCCCAAAACATACAAAAATTGTCAGCCTGACAGGCAATTGAGAGATCTTTTTCATAATTGACTAAAATATTATCACGATGATTTGTGTTGAGGTAGCGCTATGTAGTAACAAATCGAGACATAGTCCGCATCCCTCAACATGCATCGCAATCCATTACATTCTGTGATCTTGTGCTCATCCTGAGTGCATCAAAAGTGAAATCAATGATTGATCTATGTTGGTTGCCTACCCAGTTTGATATACCCTGTTTGTAACAAAGTATGTATGTTAACATGCTTGTAACAATGTGTTTTTTACGGCTATTCTGTGGCTAGAATGAGATTTTTCAGCTCCACCCATTTCATTTCTACATCAGACCTTTTTGCCTCGAGGAAATGACCAATATGCTATCTATGGCGGCCAATAGTCTACCCAATAAAGCGCTGCTTGCTGAGCGGGTAGAAAAACTTATCCAGGCTCTGTCAAACGGGGTCTATGAAAGAGAGCATACCATTCGACTCTGTTTGTTGGCGGCACTGTCTGGTGAGAGTGTCTTCCTGCTTGGCCCTCCCGGAATAGCAAAGAGCTTGATTGCTAAGCGACTGATTGAAGCCTTTGATGGCAGCCGCTTCTTTGACTATCTGATGACACGTTTTTCGACCCCGGAAGAAGTGTTCGGACCTCTATCGATTCAGGAACTGAAAGACCACGGTAAATATGTTCGTTTGGTTGATGGCTACTTACCCACAGCGGAAGTCGTTTTCCTGGATGAAATCTGGAAAGCGGGCCCTGCCATTTTGAATACATTACTGACTGTTGTTAACGAGCGGACATTTAAAAATGGTCAGGACACGCTGAACGTACCAATGCGTTTGCTGATTACGGCATCCAACGAATTACCGGATGAAGACAGCGGTCTGGAAGCTTTGTACGACCGTATGCTGGTTCGTGTTTTCGTTAATCGCATACAGGAAAAACAAAATTTCAAAGCCATGTTACTGGGTGAAGGCCCAGAGATGGCGAGTTTGCCTGCCGAGCTCAAAATTAAGGAAGAAGAATATCAGCAATGGCAGACATTGATCGATCATATCCAGCTTGATGAGGCGACATTCGAAACCATTTACCAGCTGAAATCCATGATCGAGGAGAAAGTCGAATCGGGCAGCAGCGAGCTTTACATCTCAGACCGGCGATGGAAGAAATCGGTCAGGCTGCTCAAAGCCAGTGCTTTCTTTAATGGCCGTGACAGTATTAATCCGCTTGATTTGCTGTTGCTGCAGGAGTGTTTGTGGCACAGCCCGGAATCCAGACAGGATATCCGGGAGCTTTTACGCGACTTTGCCGTCAACCAGGTTTTCGGACAGCAAGCAGCAACTCAGCAGGCTGATACGGCGCAGCACCAGATAGAGGAAGTCCACCAGGCTGTTGCCGGCAAGCTTTGTGTGATATTCGGACATGACACGCTGATGGGCAAGGAAAGATACAAGTACGATTTTTCCGGCGCCAAGCGGTACACGGTCAACAACAATCCGCGCATGATCAAGCTGGTGATGCTGCAGCATAATCCTTCCGTTTCTGAACAGGAAACCGGCGATAGCCGCTGGGTGTATGTGGATGGGGATGAGTTCGAGAAAAAGATCAAAGCAGGGCAGTGCGATATCTATGGCTTTGTTAATAAGAATACGCATTTATGCCGGCTGCATTTTGAGATTGATGCCACAGACCGCCTGGTGATCAAAGATATTGCGAACCGGAATGTGCTGGTCGGCATGGCCGGAGATTACGGCGTCAGCCAGGAACAGCTGGTTGGCTGGCAGCAGAAAGTCGAGCAAGCTACGGATGCGATCAGCGAGGCGGCGCATTTACTGAAACTGGCACGGAGCCGTTTTCACGGGGCATTGCCGCACAACTTCGTTGACCCTGAATTTCCGGTGCTGATAGAACAAAGTCTGGCTACTGCAAGTGATGAGATTGCGACAATTCAGCGGCATTTGGACAAGAGTGCCATGCGTTTAACCCGCCTGACTGAATACTTCGCATAACTGGGAGGAGACGATGCCAGTCACCGAAGGTATTAACCTGGCTCTGATGCTGACTGAGTCGGGTATCATTGAAAATGCAGTGAACGAGCTGATGACCCGGCCACAGCTGATGATGGCTGCGGACTCCAGTCCGGGAATTAAGTCGTCTATGAAGTTGCAGGTCGGTAAGTGGCGCAGCTATGTACAGCATCGCATCGCAAAAGTGGATGTGGCCGATCGGTTCAGTCAGGAACTGGCCTTATACCAAAAGGTTCGGCAATGGTCTGCGGACACTTTTATGGACAATGCTGAACAGGTAGTCAGTGAACTTGAAACGACGTCCGGCTTTTATTTTAAAGCGCGCCGATTGCTCGACCATGATCAGAAGAAACATAACCCTATGTTCCACAGCTACTTTTGTCATCAGTGGTATGAACATTTGCAGGTAGCACTCAAGAAAGCGCAGGAATCTGAGTTAGAGCATCATAAAGAAGCACTGTTGAAAGACCTGTATCAGCGCATTGAAACCATGCAGCAAATGGAAAAAGTCGATGAAGCAGGCGACGAAAAACGCGCTGGCCGGCTTTGGGATATGGCGAAAGCCAAACTGACCAAAACGGATGTGGAGCGGTTAAAATCTATCGCAAGATTTCTTCAAAAAAATAATGAAATTCAGGAGATTGCCGACAAGCTAGGCCGGATGGCTAACGAGGTCGATGATCCGAGTCAGGCCAGAGTTCAGACGGAAGAGCTGAAAATGGTCGAAGAGAAGAGTGACAACGTCACCGATGATATTGTCGGCGTGCATCCCAGTGATGATCTGGCGCGCTTACTGCCTAACGAGGCAATGTTTCTAGCCTATCCTGAGCTGGAGGTGGTGTTCTACAAACACCTTGTTGATAAGCGTTTAATGAATTACAGAATGCAGGGTGCCCAGCGCAAACTGCGTAAAGTGAAAGCCTACAGGAAGCAAAGTAAACAAGTCGAACAGGACAAAGGGCCGTTTATTGTTTGCATTGATGCTTCTGGCTCAATGTCCGGCTACCCTGAACAGTGCGCGAAAGCGTTGGCTTACGGATTGATGCAGATTGCACTTGCCGATGACAGAGACTGTTATGTCATGCTGTTTTCTACCCAGCACATCACGTATGAGCTGACCCGGCAGGATGGTTTGAGTGAAGTGTTAAATTTCCTTTCTTATTCTTTTCATGGCGGCACAGATTTAACGCCTGTGTTGGATCAGTCCTTGATGCTGATGAGTGGCGATAAGTATAAAAATGCGGATCTCATTGTGTTGTCCGATTTTATTGCGCCGTCGCAATCGCCGGAGATGCAGGAGCGGGTAGCTAAACTGAAAGAGCATAAGAATCGTTTCCATGCCGTTTGTCTGTCACGGTACGGCAACCCGGCTTTGATGGACATGTTTGATACGCACTGGTCTCACCATCCCTCGGCGCTTGGCCGACTTTTCTCTCGTCATATTCCCTGAGTTGCCCGCTGCTGTGCAGGGTGTCATGGCTCTGTACAGCGATCAATCCTGCACCGAATTCTGTGCGCTATGCTTAAGGTGGTGGATAACCAACGCCTAAGAGTTCAGGTTTTCCTATCTGGTTCAGTCTGGTACACCTACTGGGAGCATGCGTCATGAAGCTGTTTTCCATTCTGACATTATGGCTGGCTGCGCTTTGGCCAATGTGTTCTCAGGCATCCGATGTATGGTTAATTGATATCAAAGGCGGGATCGGACCTGCCGTCAGTGATTTTGTCTCGCGTGAAATTAATCATGCTCAGGAAGAACAGGCTGCGCTTATCGTGCTAAAGATGGACACACCTGGCGGTTTAGATACCTCTATGCGGGAAATCATTCGCGCTATCACAACATCTCCGGTTGCAGTGGCAACCTGGGTTGGCCCATCGGGTGCCAGAGCGGCGAGCGCCGGAACCTATATTCTCTATGCCAGTCATATTGCTGCGATGGCACCGGGCACAAACCTTGGTGCAGCTACCCCAGTATCTCTGACCGGTGGGTCGCCAAGCGGGAAAAAAGACAATCCTTTTGATGACTCTGATGAACAGGAACCGGCTGGAAAAGATGACGCGGCTAAACAGTCTGAAGAAGGTACACAGTCAGGTAAGGAAGTAAAAGCCGAAACAGCCATGGAGAAGAAAGTCATCAATGATGCGGCTGCGTATATCACCAGCCTGGCTAAATTGCATGGCAGAAATGAAGTCTGGGCAGAGAAAGCCGTTCGGGAAGCGGCAAGTTTAGATGCCGAAGGGGCATTGCAAGAAAATGTCATCGATTTTATGGCAACAGATCTTGATGATCTGGTTAGTCAGATTAATGGCCGTACCGTGCTTATTAACGGGGTACAACAGACTTTATCACTTGAGAATGTTGCATATGTAGAGCGTGAACAGGACTGGCGGTTTAAGTTTCTGGCGGTCATTACCAATCCGAACGTAGCCTACATACTCATGCTGATAGGCATCTATGGCTTATTGTTAGAATTTTACAACCCCGGGGTTGGGTTGCCTGGTGTACTCGGCGGTATTTGTCTGATTCTGGCTATGTATTCGCTGCAACTATTGCCTGTCAGTTATGCGGGGCTGGGATTGATTATCCTGGGGATCATTCTGATGGTGGCAGAAGGCTTTAGCCCCAGCTTTGGCATATTGGGTCTGGGCGGTATCGTTTCTTTTGTTATAGGGTCAGTCATGTTAATGGATACCGAAGAACCAGGGTATCAAATTGCCGTCCCTTTGATCGTGGGTCTGACAGCCACTTCCGCGCTGTTTACCTTTGTCATTCTTACCTTATTGCTAAAAACCCGCCGTAAACCTGTTTCAACCGGGGTAGAAATGCTCCTTGGCGATCACGGTAAAGTGGTCAGTGGCTTTCCCGGAGAGGGGCGGGTGCTGGTAGAAGGCGAAATCTGGCAAGCCCGCTGTGATACGCCATTGCGGGTGGGTCAGGAAATTGTCGTTAAACAAGTCGAAGGCTTGTGTTTGCATGTTGCGGCCAAAGAGAAGGAATAAACCATGATTACGTATTCCCTGGCAACCATCGTTGTGCTGGTACTCGTGCTGATTATCAGCATGTTCAGAGTGCTGCGTGAGTATGAGCGTGCCGTCGTCTTTCTGTTGGGGCGCTTTTATGAAGTAAAAGGGCCTGGGTTGATCATCATTATCCCAATCATTCAACAAATGGTTCGGGTTGACCTGAGAACAATTGTGCTTGATGTGCCAACTCAGGATCTGATCACCAAAGACAATGTATCGGTTAAGGTCAATGCTGTGGTTTACTTTCGGGTTATTGACCCCAAAATGGCGATCATCAATGTCGAAAATTATCTTGAAGCCACCAGCCAGCTGTCCCAGACAACATTACGATCAGTACTTGGTCAGCATGAGTTAGATGAATTACTGTCGGCAAGAGATGAACTGAATAAAGATTTGCAGGGCATTCTTGATATGCACACCGATAACTGGGGCATAAAGATAGCCAATGTTGAAATCAAGCATGTTGATCTGGATGACAGCATGGTGCGTGCATTAGCTCGTCAGGCAGAGGCCGAACGTTCACGTCGTGCAAAAGTTATTCATGCTACGGGTGAGCTGGAAGCCTCTAAAAAGTTGATGGAGGCCGCCGAAGTGCTGAATAAAGCCCCGAATGCGATTCAACTTCGTTACCTGCAGACATTGACTGAGATTGCCAATGACAGGACATCAACCATAGTATTCCCTTTACCTATCGACTTAGTCGATAAAGTTAAAAATATTGTTAATAGGAATAATGAGTGAGTTTCTGAACAATAATAACGATATTGCGTTAAGCGACTTCGCCCAGATTGGTTATTTTTAACTCAACTAAAATGGGCGGGTTTTTTAAAAAGTGGATTTTGAGCTAAGAAAATGTAAACAAATAACTTTTTGCCCTGTATAAATTGAAATATAGCTTTAAGTTGTTATGATTTTGGACGCATAAAAATGATGCAAGCAATTTGTGTTAATTAAGTCTAAGGAATAACAATGAAAAAAGTATTTGCAGTGGCAGTTTTCGCGGGCATGATGCCTTTCTCTCAAGCAATGGCTGACCAAGATATCGGTTGTGGTCTGGGCTCTATGGTATTTGCTGGTCAAGAAGGCAAAGTATTTAAAGTACTGGGTGCGACAACGAACGGTACTTCAGGTAACCAAACTTTCGGTATCACTTTCGGCACACTGGGTTGTGACGGCAACGGCGTGATCACTTCTCAAGAAAAACTGGCTATGTTTATCGACGGTAACATGGACAATCTGGCTCGTGATATCGCACGTGGCGAAGGTGAAACGCTGGCAACTCTGACTGACGTTTGGGGCATGAGCGATGAAGCAAAAGCGGAATTTAACGCGACTGCTCGTAATAACTATGCGTCTATCTTCGCTTCTGAAAATGTTACTTCTACAGATGTTCTGGCTAATCTGAACACTATGGTTGCTGATCAGAATACGCTGGCTGCTTACGCACTGTAATTTATTACAGGTGTGAACCGCTCAGATACAGCGCCAAAAGGCGCTGTATCTTTTTCTAATCTGGTGCTTTGTTTATTCAATGTGCTTGACTGAACCTATTTGATCCCATCGATGATTTCATGAAGTTCTGGCTATCTCTGCTTCCTCTCAGCGTTTTCAGCAGCACCGCTTTTGCGTATACCCAGCAAGATCTGGTGCATCTTTCCACCTCTGATTATTGGCATACCCTGGGGCATTATCAGCCCGGACTGACCGGCTCGTTTACAAGCCTGGTCGATTCGCCTTCTTTCTTTGTCAGTCCGCAGGGAAAAGATGATCCTCTGGCCGAGCTTAATGCCACCGTCGAAGGATTTGAACGCGAAGCGAAACAGTCCGATAGCTCATCCAATGACCAGAGTTTGAGCTGCCGGTATCCGGCCCGTTTCCATTGGTTAAAACAAAAATTACATACAGATTGGCCAGTAGCCGTCTGCCCTGAGCAGACTCTCTGGAAGCAGGCGCTGAATCCCAAGGGGCTGACACTGGTTTTCCCGACAGCATTTATGAACAGCCCATCGTCTATGTTCGGGCATACTTTGCTGCGTGTTGATGCTAAAGATCAGAATCGAAACCGCGAATTAGTGGCCTTTGCAATCAATTTTGCCGCCACGCCGGAGAGTAATGACAATGCGTTTCTGTACGCAGCAAAAGGGCTGTTCGGGAATTACCCCGGCACGTTCAGTGTCATGCCGTATTACAGAAAAGTACGTGAGTACAACGATTTAGAATCAAGAGATATTTGGGAGTATGCGTTAAATCTGGATGAGGAAGAAGTTCAGCAGGTGCTGCGCCATCTCTGGGAAATGAACGGTGTTGAATTTGACTATTATTTCATCGATGAGAATTGTTCCTATCAGCTGCTGGCACTGCTTGAAGCGGGCAGGGAAGGGCTGGATCTGACATCCGGTTTTGATTACCGGGCAATCCCATCAGACACGGTCAAAGTGCTCAGAGAGAACGGACTGATTGAGGTTCCCAAATACCGGGCTTCTTTTGGTACACGTTTAATGCACTATGCTGAGCAATTGGATGATCAACAACTGTTGGCCGCGCGGGCTGCCATGACGGGCCAGTATCCGACTGAAGGGTCATTGAGCGAACGGGCTGCCATTCTGGAAATGGCCTATGAGTGGCTCAACTTTGAGTTTTATGATCAGGCGCTCGCCCGGGAAGACACTGCGCCTCATCTACAAAAATTGTTGATTGCCAGAAGCAAGCTGAATACCTCATCGCCATTTTCTGAACCCGCAAAACCTGCCATGTCGCCTGATGAAGGCCACAATTCAAGCCGGTTAGGATTGGGATATCGTTACAGCAATCATAACGCCGATCAGGCGTTGCTGGAATGGCGAGTGGCCTATCATGATTTACTGGATAACGCTGGCGGTTACATTCCGGGGGCACAGATCAGCTTTTTCGACCTGCAATTAGGGGTTGATCAAGATGGCGATGTGGATCTTAACCAGCTTTACCTGCTCGATGCCATGTCACTGGCGCCTGATTATCGGGTATTTGACTCCTTATCCTGGAATATCCGTGCCGGCTATGATCGACAGCCAGATACTCGCGGTTTGACTGGCCGATACTTCATGCAGGGCGGGTACGGTAAATCCTGGGGAGATGCTAACCGTTTACACGCTTATGCGTTACTCTCTTCTGAGCTGAATTATTTTGATGCTCAGGGTGAAAACCTGTCGTTGGGTTTGGGGATGGAGTCGGGCTTGGTCTGGCAGGCTAACGAAGAGCACAAACTGGCCTTGTCCGCACAGGGGCTGTACCAGTGGGATGCTATGCGCTGGCGTACGGAATCACAGGCAAGTTGGCACTGGGCGCTTAGCCAGCAGTTGGGATTACGCACCGAAGTTACCTATCAGCAGTGGCAACGTGATGAACTGTCCTCCACATTGCGGTTCTTTGTCTATCTGTGATTGCCTGTGATTGCCTTTCGTGATGATGCCTTGCGGTTGTTTGCCGCAGGGTGTTTTACGGGCAGTCAGATCGTTCTTCTTTGATTGATTCACCGCATGTTTCTGCACTCGGTATGCGGTGAGCCGGACTGTGAGATTTATCAGTGTAATGTGATAATTTTGCTACCATAAAACACGTAAACCCATTATTCTTGGCGCCGCTTGATTCCCGTGTTACTGAATGCGTTCGTATAACCTGTTTTTTACTCATTTTTGAACGTTATTTTCTGTTAAACATTGGGATGTACATACACATGATCACCGCATCAATAGCCATATTGTTGGGCTTTGCTCTTTTAGTCTGGAGTGCAGATAAATTTGTCGACGGGGCTGCTGCCAGTGCCGGCTATCTGGGGATGCCACCACTGTTAATCGGTATGGTTATTGTGGGCTTTGGTACTTCCGCACCAGAAATGGTTGTATCGGCTATGGCATCCATCGACGGTAAACCTGAGCTGGCTTTGGGTAATGCTCTTGGATCCAATATTGTCAATATCGGGCTTATTCTGGGTATTACGGCAATCATTGCGCCTATCGCCGTCCAGTCGAACATCATCAGAAAAGAGCTTCCACTACTTATACTTATCGGTATCCTTGCAGGTATTTTGCTCTGGGATGGCGAGTTAACACGCGTTGAAGCGGTTGTCTTGCTGATTGGATTTTTTGGCTTGATTGGCTGGTCTATATATTCTGCTCTGAAAGGTAAAGGCGATACGCTGGAGTCAGAGACGGCAAACGAGCTGAAAGCCAACAACATGCCTTTAAAGAAAGCCGTGATGTGGCTGCTTATTGGTCTGGTGCTTTTGGTGGTGAGTTCCCGAATTCTGGTTTGGGGCGCGGTGACCATTGCTCAGTCACTTGGTGTCAGTGATCTTATTATTGGTCTGACTATTGTTGCTCTTGGCACTTCACTGCCAGAACTGGCGGCTTCTGTGGCTGCTGCACGTAAAGGTGAACACGATATCGCTATTGGTAATGTTGTCGGTTCAAATATGTTCAATATACTGGCAGTTATTGGTATCGCTGGTGTTATTTCTCCGATCAGCGGCATTGGCGTTGAAGTGTTTGCTCGCGACTGGGCCGTCATGATGGGACTGACCGTAGCCCTGGTTGTGATGTGCATGGGCTTCCGCGGACCGGGTCGCATCAACCGCTTTGAAGGTTTGTTGCTACTGATTGCCATCGTCGCCTATAACTTATTTTTATTCAGCACTGTAGCTGGCTGATTATTTTACAGGTAGCAAAAAGAGAGGGGGCGATTAAGCCCCCTTGGTTTTTCTTCTATCGACTTTCCCGTCAAAAGTGATCTTTCTTCGGTCTTTCTGCATTGATTTTGTATGCGCTACTCTGAAAATGAGAGTTCACAGAGGATTGTATTCAATACTCTTTTGTCTTATTTATCATTACTTAAAAAGTCGTCCATGATTGGTTTGGATAATTTTCTATCTGAACCAAGTAAGTATCTCTTTGGGAAAATCTTCATTTGAGAGAATAAGGACGCTAACAATGCGAAAAACCCTCATTCATACAGCAATTGCATTGGTATTGGTGAGCCCAGTATCGGCCTATGCGATTGACTGTACAGCTTTTCCAGTCTGGGCAAGTGGAACTCCGTATAATGGAGGGGCACAAGTACAGCATCTTAATAACGCCTATCAGGCAAATTGGTGGAACCAGAATAAGGATCCTGTTCAGTATTCTGATCCTTACGAAGAATGGTCTTTGCTGGGTGTGTGTGATGCTCCTGGCGGTAATCAGCCCCCGACAGTGACTTTGACGTCACCATTGAATAATGCTCAGTTTGGTGTCAATGAAGCCATTTCTTTGACCGCCAATGCGGCGGACAGTGATGGGCAGTTGGTTGACGTCACGTTTAAAGTGGACGGCAATACTGTGGGTATTGATGATACCGCCCCGTATTCAGTGCCGTGGATTACGGTTGAAGGTAGTCATTCTGTCACTGTAGTGGCGACTGATGATAAAGGGGCGAGCCGAACCGATTCCGTGACTATCACTGTGGTGGCAGAAGGTAACAACCAGCCCCCAAGTGTGGCATTGACGAATCCGACGCCTGTATCACAAATCAAAGAAGGTGACGTTGTCACCCTTAGTGCTGATGCAACGGATCAGGACGGTACAGTGGCTTCCGTTGAGTTTTATGTTGATGACCAGCTGGTGGGAACTGCAACTTCCTCACCTTTTGAGTCTGTCTGGTCTGCCACCGCGGGCAGCCACGAATTTAAGTCAAAAGCCACAGACGATAATGGTGCGGTAACCTGGAGCTCAGTCGTTACTGTCGCGGTTTCAGGTGCTACTGGTGGCGGATGTGCTGGCGTACCTGTTTATCAGGCTGGCACCAGTTACCAGGTGGGTGATCTGGTCCAAAGTGCAAATTACAAATATAGCTGTGATGTGGCTGGCTGGTGTTCGTCTGAATCGGCCTGGGCATACGAACCGGGAACCGGTCTTTATTGGACCGACGCCTGGACTGAGCAGGGGATATGTGCGGTTGTGCCGACAGTCACCTTTAGCTCTCCGGCCGACAATACAACAGTGTTAAATAGTGACGTTGTCACGCTGGCGGTGGATGCAACAGATGCTGACGGCTCCGTGTCGCAAGTGGAATTTTTTGCGGCTGGACAAAGCTTAGGCATCGATACCTCAGCGCCCTACAGTGTTACTTGGACTGCGACGGGAACAGGGGCTGTCAGTTTGTCAGCTGTGGCAACAGATAATGAAGGCAATCAGGGCAGTGCGGGCGTTTTGGTCAATGTCAGTGACGAGCCATTGGTTGTCACCCTGACGTCACCGGCATCCGGCACTTCTGTTGGCTTAGGTAAGGCTGTTGTTGTGTCTGCAGATGCGGCATCACTGAACAGCACAGTGAACAGTGTTGATTTCCTGGTTAATGGTGCAGTGATCGCCACGGACTCTTCCTCACCATACAGCACCCACTGGACGCCAGGCGCTGTGGGTAATTACACAGTCTCTGCGAGGGCAACAGATGCAACCGGACTGGCCGTTACATCTGCCGCCTCTACCGTCAAGGTGCTTCAGCAGTCTGTAAAAACCCATAAGCTGATTGGTTATTGGCATAACTTTGTCAATGGCGCGGGTTGTCCTATCAACCTTAGCGAGATGTCAGACGCATGGGATATCATCGATATTGCCTTTGCGGAGAACGATCGCAACAGTACGGGCACTGTCCATTTCAATCTGTACAGTGGTGATATTCACAGCAGCTGCCCGGCACTGGATCCCCAGAAATTCAAGCAGGATATGGCCGCACTTCAGGCCCAGGGTAAGAAATTCGTCTTGTCTCTTGGTGGCGCCGAAGGAACCATCACCCTCAATACGGATTCTGATGAACAGCATTTTGTCAGCAGTCTGACTGCGCTGATCAACGAATGGGGATTTGACGGGCTGGACATTGACCTTGAGAGCGGATCCAATCTGGTTCACGGCTCTCAGATTCAGGCCCGTCTGCCTCGCGCGCTGAAGCAGATTGAAGTGAATATGGGCGGTGATATGTACCTGACCATGGCTCCTGAACATCCGTATGTTCAGGGAGGTATGGTGGCGTATTCCGGTATCTGGGGCGCTTATATTCCACTGATTAATGCACTGCGAGATACCTTGGATCTGCTGCATGTGCAGTTATATAACAATGGTGGTTTGCCGAACCCATATCTGCCAGGTGCGGCACCAGAAGGCTCAGTGGACATGATGGTGGCACAGTCCAAAATGCTGATCGAGGGATTCACGTTAGCCAATGGCGAGCAGTTTGCGCCACTGCGTGATGATCAGGTCGCCATCGGTCTGCCGTCCGGTCCCAGCTCTGCTAACTCAGGCCAGGCACCGACTCAGAACATTCTGGATGCGTTAGACTGCCTGACCATCGGTACGCATTGCCAGACTGTGGTTCCGGCGTTTAATTACAGTAATTATGCCGGGGTCATGACCTGGTCAATCAACTGGGATAAACACGACGGTTATAACTTCTCCGGTCCGGTTGGTGCGAAACTGGATGCGATGAACGCGCAGTAAAAAGCTTTTTATAACCATTAAGACATACGGGTTGCCGCTGGCAGCCCGTATTTTTTTGTCATACCTGAATCGTTCTCCATACCGGCAATGCTTGCTTAGTAGGCTTTTACGTCCGTCACAAACCCTTTGGGCTTGAGGGCAAGAATGGAGCATTTAGTATTCTGGATAATGTCTTCGGCAGTATTTCCCATGATAAAACCGGGTATGCCAGATCTGGCAACTGTTCCCATAATCAATAACTCAATGCCTTCACTTTCAATGATGTCGGGGATGCACTTCTGAGGAAGACCTTTAGGGTGGAATTCTTTCACTGGTCCGCCAATGCCAGATAGCGTGATCAGTGCTTTCAGTCCATTAATATGTTTGTGTTCCGCGTCTTTGATGGATTGCTGAAGTTCTTGCTCAGGGACATGAATAAACGGGTTACCGGCAATTTCTTCGTACGGGAAATCCCAGCAGGAAATGATATTCAGACTTCCGTCACAACTGTCTGCCAGTGATCGGGACAACTGAAGCAGCATCAGATCAAGATCTGTCTCTTCCCTGCTATCGTTTTCAGCATCAATAGCAACGGCAACATGGACCTTCTTCTGCGCATGCGTAATGGGACGGCATAGCCAGACCGGACAGGGGCATTGCCTGAGTAGTTCCATATCAATGGCTTTCAACCCAGTCTCGCTTTGATTGAAATTGGCGGATTTCAGCACCAGATCGTAACTGTCTCTGAGCACATGTTGAATGACGAGTGTGGAGGGCGTTTTGCTGCTTTCCGCCAGAATGACGGGCATAACAGATTGTTCAGACAGAGACAGCGCTGACGTCGTCTGCGCAATCTGCAGTTTGGTACTTTCAATGAGTGCTTGTTCCCAATTGGCTTGGTAACTCCCCAGCGTTTCAGGTAGCTCAGGGTAAATAATCAACACGGTGAGGTTACAGTGGTGATTATTTGACAGGCTCAATGCCTGTTTTAATCCATCTGATTCATCCTGCACACCATCACTGATAAAGAGCAAGTTTTCAAATCGACGCATAAGCATGATCTCCGGTGCTTACAGAGGTGTATTGTTAGCCTAGACCAAAGTGCCGGGGTTGAGTGCATCAGGTTGATAATAACCAGCGGTATAAAAATCGTGCTTTAACTACTTACGGTTATAACGAAACCTGCTTTCTTAGTGTGATTAGGTATTTTTATCTGCAGTGGTGCTTAAACAATAATGAGCATCAGGAAAGATAAAAGTAGTAATGACTTAGATGGATAAGACAAAGAAATGGGTAGCTCTGGTGTTGCTGCTGACATTAGGCGCAACAATGACGACAGGTGGTTGGAGCGCTTTACTGAGTCTGATGGCTTTTTCGCTGCTTTTTTATCTGGTTGCCAGAAGAGCCTGGACTGTGAAAAGCCAAAGCAGCGAACAAGAGACGGCACCGCAATGGGATACCGACTAAGCCATTCAGGCCGCCCCGAGCAATATAGCAAGCAATGAACCCAGGCCAATAATTAACCACAGCAACATACCCAGTAACAGCGGTTTAAAGCCTGCCGCACGCAGTTTTTGTACCGTAATTCCCGCCCCAATCATAAATAAACACACCACCAACAGGCGTTTCGAGAGTGCGAAGATCCCCTGATACAGCTCAGAGAATTGGGGGAGCCAGTGTGCCGTCAGCATAGCGACACAATAGAAGATGATGAACATTGGCACGGTTAGCTTTTTCTCTTTCCCCCGAAATATCAGAGCACTGAGAAACGCGAGCGGGATAATCCACAAGGCTCTGGCTAACTTAAGCGTGGTGGCTGTTTTTAACGCTTCGTCGCCATAAGCCCCTGCCGCACCAACCACTGAAGAGGTGTCATGAATGGCAATGGCAGCCCAGACACCAAACTCATGTTGCGTCATATCCAGCAGATGGCCAACAGAGGGAAACAAGAAGAGAGCTGCTGAGTTCAGTATGAAAACCGTCGCCAGTGCCAGCGAGGTCTGATGGCTGTTAGCGTTGATTGCCGGAGAAACAGCCGCGATTGCGCTACCGCCGCAAATGGCTGTTCCGGATGCAATCAGATGACCGGTTTTGCTGTCTATCTTCAGCCATCGGGTGAGTAACCATCCCATGACTAAAGTCACGACAATGGAAGCCACAATGAGCCCTAAACCTGCTTTGCTCGCTGCAATGGCGACATCAAGCTGAATGCCAAATCCCAGACCGATGATCGCCAATGACAGCAATTTCTTTGTGATGGTGGCGACAGGAATATCTGCAGGGACAAACCCTAAGGTAGCGAGCGAGAAACCCAGAATCAGCGCCACAGGGGAGTTGATGAATGGCATCAGGCAAATCAGCGCAACCAGCCAGAATAGAGGATAGCGCGTTAACTGTTGTTTCAGTAAGGCAGGTTGGAACAGCATCTTTCTACAGCACACAGAAAATGAGAGCTGAAGTATACCTCTTCTTGGTAGTGAATATGACTGAAAATTTCAATCGTTAAGGCGTGTTATCTCTGGATGGTGACTGAATGGCGAGCAGAAAACATGTTTACTTTTTGACCCACAAGCCACTTGGGCTTTGATAAAAATGGCCGCTTTCGGTTTTTTCTATCGCTTTTTTGTACGCGAGTCGGCTTACTTCGGGCAATGTCAGCCCGTGTGATACGGCGATACGCTGGTAACTTTCTTTTCGTTCACTGTTAACAATTTGAATCAGCTGGCGTACTTCTGCTGAAGGTGACGGTGCCAAAGCGGCTATGTAGCCATTGTTGGCTTCACCGACTAAGCCTTGTGCTTTTGCTTGTTGTAAATCGAGAGCAAAAGCATGTGCACAAAACAGCAACATAGCCAGGTAAGTCAGTATGCGTTTCATAACAGGCGCTCCGCCTTGTCAGAAGACATCATCGTCACTGAAAAGATCATCGATTTCCTTATCCACTTTAATCCTGATTTCATGTTCAATTTTCACGTTCAGATTGACTTCTATAGGCTTGTCAGATGCGGCAACCTGTACAGTAGGTGTACATCCGACCAAACCAGAAGTCATTAATAAGAATATCACTGCTAAACAGCCTGTCATACAGTAATACTTAAACTGAATATCCATGGGCGTCGACCTTTTCAAGTCATTTGCAATAAATTCAGCGCAAAAGTCTAATTTTCAAGACCAAGCTGCTTCACAAAAATCCGCTCAAACTGAGAAGTATTTATCGTGTTGAGCGTTTTGATCAGTGCTGGTATATCGTCTTCAATGTTCAGATTGATGTTGACCGGTCTTCCATTCTGAAAGTGAGGATTCCGGCCTTTGAACCTGGCACTAGCATTTAATTGACCCTCTTTGGAATAGTCTATATCAACCGCAAGAGAGTCGTATTGATAATTTCTGAGAATCCTGGTGATCACTTTGAGGCTGTTTTCGCCTCCGGCTCTGACGTTTTCATCGATATTTGCCCCTTCTTTATATCTCAGAACGCCACCCGGACTTCTTGAAAATAAAGCACCTTTTTCAATGACGGGATTTCCATTCACAATGCGGATGGGGAGTAATCCATCCAGTGTTCCTGTTAACTCAACATCTTCAGGGTTAAATAAATCCATTAATTTCTTAAGATTGAGACTCTGGATGCGCAAAGGAATCACGTCAATATTGGTCAAAGAGTGGCTCACTACGTTGCGGGTGCTTAATTGACCACCAAGTACTTTGGCGGTTGCTCTGTGCAGCGTATAAAGAGGCTCATCTGTGTCGAAATGAAAGCTGGCCGTGACGTCCTGAAATAAGGTGCCGAAGTGTAGCCAACTGGCGTGAACCGTCAGCGGCTGACGGCTGCGTATCGTATTGTTAGTTACCAGGCTGGTCAATGACACATTGAGATCGGCAAAGTGGGTGTCTTTAATATTTCCGCTTAAATGGGTTGTGAAGATATCCAGCGAGCCTGACCAGAGAGCATTCTTATATTTCAGATCGGCTCGGAGACTCACACTGCCATTATGCAGATCAGCGCTAACAGGCAGTGGCGCGAGATAGTACTTTTGTAAGCTCTGTTTTGCGGAAAAAGAAATGGGTTTCTGTGCTATCTGAATGCGGCTGATCCGGCTTTTCCATTCCTGAGTGAATGAAAAATCTAACCATGGCTGACTTTGCGCGGTACTTAACAAACCTGTTATTGCCAGTGTGTCTGCATTGAGTGTCAGTTTTCCCTGGTTGCGGATGACAGGCAGCACCTGATTATTCACACTGAGCGCCAGTTGTGTCGAATAATCGCTGCTAAGCTTCCATGCCTGAGTGTTTTTTACTGCCCTCAAGCTGTTTAACGTGATCGCGAGATTACCCTCAAATTGTTGTGCAGGGAGAGAGCTTTGATTCTTTCTCGATTCATTGTCTGTAGTCATAGTGCGTAAACTGCTGAATGCCGCATTCAGTGTGGCCGGTGATTCCCCGACATTGACTAACCATACTTGTGGTGACGCTGGCGCTGATGAAAAGAGATTGTCCAGCTGAATGGCTGTGTCGGGTATATCTATGCGTACCTGACTTAAGCGGTTTTGTTTTTGAGCAGCATAGTCAGGTAAGGCAACTGTTTGTGCGCTGATCCGGGTGCTGTCCAGATTCAGTTTGAGTACGTTGCCAGTGCTTTGTATGTCGATACGCTGTGACAGCTGCAGATTACTGATTGTCAGTGGGTCGATTTCAAGAACTGCTGCCTGCGCGGTAAGCGAATTAGTACTGCGGCATTGAGACCGGGCCAGTATTGTTAGCGGCACATGGCAAGAGAGAGTGTTTATAACAATTTTTCCCTGCGCAGCAGGGTTTTTAACGCCAATGTCTAACTGTTTCGGAGTGGTTAATCTGAACTGTGCCTGTTGCTGATCAAACGACAGTGCCCATCGCCAGATACCGTCATGGTTTAACGCTACGGCACTATAATCGTCTGGCCCGCTGTGTTGGTGTGAGTGGGGTAATCTGAATTGAATGCTGCCGGGCGCTCTTATCTCAATCGCATAGTGCCATATCGGCGAGAGCGAATCTGGCTCAGAGGCTGAATCAGACTGGTGGTCTTTATTCTTTGGTTGCTTTTTCTCAGATTGCTTTTTTTTGGGTTGATTAGTTTCTGTTAGTTTTGCCACAAAGGCAGCTTGTTGTTGATTCGGATCAGGGAGCGATATGGATTGGATGGCGAAGTAATCCAGTACTTTAGTGACATTGTCACTTTTGCAGTTGAGAGATTGCGGCATGTCTGACGTAAATTGCCAGCTGGCATGACAGCTTACTAAATCAACGCCAGAAAGACTTGCCTGATCAGCATCAGTGAGCTGTACAGTAAAAACAGCCGGTTTGTTTTCAGAAGCCAGAAAGTGGCTGGTGACAGGTAATAACGTATTGTTGGCTGTTTGTACCTTTCCCTCTAATTCAAACCGTGTGTTTTCTGTCCCTCGCTGAAATAAAAATCTGGCCTGGGATAAGTAATCGACGATTGCCATCGATGCGATTTCAATGTGTTTAACCGGAGCCTGAAACAACAGGCGGGTGATTTGTCCGAGGTGGGGAAGGTCGGTTGATGTTGAGGTCTGTTCTTGAGACAGGAATGGCGCAGGATCCCAGCGTAACCTGCTGATGCTCAGTTCAAGTGAGCTCAGCGGCGATAATAAATCGACAGACAGAGATAACTGGCGAATCCCATCCTGTTCAGATTGATCTGAAGATGCTGTTACTGGCGCAATGTGATCAACAGAGACCGAAAGGGGCTGCGTGCCATCCTCTGGTGGTAACAATGCAAATGAAAGTGACCTGAACGTGACGGGGTAACTATTTTGGGGGTGATCAGCGTTGCGGAACTTGTCTCCATGCTTGTCATCTTTGATGAAAGCCGCCAACGGCGGCTGAAAATCGCCGCGCCCGACCGTACCACTGAGCTGTAGTTTTGGTGTTGTTGAAACGCCAATACTGATGTCATGTAATGCCTGCTGATAATCTGTTTTCGATGATGGCGTAGCCAGTATTGCTTCGGCAAAAGCAGCGGTAATAATGAACCGTCCTTCGGTCAGTGCTCCCTGCGTCATCAGTTTTACTTTGTTGAAAGTAACGATGTCAGCGCTGAGCCCATTTTCAAATAGAGCCCTGCGAACTGCCGGTGGGATCACCACTGTCAGCTTGTCGGCCTTAACTAGCCAGCCGGCAGCAAGAGAGTTCTGAGGGGAGTCTGGCATGTTCGGCTGTTGATCCCCAGCGTAGCGGTGCAACAGCAATACGTTATTCAGCACAAACTCATTGTCTTTGATCTTGATACTCAGTTTTTTAACTGAGATGCCTTGTTGCGACAGGCTGATGCCAGAGACAGATCCTAATTGAATACCTTCACCGGCTAACCAGAAAGTCACACCTACAGCTAAAGTGGCTAACGCGCAGGTGACGAATATAAAACCCCATAGCAGTCCCCGCCGAATCCGGCGAAGGATACCTGATGAAGAGGAAGCTCGCGCGCTGTCATTGTGTTTAGCTGTTGGCATAAAGGCTCAAGCGAGTATGAAAAACCTATGGTGCTTTCTTTACAAGCATAAGCCTAAGCGAGTGGGAGTGTGGAATATTTGGGGTAAATCATGATTTTATAGGGAGCAGGCATATTCTCAGTGCCGTCAAGGAATGGTGCACAGGAGTTATGAAATAAGCATATTTTTTTATCGTTTTTTTAACATGATTCCTGACATTTACTGATGAAAATAATATCAGGAGTAGAGACATGTGCTTGGTATCGCCACTTTCTAGTGTTTCACACTGAATTCAGTCTGACCAGGGGATTGCACAACTGATTTAAACCTGAGACAAAGAAGCTCATTACTATAAAAAACTACATAGGACGTATTGAATGTCAGACACAGTATCTATCCCGCCGAAATCCAGACAGGGAAGTGGCATCAAGCAATTAATCAAATCGTTAGGTCCCGGGATCATGATGGCGTCGGCCGCGGTTGGCGGGTCACACTTGGTTGCATCAACCAAAGCCGGGGCCATATACGGCTGGCAACTGGCCGCGATCATTTTGCTGGTAAACCTTTTTAAATACCCATTTTTCAGGGCTGGTATTCAATACACTATGGGAACAGGCAAAAGCCTAGTCGAAGGCTACGACCAATTAGGACGTGGCTATCTTTGGGTGTTTTCAGGGCTTAACCTGTTATCCGGTATTGTGAACACAGCAGCGCTGTTGCTATTCAGTGCAAGCCTGCTGGGTTATTTTATGCCGGGCAATTTACCTCTGCCGGTTCTTTCTGCCATTGTGCTTGTAGCTTGTCTGGCCATACTGATGGCTGGTCACTATAAAGCGCTGGATGGATTGTCAAAAGTTATTATGTCAGTGTTGGTTATCGCGACCATTTCTGCGGTTGTGATAGCCGCAAGTAATGGCAGTGCCGCGCCCGCCGACTATCAGGGGCCTTCTGCCTGGACTCTGGCGTCTTTCGGGTTCATTGTCGTGATGATGGGTTGGATGCCAGCTCCGATTGAAATTTCTTGCCTGACATCACTCTGGCTGAAAAGTCAGCGTAAAGAGCAAACAGTGACAACACGTTCGGCACTGTTTGATTTCAATGTAGGCTATATTGGCACGGCAATTCTGGCGGTTGTGTTTCTTTCACTGGGTGCCTTGGTGCTGTATGGAACGGGAACCGAACTGAAAGCGTCAGGAATCGGGTTCTCTCATCAGTTAGTCAGCATGTATGCGTCTACCATAGGTGAGTGGTCTCGTTACCTGATCGCAGTGATCGCTTTCTTCTGTATTTTTGGCAGTACGATTACCGTTATTGATGGTTACTCGCGCGCGCTTGCTGAAGCACAACTGGTTATCCAGAAAAAACCACTGGAGCAAAACCGCTATATTAATGCGTGGATGATTGTTGTCAGTGTGTTTGCGATGGCGATCATTTTGTTCTTTACCTCAGCGCTAATGCCAATGATGGACTTTGCCATGATACTGGCCTTCATGACGACACCTGTTTTTGCCTATTTGAACTATCGCCTGGTGTCCACGGCATCATTGCCAGAAGATTTGAAACTGACCAAATCAATGAAACTTCTGTCATGGGCGGGTTTAACTTATCTTTACGGTTTTCTCGCCATCTTTATCTGGTGGAAATGGTTGATGTAAGCCACATTCTTAGAATCAAGTATCAAAGCCCTCAACCGAGGGCTTTTTCTTTTGTTATGCTTTTAAAACAATATCTTGTGATCTACATGTAAATAAATATTTCATTGAAGCTTGTCAAATAGAGCATTTGCTCTAATATGAGCAGTCATTCTTGAGGTCATTAAGGATATATGATGAATGTAAGGCCGACTCTGGCTAAACCCATCTCCCTGGCGCTGCTGATAAGTTCCGTGTGTTTGCCGGTGAAAGCAGCGACTGTCAGTTTTGACGATGCGTGGCGAATTGTCCGAAACAATAGCGATGAACTGGCGGCAGAAAAAAGCAACGTAGAAAAGGCCGCATACCTGCAAGAGGCGTCGAAAGCACTGTCGTTACCCAGAGTGACAGTGTCAGCCAATTATACCTATCTGGACGGTCCTATTGAGATTGCGCCTTCGGATTTGATTGCGAGTACCCCAGCCGGGCGCAGTCAGGCAAACAGCTTAGGTGGTCTGTCCCAGCTCATGGGAATGACACCTGGGCAATTCGACAAAATGTTTACCTCGCAACTTACCGACAGAGATATTCTGACCAGTTCAGTTCGTGCTATCTGGCCGGTATTTCTCGGGGGAAGAGTGATGGCGGCTCAGGACATCACGAAAGGAAAAACCCAGGAAGCCAGATATATGCTTGAGATGAAAGAGCATGCCAAGTTTGAAGATCTGTCGACCTATTATTTTGGTGTGGTGTTAGCGCAGCAAGTGCTGGACACTCGTCAGGAGGCGGAACGTGGGTTGGAAAAGCATTATAAAAATGCCCTGAAGTTAGAATCGCAAGGGCAGATAGCCAAAGTCGAACGTTTGCAGGCACAGTCGTCTTTTGATAAAGCCCGTGTTGAGCGTCTTAAAGCCCAGCGCGATCTGGAAATTGCGCAAGTTGCCCTGACAAGGCTACTTAAATTACAAACCCCCGCATTGCCTTCAACGTCCTTGTTCGTTAATGAAGGGTTACCGGCAATGACCACCTTTATTGATAAAACCCTTAGTGATTACCCCGGTCTTCATATTCTTGATGCCAAGAAAACGCAGGCCAATGGCGTGTTAGATGCAGAAAAGGGCAAATATTACCCTGAGGTTTTTCTTTACGGTAATTACAACCTTTATGAAGAAGACACGCTCGCAGCGAAAACAACGCCAGACTGGGCTGTGGGTGTTGGTGTCAGTATACCGCTACTCGACTCTTCAGGCCGTTCAGACAAGGTAAAAGCGGCTCACAGTGCAATGACACAGGTGAATTACCTGCGCGCACAGGCTGAGCAGGATCTGAGCGTGTTAGTGGAGAAAACATACCGTGAAGCTTCTCAGGCACTGGAAGAATATGACGGGTTGGCCTCCAATATTGCACTGGCCGAGGAAAGTGTGGTGTTACGTGAGAAAGCCTTTAGTCAGGGCCTGTCGACCTCTCTGGATGTGGTAGATGCCGAATTGTATCTGGCGAGTGTAAAAACGCAGCGCCTGGCAGCGGCTTATCACTATGTCACAGCATTGTCGCGATTACTGGCTGTCAGCGGTGATATCAATACCTTCAACCAATATGAAAATTACAAAGGACTTAAGGTTAACTGAAATGAGTAAGCTAAAAACTCTTGCCGTCGCATTACCGGCTGTTGTGCTGGTCGCTTGGTTGGGATACCGGTTCTGGAACGCCTATCAGCCGAATGCTGAGCGATTACAGGGCCAGGTTGAAGCTCAGCAATATAATATCTCTTCAAAAGTCGCCGGTCGTATCGATCAGGTACTGGTGCGAAAAGGGGATAAAATCACCGAAGGGCAATTGATCTTTACCTTACTTAGCCCTGAAATTGATGCCAAGCTCGAGCAGGCAAAAGCCAGTCAACAGGCGGCCGGGGCACTGGCTGACGAAGCACAAAATGGCGCACGTGCTCAGGAAGTTGCGGCGGCCAGCGATCAGTGGCAAAAAGCCAAAGCGGCATCGGCGCTGGGTGAAAAAACCTATCAACGGATAAATAATCTCTATCGCGACGGCGTTGTAGCTGAGCAGAAAAGGGATGAAGCCTATACGCAATGGCAGGCGGCACGTTATACAGAGCAAGCGGCTTATCAGATGTTTGAAATGGCCAAAGAAGGGGCGCGGGAAGAAACCAAACGCGCTGCGCAGGAAAAAGAGCGTATGGCTGCCGGGGCTGTCGCAGAAGTCGAAGCCTATGCGGCGGATACCAGAATCTCCAGCTGGCATGATGGCGAGGTCAGCCAGATCCTGCTTCATGGTGGCGAATTGGCACCACAGGGGTTTCCGGTTGTCAGCATCATAGATATGGACGATGCCTGGGCGGTGTTTCATGTCCGTGAAGACAGGCTGGCCGATTTTGCCAAAGGCACTCAATTTGAAGCTAAGGTGCCGGCATTGGGAGATCAAACGTTCCCGTTTACTGTGACGCATGTTTCCGTCATGGGAGATTTTGCGACATGGCGGGCAACGGATACCCAGCAAGGATTCGATATGCGCACTTTTGAAGTTGAAGCGCGTCCGTTGCAGCCCGTTGATGGATTGCGTGTCGGTATGAGTGTGTTGGTAGAGCGCTGATATGTGGTTAAACACAATGCAGCGAGAGTGGCGGCTCATACGTCAGGAACCCTGGCTGAAGGCGATGCTGTTCTTTTTGCCTTTAAGTCTGTTTCTCCTGTTGTGGTGGATATTCTCGCAAGGGATCGCCCGCGATCTGCCCGTCGGTGTGGTCGATCTGGATCACAGCCGCCTGTCCCGCGGATTGATCCGATACTACGATGCCAGCCCGACCCTGTCGGTTGCCCGACAATTGAGCGAGGTGGAAGAAGGCACAGCGTTAATGCGGAGCGGTGAGATTTATGCGCTGGTGGTGATTCCTGATTCTCTGGAAAAAGACACATTGCTCGGGCGATCTCCGTCTGTGACAGTGTTTTATAACGCCCAGTTTATTTTGATTGCCAAGCTGATAAACAGCGCTTTCGTGTCGGCGCAGACTACCTATGCCGCCAGTATAGATACGGTAAGTAATATGGTGTCTGGCACGCCAGTACCGCTACAGGCGCTGGGGCAGGCCTTGCCAGTCCGCAATCAGATAACCCCGTTATTTAACAGTAACTCGCACTATGGGCAGTTTCTGGTCTCGGCGGCTATTCCTGCCATGTGGCAGATATTTATCATTGCCACGACTGTCATGGCACTGGCGGCAGAGCAGCGGCGGCAAGGATTACTGGCCTGGCTGGGGCAACACCCGGTGAAGCAACTCGTCGCCAAGCTTATACCTTATGCGGCGGTTTTTATTCTGCAAGGTGTGTTGTTTCTGTGGGGCATGTATTCGCTGCTGGGCTGGCCTATGCACGGTAGCTGGAGCATTTTGCTGGTGGCACAATGTTTAATGGTGATTGCTTGCCAGAGTGTGGCTGTGCTGTTCTTTTTCCTTGCAATGGA
The DNA here is from genome assembly GCF_019204055.1 of Photobacterium sp. WH24. Taxonomy (NCBI): domain Bacteria; kingdom Pseudomonadati; phylum Pseudomonadota; class Gammaproteobacteria; order Vibrionales; family Vibrionaceae; genus Photobacterium; species Photobacterium sp. WH24. The sequence goes on along the minus strand of NZ_JAGSOZ010000011.1, from coordinate 64,975 downwards.
TGTTACCCGGGCAATGAGCTTCGTGGCCGGGTTTTCAGCGCCGGCGTTTGCTTTTATGGGAATAACCTTTCCTGCGACAGATATGCCAGCCATTGCGACAGGCTGGCGGGCGCTGTTGCCTGTCAGTCATTACATTGAAATTCAGGTTCAGCAGGTTAACTATGGGACGGGTTTACAGCAAGCTATGCCTCAGATGATGGCGCTTGCGGTGTTTCTGCTGGCAATGGCACTGGCTATGCTGAAAATGCTGGTCTGGCGCAAACGCCAGCTGGAGGGCGGTGTATGAGCTGGCGTCAATTGTTTCTGAGTGAATTGAAAGCGGTGTTCACCAACCCTGCGATTATCTTCACCGTGTTTGGCGGCGTTTTAATGTATTCGCTTATTTACCCGCTGCCTTATTCAAACCAGCTTCCGCGCGAACAGCAGATTGCAGTTGTTAATCTGGATAACAGTGCAGTTAGTAGGGCACTGATACGCATGGTTGATGCGACACCTCAGGTGGCCGTGACGAAAACAGCCGCAAGTATTGAAGAAGCAAAAAACTGGATTCAGGCACAAGAGGTGAAAGGGATGCTAGTGATCCCTGAGCACTTTTACCGGGATCTCCTGCTTGGTACCAGCCCGACAGTCTCTTTCGCCGGTGATGCGGCGCTGTTTCTTGTTTACGGTACTGTTGTTGAAGGGCTGGCGACAGCCACAGGAACGCTCAGCGCTGAAGCAAAAGTGGCCCGTATGATTCTTGAAGGCGAGAACCTGGCGTTAGCTTCCGAAAAGTACGCGTCGCTGAAACTGAATATGCGTCCGGTATTTAACCCGACCATGGGTTATATCAATTACGTTGTTCCTGCCGTGTTCGTACTGATACTCCATCAGACACTGCTGATTGGCTCTGCATTAGTTGGGGCGGCTCAGAATGAAATGCATCGCTCCGGAGTGCCGGGTTACTGGCACTCCTGTTCACCCTGGCGAATGATTTTCACACGTATCTGCTTGTTTACTGTTATCTATCTGCCTCTGACTGCTTACTACTTTGGGCTGAGTTTTGAGTATTACGGTATCAGTCGTCAGGCTGCAATCGGCGATATGCTGATGCTGACACTGCCGTTTCTGATCTCAGTAACAGCGTTAGGCATCGTCATTGGTGAGCTGATCCCCCGTAAGGAACTGGCTACGGTTATCGTGCTGCTCAGCTCACTGCCTTTGGTTTTCTCGGCTGGTTTTGTATGGCCCGTATCCGCACTGCCGGCTCCGGTTTACTGGCTGGCACAATGGATACCTTCTACGCCGGCGATTAACGGATTCCTGCGGTTAAATCAGATGGGAGCGAGTTTTAGCCAGATTAGCGCCTGGTGGTTTCAGCTTTGGGGGCTGGCTGTTCTGTATTCACTGGTCGCTTTAGGCTTGGTATACAGAAATCGCCGTCGTCGAGGACAGCTTTCGCAGGCCTCGGCAACAGTTTGAACCTGATGCATTGAGCGTTATTGTACAGATAGGCATTTTAAGATGAATGTGTTAAAACAGCCTCATAATAAATGGCTGTATTGGCACAGGGATTGAAAGTGAACCGGTTATTATCCTTTGAAGCATTGATGGTTTTAGATGCTATTGAGCGTCGCGGCAGTTTTGCTGCAGCCTCAGAAGAACTCGGCCGAGCGCCATCTTCCCTGAGTTACCAGGTTCAGAAACTGGAACAAGATCTGGATCTGGTTATCTTCGACCGTTCCGGTCATAAAGCCGCGTTTACCAAAGCTGGCCGGCTGTTGCTGGACAGGGGGCGGTTATTATTATCCGCGGCGGATGAAATGGTCTCGGATGCAACAGCGCTGGCACACGGCTGGGAATTAGATCTCACGATTGCCTACGACGGTTTGATTAAGCTCGATCTGATGTTTCCGCTTGTTGATGCATTGGCAAAGAAAAGTAAGACCCGTCTGAAGTTTCGTGAAGAAATTCTGGCCGGATGCTGGGAAGCGCTCGCACAGGACAGAGCCGATATTCTGATTGCTCCTCCGCCAAGTGTCGCGCCACCGGAAGTGAAAATTCAGCCTCTCGGCAAAATGGATATCGTTTGGGTTGCTCACCCGGATCACCCGATTCATAAACATGATAACCCGCTCGATCCTGTCATTCGTCAGCAATACCGAGGCATAGCAGTTGCAGATACCGCACGAAATCTGCCGCCGATAACGCACAACATTCTTGAAGAGCAGCCATTACTTACAGTTTCCAGCATGAATGACAAGTTGAATGCCTTACGTGCCGGCCTTGGTGTAGCGACAATCCCCAGTTTTTTCATTCAGGATGATTTAGCAACAGGCAAGCTGGCCATGGTGGGGGATAATCCTGTCAGAGAGTTTGAACTGGTCCTGGCCTGGAATCGCAGCCGCATGGGCAAGGCAAAAGCCTGGGCGATCAAACACCTTGAGCAGTTATGGAAAAAGCATCTGAACTGACGCATGTTTGTGTCGATGTTTTTCGACCCGCTTGGTCACTCAGTATGCCATGAAAAAGCAGGCTGACCTTTGGCATATGGTCAGCCTTTTTATTGTCACTTCTAAACCACCAACTATGGCAGTGGTGATTATTTAACCGTGGTCAGACTGGCTGTGTTCTTGTAACGTCAACAGAAGCTCCGCCGTTTTGTCTTCAAAATGAATCTCTACCTGAAAGCCACTCTTTCTGGCAAGTGACAGCATTCCCTGGTTATTGGGCATGGTTATCCCGGTCAACCGCTGTAAACCCCGCTGCTTACAATATTGAATTATGGTATTGAGCAAGATGCTCCCCAGCCCTTGCCCTTTGAGATCAGAGCGAACCAACACCGCAAACTCCGCTTCTTCGTTGGTAGGATCGGAGACCGCACGACTGACACCAATAATGTCGGTTTCGGTGTGTGAATCAGGCGCAAGCCGCACCGCAATAAAGGCCATTTCACGGTCGTAATCAATCTGAGTGAGATTCGCCAATGCTTCATGATTGAATTCACCGACTTCAGAGAAAAAACGGCTGTACAGGTCATCATGTGAAACCTGCGCAATGAAAGCTTTGTGGCCGGGTTCATCTTCCGGGCGAATCGGGCGAAGTAATATCGGCGAACCGTCTTTCAGTGAAGTGTAAATTTCCAGCTCTTTTGGGTAAGGCCGAATAGCCAGCCTTTGTTGTGTGTCACCATTAAAGGGGTGAATGGTCATGGAAGCATCGATCACTGTCATGTCTTCACCCGCTGCCAGTAAGGGGTGTATATCCAGTTCAATGATTTCCGGGCAATCAATGATCAGCTGTGAAAGCTTAACCAGTAGTTTGCAGAGTGCAGGGATGTCCAATCGATCCGGCAAACTGCGCTGTTTAATTTTTCCTGTTTTCAGGGCATTGATGACAAGGTATCGCGCCAGCGCCATATTAAGTGGTGGAATAGCAACGGCGGCATCACGATGGATATCCCACTCTGCGGCTTCATCACCAATAAGAATAACAGGCCCGAACACGGGATCGGTGTGAACAGCAATGCGTAATTCCTGTGCACCGGAACGGTTGGCCATGCGCTGCACCAGCAAGCCGTCAATACGGGCTTTCGGGAAGTTGTAGGAAACACGATCTAGAATCGCCTGAGAGGCATTGGCAACCTCTGCTGCCGTTCGCAGATGCAGCATGACACCATGTACTTCTGATTTATGGCGAATATCAGGGGAGCGCAATTTGACGGCAACCGGATAGCCAATCTGCTCGGCAATATGTGCGGCTTCAGCGGGCTCTGACGCAATCCAGGTCGGCAGAGTATGAAAACCATAGCTTTCCAGCACAGGGCGTACTTCGTGCGTTTCCAGATGATAGATTTTCTGATCGAGTAACTGATCCAATAATTGATGAACCAACCCCGGGTTGCTCTGGGTCTCACCGAATGAGGACGGGGTTTCCATCAGCTGTTTCTGATTGCGCCGGTACTCCACCAGGTGCATGAAGGCGGTGACAGCACTTTCCGGTGTTCGGTACGCTGGAAAGCCGGACTGTGTGAAAACCTGCCTGGCTTTCAACGCCTGATTTTCTCCGGCCCAGTTACTGAGGATGTTGAAATGCAGGGTACGGGGGTGCTGTTGCAATACTTTGACCATGTGCTCAGCGGTCTCTTTGCTCGGTGCAATGGCAGAAGGAGAGTGCATAATGAGCAGGGCATCGAAATCGTCGCTGTCTAACAGAATCTTGGTTGCCGCCTCATAACGAGCGATATCGGCATCCCCGACGATATCAATCGGGTTAGATTGAGACCAGCAGGCCGGCAATACAGCAGAAAGTTTAGCGATAGTCTCCTGGCTTAGTGTCGCGAGCTTTCCGCCACGTTCACTGAGGGCATCAACGGCCATAATCGCAGGCCCGCCACCATTGGTTAGTATTGCTAAACGTTCGCCTCGCAAAGGCACAGCGTGAGCCAGTGTTTCCACTGCCGCAAACAGATCATGGGTATTATGCACCCGCAGCATCCCCGAGCGTTTGATGGCGGCATCATAGACAGCATCCAGACCGATTTCTCCTCCTGTGTGAAGATGGGCAGCAGCACTGCCAATTTTTGTCCGGCCACTTTTCAGCACCAGTATTCGCCGGGTCCGAGCCGCTGCTCGTGCAGCTGACATGAAGCGTCTGGCATCACGTATTGAGTCGATATACAGCAAGATAGCCTGTGTTTTGCTGTCACGGCACAAGGTATCTAACAGTTCATCAAAACCAATATCGCAGGTATCTCCCAACGATATAAAGGTCGAAAAGCCAATATTCTTGTTCTTGGCCCAGTCCAGAATCGTGGTACAGACTGCCGCAGACTGTGAAATGAAAGCAATATTGCCTTTGTTGGCGGAAACCGGTGAGAAAGACGCATTGAGATTATGCCAGGGTAAGATCATCCCCATGCTGTTTGGCCCGATAAGTCGCATTCCGTATTGTCTGGCGGTTTCATACATGCGCACATCTTCTGTGACACTGTCACTGTCGGGCTCTGCGTTCATTCCTGCCGCTAATACTACGGCCAGTTTGACGCCTTTGCGGCCTAATTGATCGATAATACTGACGTTTCTGACACTATTGGTACATAAAACAGCCAGATCTGGAACACGAGGCAGACTCTCGATGTCTGGATAGGCTAATACCCCTGCAACTGCGTCATATTTGGGGGTCACTGGCATGATGGGCCCATGAAAGTTAGCGGACAGCAGGTTTTTGATAACCACATAACCGGCACGCTTGGGGTTATCCGATGCGCCGATAATGGCGACAGAACGTGGCTTCAGTAGTGACTCGAGTCCTTTCATGGCATTTTCTCTCAGTATTTCGTAAAGAATTAACACTCAACGACAGACAATCATTTTTCTTAGCTTGGTTGTATGATTGAGCTGCTGATTATTCACTGCTGTGAGTGTAATGGAACCCATTCGACATTGTTTGAAAAAGAAGAAGGTGCTGCGCTTCATTCTTTGTATTTTTATATTGCACAATTTTATTTAAAACTGGAATTCACATAAAAAATCAATCTATTATTGATATAACGTTGAACCTGTGACATAACGCCAATTCTATCGCATACAGAGTGATGCAGGCTTGATTGGCATCAGGTCGGGGTGCAAAATCTTTTTAAAGACAAATTTGATCAGGCACGATGATAATGAAAAAAATTGCCTTAATGGTTGCAATTACATCAGCTTTAACAGGCTGTGCGCTAGATAATGAGCGTCAGACAATGAATGGCACTGTGGTTCCAACATTGGATGAGCAGGAACAAGCGGCAATGGCCGTAGAACAGGGAGCAACGGCTGAACCGATGGCGGTTGAGCAGTTAAATGAACCGATTCCACCGCTGAACCCTGTTGATATAGCAATCACAGATGAAGTTGTCCCACTTGATCAGGAGATTGCCCCCGTAGACGCACCAGCAGCGGCTGAGGGAACATCCGTGGCTCTAATCGCAGAGCCTGAGCCAATGGCTGGCTCTGTCGCGGCAGCTTCGAAGAACAATGAGTCACAAACGGCGAAAGCCAGCTATGAATATGTGACGGAACCTGTATCGGGATTCACTGTTCAGGTGCTGGGTGTAAGTAAAAATAGTGGTTTTGCCTCATACATTGCTAAGTTGCCAGGACAGCAACCGGTGTGGGTGAATCAGAAAACTTTCCACGAAAAGCCTTGGTACACTTTACTTTACGGACACTTTGATACTGTTCAGGAAGCCCAGGCTGCCATCAAAGATTTGCCTGCAGAGATCCGTTCGTTCGGCCCCTTTGTTCGTAGTCTGGCCAAGATTCATCAGTCACCTGAGCCTAAGCTGACCAAGATACATTAATCCTCCCGATAAGCTCTTCCCTGGAAGAGCTTATTTTTTGCATCGTTGACCGCTTTCACGGCAGGGAATCAGGCCAATGGCTTGATGCCTGGTAGATAAGATGCAATAGTTGATGCCCTGAAGGCTGCCGGGGGCACTTCGTAATATCATCCTTCAGAACAGATGAAACCCGGTGGTACAAACAAATTTCGGCCTGCCATGATCGGCAGGTTACGTTTTACAAGGGATCAAGATGAATCCAATTCACGTTTTACTTCTTTGTGGCGGCGGCAGCGCAGAACACGAAGTGTCTTTGGTTTCTGCCAATTTCATAGAACAAAACCTACAGGCGATTGATGGCATTCGCTATATCCGCATAGAAATGCAAAAAGACGGCTGGTTTGACAGAGAAGGCCAGCGCTGGCAGTTGAACCTGGATCGCAGTATCCAGTCTGAATCTGGTGAGAAGCTCCCCGTTGATTACGTCATTCCGTGTGTCCACGGCTACCCCGGAGAAACAGGCGATTTGCAATCTTTACTTGAAATAGCCGCTGTGCCTTACTTCGGTTGTGGCCCTCAGGCCAGCACAAATTGTTTCAACAAGATCACGACCAAATTGTGGTTTGATGCGCTGGGTATCCCTAACACACCTTATGTGTTTCTCAGCGAGCAAGACGAAGAATCGTTACGTACTGCCCAAGATGCATTAGCCCGTTGGGGATGTGTTTTTGTTAAAGCGGCCTGCCAAGGGTCATCAGTGGGCTGTTATAAAGCGACAGATCAGGAAAGCCTGATCGAATCGCTGAACAAGGCGTTTACCTTTTCAGAACAGGTTTTGGTTGAAAAAGCCATCAAGCCCAGAGAGTTAGAAGTCGCTGCTTATCAGTATGGCGATGAGTTGATTGTCACCAAGCCAGGGGAAGTGACCTGTCCGGATGGTAAATTCTACACCTACGAAGAAAAATACAGCACAGAAAGCCATTCGACCACCTCTGTTGAAGCGTCTGGTATTACAGACGAACAGATTGAAGCCATTCGCAGTTATGCCAGAAAAGCGTTTGTCCATATGAAGTTAAAAGATCTGTCACGGATTGATTTCTTCCTGAGTGAAGAGGGTGACATTCTTCTTAATGAAATCAATACTTTCCCTGGCATGACACCGATATCTATGTTTCCTCAGATGCTGGCTCATCATGGACACACGTTTACGGCTTATCTTGAGAAAGCTATCAAAAGTGCTGTTCATCCATTCAACCAGTGATTTTACAGTTTTAAAAACGCCAGCCTGACTGGCGTTTTTTTCATTGGCTGCAATACTGACGATGAGACTGAAAAAGAACCCTATGCTGACGAACAAACAGAAAGCTGCGCGTTTTAAAGCTATGCAGAACAAGAACTACAGAGCCAGTTTAAAGCTGGAGGGCTTTGAATTAGATGGGGCGCCAGGTACAGAGTCGCCACATGAACCACCCGTGTCCGAATATGAACAAATCGCTCGGTTAAAGAAGCATTATGCGAGATAAATATGGTGTTCAGCAGGATCCTGATTGCTACCCCGGTTCGGCTGTTCTTATCAACTTACTGAATATCAACGATGAAGAAGAGCTCGCTCTGGCTGAGCGGGATTTCACACGGGTCCGGGCAGAGCACTTTGTACCTGAGTTTGACCGATTTGATTTAGCCTATCTGAGACAAATACATTTCACTCTGTTTCAGGATTTATATCCCTGGGCCGGTGACATACGAGGTGTTGACATCACCAAAGGCCAGAGTCGTTTTTGTCATGCCAGGAATATTGAAAGAGAGGCGACTCGTCTTTTTGCTTCACTGGCTGATGAGTCACATCTTTGTGGGCTGGACTTTGATCATTTTATTCGCCGCATTGCCCATTATTACTGTGAATTGAATGTCATACACCCGTTCAGGGAAGGGAATGGGCGCGTCCAACGTATTTTCTTTGAAATTCTGGCCCTCAATGCCGGATTCGAAATCTGTTGGGAAGGCATTAACCTTAAAGAGTGGGTCGAAGCGAATCAGGCGGGTTACTTTGGCATTATGGCTCCTTTGGAAGGCTTGTTCGAACGAATCACTCAACCTGTCCATGCTGTCGTTCAACCTCAGTGGGCATCCGGTCCGGGCGCTTAAATCGACACTACTTTTCCCAATCTTTTTTCTTCACGTATTTCGCAATTTCCGTATCGTGTTTATCTTTATGGCCTACATACTGTGCCGGCATTGCAGGGCTCTTCCAGCGGCCCTGGGATTGGATGTCCGGAATGGATACGCCAGCATCGGATAAATCTTTGGCGGCGCCTACTCTGGGCGACTGGCCTGAAAAAATATTGTCCTGACTGAGCCCGAGCTCTTCACCGGCACGGCGAAACACCCGGTAGATGGATGAGTGGTCAAGCGGTTGCTCGCCAATATTGCCATGTCGATCAATTCTTCGAAAGACAACACCTGATTCAATCATGCCTACCGTTAGCCAACGCTGCATACTACGAGATGCAATGGTACTCAATGCAATTGTGTGATCCTGGATATGCAGACTGATAAGTCCAGACGCGTCAATCGAGATATTTTCAATGGTCAGTGCTACCAGTTCACTTCGCTTGAGCATTGCTTCAAACATGACAGCCCAAATCGCCAGATCGCGAATGTCTTTGGGTTTGGTAGAGAGTGAGAAAACATCAACCAGCTGTTGCAAGTGATCATCTCTGAAGGCGTTCGCGTTTTTATAGTCGTCTTTTTTTTCTACACAATATTTATTCAGTACCAGCCTGACTTCAGTATGACGGCAAGGATCGGGGAGGGCATGACAGCGGTGAACCAGCCCGATTGTGACAATGTAACGCTTAAGACTTGCCAGCTTGCGTTTCTTGGCCATCGTATCAATAAAGTTATGTACCGTTTTCACCGTTGCCGGCAAAGGAATGGCCTGTTTGTCCAGGCAGTATTGAAGGAAGTTATTCCAGTCATTTTTGAAAGCAAGCAATGTGTTTGGTGAATACTGCTTATGCGTTAAAACTTCCCAGATTTCAATATCTTCTATAGGGAGTGTGAAGACCTTGATACTGTCTTTTTTCTTATTTTCATCAGCAATGGGAGGAATTTTCTTCATTTAATGCACTATAACTTATTTATTGATAAAAAATACTATATACTAAGCCGCCTCATAAACAAGACGGCATGTAACAAACATTAAATAGTTCGCCAAAACGGAAGGTTAGTCGTCCTCATCTGACTTTTCTACATCAACCAAATAGTCGCCCATCAGCCAGTTTCTGCCGAGCAACAGTTTGTATTCCAGCTTACTACGGTTTCGCAAGTTTACTGTGACTTGTTTATGCTCACCGTTCCAGCTTAAATCCATTTTTACTGCATAACGGCGTTCAACACCTTGAGCATTACGGATTTTACTGACTTTAACTATTTTGGCTTTGTGGGTGGTTGTTTCACCTTTTTCATTTTTTGTCTTGAATTCCACCATATTGCCTAGATTTTCACGCATATCCTCGCTTTTATCACCTAATATACGGATATCGTAAGCATTGATCGAAGACGTGTTCGCGCCAGTATCAATTCGGGCTTTATATTCGAGTTCCAAATCCTGGACATTGATAGTTTCAACCTGACCAACAATGGATTTTTTTTCGAGAGGTCGACTGTCAGCCAAGGAAGAGGGGCTGTTAAATGCAAATACAACTAACATTAACGGAATCAATGCTTTTTTCACGGAACCTCCAAAAAAGTGCCAATCGTAAATATGATCACTATAAACATAAGTTACGTATGTTTGTTCAGCTTAAAGTTAAAGGTCTGATGAGGTAAGCTTAGGTTCAGCTAATCAACCTTTAGTCTCAATGCTGAGCGAATCTGTTGATAACAAGCAGGTGTGGGTGAAAAACGAATGGCTGTTATGCCCAACTTTCTGGCCGCAAGCACATTGTCTTCATTGTCATCGATAAAATACGTATCTTCTGGACTAAACGCGTATTTTAACATAAGTGATTGGAATATTTCAGGTTCTGGCTTCATCAATAGCTCTTTAGCAGAAACCAGACCACCATTGAATAATGAAATGAAATCATGCTTATCGTTGAGCGTGTCGAAAAAGGCGCTACTCATGTTCGTGAGATAGTACAGGTTAAAATCTTGTTCCAGTAAGTCTTCAAGTAAGTTTTTCGACGCATCTATCACAGTCAGGCTGTTTTGAATGTGATCGATGAAATCTTCCATTCTTGCCTCTGGAAAACCGGTACGAGCAGCAAATTTAGGGATAACCTCGGCCATCAACATTGTACCGCGATCCAAAGCCAACCAGTCAGGGTGCTGAAGTACATGTGTCAGCAGTATGTCTTGTTCGTAAGTTGACTGAGTGAAAGTAGAGACGATTTTGTGCGGGTTCCAATCAAACAGCACAGCACCAAAGTCAAAAACTACGTTATGAATCATATGCGTTTCCGTTAGAGGCCTATTTATTGATAATATTCGGGCTTAGCCTGGTCGCAAGCTTCTATATTCAACCTGATGGCCAGGTCACACTTTTAAAGCAGTTATTGGGGTCAATTTCATGAGTGATAACAGCCGATTAGTCTATTCAACAGATGCAGGCAGAATTAAAGAAGAGAAAACAGTCCCGGAACGTCTGAAAGGCGATGGCGTGGTACGAATTCAGCGCCAGACAAAAGGCCGTAAAGGAAAGGGAGTCTGTATTGTCACAGGGTTGGATATGAATGATGCTGAGCTCAAGCTTTTGGCCGCTGAGTTAAAAAAAGTCTGTGGCTGCGGCGGTTCTGTAAAAGATGGAACCATAGAAATTCAGGGTGATAAACGCGATCTCATCAAAACCACCCTTGAGAAAAAGGGACACACGGTAAAATTAGCCGGTGGCTGAGAGACTTACATCAGTCTGGCAATCCTGGTTTCAGCAGCCAACCAGGATCTAATCAGCGCAACCTGAATTCACAACGTATACACGCCGACAAGATTGCCTGCGCACTTTAAGAGATCCCGACGAACACATTGGCGTTCGTCGGTCTTAGGTAATTCCACCTGACATTGAAGGGCCAGGCAAACTGACAATTTGCAGCAGGACTTAAATACAAGTGTGAATTACCTATTTTATGGTAAATCAGCGTTATGGTTAAATTGCGTGAACCTGTCTGGCGAGGCCGTCATATAGAAGGGAGCAGAGAGCCCAATGAGTTAGACTCTCACACCTTTAATTTAACATAATCTATGTTATGCGCACTAAGGTTGTAGACGCAAAGCTAAAGTGTCTATTTTCTGCAAAGTATAAATGTCGAGTTAACTTATCACTGCCCGTGATATTTCTATTGCCTCTGTCATGGCCTATGACGTTGATTAAGCAAGGTTATACCAGCACTACAAATGATGCTTAACACTTTGCCACTGGTATTTCGTCCAGCATAGTTGTCCATCGGTTGGATCGGAAGGCTTGCCGCATGTGCCAATTGCTGGTTGCGATAACGGATGCCGGTTTAAGGCCATTCTTATAGCGCGTATTGAGCCTGTCGGTGATGAGCATGAGATCACGGCGTTTGCTTTCTTGCAGCGCATCTCCGCTAAACATGTCTAGCTGGAGTTTGTTCTGACTCACAGGGCTAAGCTCATTCAGCATGACGCCAATTTTTTGATATGAATAACCAGGACGATACATTTTAGCCAGCTGCGCTTGTGCAGAAATGATCAGTTTTTGTGTATCCTGAGTCGGACAAACCAAGGATTCCATACTGCTTTTATTGTGTTGAGGTAACTGTTTATAGCGATTTGTTCGTATATAAACCCCAACAGAGGACGCTTGACTCCCCTGTTTTCTTAGTTTTTCACCTGCACGATGGCAATGGAAAGCAAGAGCTGATTGTAATTCTTGTTGATCCGTAATATCGACACCAAAGCTCCGGCTCGAGAGAATTTGTTTTTTCGTTACATCAATATCTCCTGGATCAATGCAACTGATTCCCTGGAGCTCTAATACTGTACGAGTTAGGCCTACATTCCAGAGTTGACGCATAAACGCAACATCCTGATTTGCTAATTGCCACGCTGTTGTTATACCACAGGTTTTCAGTCGGGTGGCCAATCGTGTTCCAATCCCCCACACTTCCTGAACATCCATTCTTTCCAGCAACCACTGTCTTTGCCGTTCTGTTTGAATATGAAGCACGCCATGCACTCTGTTTTCGTAGCGTTTGGCTGCATTGTTTGCAAGTTTCGCCAATGTCGGTGAAGTACCAATGCCAACACGAACAGCTAAACCAAGCCTGTTACTGATTGCTTCTACAATACTTTTTCCATAACTTGTCAGTGTTTCAGTTGCCAAACCGTCTAAGCGTATAAACGCTTCATCAATAGAGTATTGCTCAACCTGAGGAGAAAACTGCCTCAACTCGTCGATAAAACGCTGGCTCATATCAGCATACAGACTGTAATTTGAACTGCGTACCTCAACACCTGCGTGTTTAGCTTCTCGCTCAATTTTGTACCATACTGCCCCACGTTTTATCCCTGCCGCTTTTGCTTGTGCATTAATAGCAACACAGCAGCCATCGTTATTTGAAAGCACCACAACAGGCTTGTTTGCTAGTTTGGGGTCAAATAATTGCTCGCAGGCTGTATAAAAACTCTGAACATCAACCAGCGCCCAAACCTGATCCTTGTTTCCTGATACTGTTTGAGTCATTAGCGCTCCAGCAAGTTATGAATATTACGTGTAACCACGCCAAAAATTTCAGAGTCCTCCGGCATAGGAAATGGCTTCATCGCCGGGTTTTCAGCTTTTAACCACCAGGTATTGTTATGTCGAATGAGACGCTTACACGTGAACTCATCGAAGATACGGGCAATGACAATCCGGCCCGGCAGCACAGCTTCAGCACGGTCCACAACTAATAAATCGCCATCGTAAATGCCGGCCCCCGTCATAGACTCGCCAGACGCTTTCAGTACAAAAGTGGCATTGGGATGGCGAATGAGATAATCCATCAGTTCCAGTGATTCTTCATGCCCTTCAGCTGGTGAGGGAAAGCCGCACCGAACAGATTCAATAAACAAAGGTAATACAGCCATTGTTACCCTCTCAACTTATACTGTATATAAAAACAGTATAAAAGGTTATTGGCGTACTGAACAGAGAAAAAATGCGGCATGGCTCTGAAAAGTTCAGAGTGTTTCTAATGCACTGAAATACCGAAATAAAATGTATAAATCTTTGTCTTACACTGAAGCGATGTTGATGGGACTGTTTTTATATACAGTACCATGGTATTCTTGCGCTCATAGCACTCATGCTGCTACATATTTGCAAAAAAACGGGCAAGTCTGCTTTAAAAAACAACAAACTCAACGCTAATTTAGGGATTTATCCGATCACCAGTTTATCTTATTGCTAAACTGGCCGCCTGTTGGTGACAGGGATTGGAATTGGAGAATGAAAATGCGAAAAATCATCATGATTTTAGCACTGGTCGTGCTCAGTGGCTGTGCTTTACAGCCTGACCAGCAGTATCACACTGGGCAGTGCGTCGGAAAAATGACAACAGAAGAAGCGTATGGGCATTTAGACCCTAATCGTTACACTATTCAGGTGCTGGCTCTGAGTGAAGAAAGAGATATTCGCGGTTATCTGCGGGAAATCCCAGGGCAGGATCCAATTTGGGTTAACTGGAAACATAGTTTAGGTAAGAGCTGGTACGCTGTTATTTATGGCGATTTTGCCACTAAACAAGAAGCGAAGCAGCGTATTCAAACATTGTCGCCTCGTATATTGGCACAAGGTCCGTTCGTCCGCAGTTTTGCGGAAGTGCAAAGTGATAAGCAAACTGACGTTTTTCGTATGCGTTAAAGAAATGCGCTCAGACTGTCTGGGCGCACTTCTGACCCTTCACATTAAAGCTTTTCGATGAGTTCAGGTAAGATCTCAAACAAGTCACCGACTAACCCATAGTCAGCGATATCAAAGATTGGAGCATCAGGATCTTTGTTGATGGCGACAATCACTTTCGCATCTTTCATCCCAGCCAAGTGCTGTATTGCTCCTGAAATACCAACAGCAATATACAGCTCTGGCGCAACAATTTTACCGGTCTGCCCAACTTGCAGATCGTTTGACACAAAGCCCGCATCGACAGCCGCTCGGGAAGCCCCCACAGCGCCGCCAAGTTTATCCGCCAGCGTTTCTATCATTGCGAAATGTGCTTTATCTCCAAGCCCCCGGCCACCGGAAACCACCACACGCGCAGCTGGCAATTCTGGGCGGCTACTTTGCGTAATTTCACTGGACACATATTCAGAGTTCGGTGATTCGATCACTTTTTCTAGTTCGACAATTGGGGCCGCTGCCCCGCTTGTTGCTGAAGAGGTAAATGCTGAAGCACGCACAGTAATCAGCTTTTTACTATCTAGCGACTTCACTTTGGCTAGTGCATTCCCTGCATATATCGGTCGGATTACGGTATCGGCAGACTCGATGCTGACGACATCGGCCAGTAATCCAACATCCAGAAGACCGGCAACACGCGGTAATATGTTTTTTCCGGTTGTCGTTGCTGCCATCAGTAAGTGAGAATAATCGGCTGATAGTTCGGCGATAACCGCTGACATATTTTCAGCCAGCCAATGCGTGTACACAGGATGATCGGCCAGAAGTACTTTACTCACACCCGCAATGCCAGCGGCTTGCTCTGCAACAGCCTGGCATTGATAACCCGCTACCAATACCTGACAGTCGCTCTCCAGTGACTGACTTGCAGTTATCACCTTGGATGTTTCAGGTGACAACGTATGATTGTCGTGTTCTGCAATGATAAGTACACTCATGAGATCACCTTGGCTTCATTTTTTAGTTTATCAACCAATTCAGAGACTGAACTTACTTTTGTGCCCCCCTGGCGAGCAGGTGGTGATGAAACTGCCAGTAATTCCTGGTTTTGTGACAGCGTCACACCAAGACCATCCAAGCTGATAACATCTAACGGTTTTTGCTTCGCTTTCATGATATTGGGTAATGAGGCATATCTGGGCTCATTCAACCGGAGATCTGTACTGACTACCGCAGGCAGCCGTAACTTGACGGTTTCCAAACCGCCATCAATTTCTCGTGTTACTTTGATGAAACCGTTATCTACTTCAATCTTTGAGGCAAAAGTCCCCTGAGGAAAGCCAGACATGGCGGCTAACATTTGAGCGACTTGATTGTTATCTGAATCAATTGACTGCTTGCCCATAATCACTAGATCAGGCGATTCAATTTTTACAAGGGCGTGAAGAATGCGTGCAATATTCAGAGGCTCAGCTTGTGCGGCACTATCAATGTGAATTGCTCTGTCTGCGCCAAGTGCCAAAGCAGTACGGAGCTGTTCCTGGCAGCTCGTTTCACCCACGCTGACTACAACCACCTCACTGGCCGAGCCGGCTTCTTTCATGCGAACCGCTTCTTCTATGGCAATTTCGCAAAAAGGATTAATGGCCATTTTAACATTATGCTGTTCAACGCCTGAGCCGTCGGATTTAACACGAATCTTCACATACGGGTCTATCACCCTTTTGATTGCGACTAACACTTTCACTGGCGGCTCCTTTGCAAATCAATATGTTAATGAAGAAGTACGGCAAGATACCTGATTGAAAAGTTCCCAATCGGGCATTCAAAAGCCGAGAGATGTCTTTTGCATTGAGTGTGGTTCGGGTTTACGTTTACGTCAACTGGACTACAGTTACTCATAGTCTTAATACAAAGGGACATGGGGCATGGAAAGAGAAAGCATGGCGTTTGATGTGATCATTGTCGGAGCCGGTCCAGCGGGGTTGTCAGCGGCATGTCGGCTGATGCAACTGGCTAAGGAGAGTGGAAAGGAGTTATCGGTTTGTGTGATCGAAAAAGGGGCGGAAGTTGGCTCGCACATCATATCCGGCGCCTTGTTTGAACCCAGACCATTAAATGAGTTGTTTCCTGATTGGCAAAGCCGCGAGGCACCACTTTATACCCGGGTTCAGGATGATAAGGTGTATTGGCTCTCCAATCAGTACAATCAGTTCTGTATCCCTTCAGTACTTGTTCCTTCCCCCCTTCAGAATGATGGGAACTTCATTATCAGTCTGGGCGAATTATGTCGCTGGCTGGCTCAACAGGCAGAAGCGCTGGGAGTATCCATTTTTCCGGGATTTGCTGCAGCTGAATTATTTTTTAACGACTCTGGTGCCGTGGCTGGGATCATGACGACTGATATGGGACGCGACAAGCAAGGTAATGAAAAACCAGGTTTTCAGCCAGGTATCTTACTTGAAGCAAAATATACGCTTGTTGCTGAAGGTTCTCGCGGGCACTTAGGAAAAGCCGTCATAGATCGTTTCGAACTGGATAAAGATAAAGCGCCCCAGCATTACGCAATTGGCTTTAAAGAACTGTGGGAAATTCCGGCAGAACAACACCGGGCTGGGCTTGTCGTACATACTTCCGGTTGGCCACTCAGCCAGACCCAAACCTCAGGTGGGGGCTTTATGTACCATATTGGCGATAACCTTGTGTCTGTCGGATTAGTGATCGACCTGAATTATCAGCACCCTTATCTCAGCCCTTTTGATGAGTTTCAGCAAATGAAACACCATCCGGCTTTCGCCTCTGTGTTAAACGGCGGGGAGCGTATTTCTTACGGGGCACGTGCTATTACAAAGGGCGGACTGCATGCCCTGCCAGAGCAAAGCTTTCCTGGCGGATTACTGATTGGGTGTGATGCTGGGACGCTAAACAGTGCAAAAATCAAAGGCTCTCATACTGCAATGAAATCTGGCATGCTCGCTGCTGAGGCGGTTTTTTCGGAGCTAGCCGTTAACCACTCGCACACATCACCCGATTATTCTTCGCTGTTCGAGGACTCATGGCTGAAAGAGGAGCTCTTTGAAGCCAGAAACTTCACCTCTCAGGTGCATCGCTTAGGCACATTAGTTGGTGGAGCCATCGCAACGTTAGAATTTAATATTCTGAAAAAAAGCCTGTTTTCATTTCGGGATGATAAACAAGACTATCAAACCCTGAAAATGACCAATCAGACTGAACCGCTTTTATACCCTAAACCGGACGGAAAACTCAGTTTTGACCGAACTTCATCTGTTTTTCTATCAACTGTTAAACATGATGAAAACCAGCCATGCCACTTGATACTGCAAGATAAAGAGTTGCCGATAAAAATGCACCTGGACAAGTATGCCGAGCCTAGCCAGCGATACTGTCCGGCGGGCGTGTATGAA
Organism: Photobacterium sp. WH24; assembly: GCF_019204055.1. NCBI lineage: Bacteria > Pseudomonadati > Pseudomonadota > Gammaproteobacteria > Vibrionales > Vibrionaceae > Photobacterium > Photobacterium sp. WH24. The sequence goes on along the minus strand of NZ_JAGSOZ010000011.1, from coordinate 47,406 downwards.
ATTGTAGAAAATAACGGACAGAAACGATTTCAAATCAATGCCGGAAACTGCATTCATTGTAAAACATGCGATATAAAAGATCCGTCCCAGAATATTATCTGGACCCCACCAGAAGGCGGTAGCGGGCCCAATTATCGCTCGATGTGAATGTGATCAGCTCAAGGGTGCGTCTCTACGCGCACCCAATCGAGATAGGCCTGATAACCGGCTTCAATGGGTAGGCAAATGATTTCCGGCGTTTCATAGTTATGATTCGCCAGGATATCGGCTTCGACTTCTGAATACCTGTCTTGAGTTGTTTTAATGACAACCAGTTTTTCTTTGTCAGACTGGATTTTGCCTTTCCAGTGGTAATAACTGTCAATACTCTGCACCTGAACGCAGGCAGCCAGATGTTTGTTCAGCAGAGAATGGATAATTGCCTCACCCACCTTATCATCTGAAAAAGTGGTCAGAACGACACAGTATCCTTTCTTTAACATCTTCCCACCTTAATATTCAGGATTGATCAACGCTGCGTCAGTGCCACTTTGGCACTTAAGGCAACCAGTAAACCACCAGAAACACCCTCAATCGCTTTCGCATAACCTGACATTTTAGGGTTACCAAAAACAAAACTACCCAACATGGCGTAAAGTAAGTTAATACAAGTGGCTAAAACACTGAACAGTAAGCCAAGGGTCAAAAGTTGTATTGTGACCTGGCCAGCGCTGACATCAATAAATTGAGGCAGAAAAGACAGAAAAAACAAGGCAACTTTAGGATTCAGAACGCTAACAATCACGCCTTGCATAAACACATTCGATGTTGATTTTACTGGTGCGGAAGCTGTCAGTTGACTCTTACCACGGATACTGTTTCTAATCGACGAAATACCCAAATAGAGTAAATACGCTGCCCCTAAGTATTTTATTACGCTAAATAAAAAAGCTGAGCTGAGTATAATCGTTGAAAGCCCAAGCACAGCAGCCAGCGTATGTCCCAAATACCCTATTCCTAGTCCCAGAGCCGCTTGAATGCCTAATTGCATCTTTCCACGCATAGCGTTCGACACAATATAGATAACATCTGGCCCCGGTACTAAGTTAAGGCTGATTGAGGCCAGAGCAAAAAGTAAAAGTGTTTGAAACTCCATTTTTATCTTCACCTTAAAGTTGTGAGCACTTGATTTTTTACAAGAAGACCATAACAAAACAAAGGTTAATCAGGGGTAATTTTATCTGATTAACGACTGAAATCACACCGAGCGTAAGAGAATATAAAGCATCAAATTTCATAAAAAATCAAGAATTTCGCATCTCGTGCTGAAATTAGCGACGGGAATGAATATTGACACTCAGGTTAATTATTCCTTTTAAGAACAAAAGCGATGAAATTCAAATCGCCTAATAACAAATAAGTATACCTTTATGGCAACTTTGTGTTTCCTGTGAATAGATTGTGTAACATCTGTGTGTTAGTGTTTTCTGGTACTGCAATAAAAACACGAAAAAATAGTTAGCTTGCTCAAACCTTGTAGAGGGGACCAGATATGGATGTCAATACACAGGAAGTAAGTAGCTTTGATACTGATGTTATTCATTTGTATTTGCAGGAAATCTCGCATAAATCACTACTCAGTAAAGAAGAAGAAGTTCAATACAGTCGTAAAAGTCTGGCTGGCGACCCACACGCAAAATCTGTCATGATTGAGAGTAATTTGCGTTTGGTGGTCAGTATCGCTAAGAAATATCGCGGCAGCACGATGCAGCTTAGCGACTTAATTGATGAAGGCAATATTGGTTTAATTACTGCTGTTGAAAAATTTGATCCTGAACGTGGGTTCCGTTTTTCGACGTACGCTACTTGGTGGATTAAGCAAACCATTGAACGTGCGATCCACAACCAGGGAAGAACCATCCGCTTACCTGTTCACGTATCAAAGGAAATCAATACCATACTTCGTACGCACAAACAGCTGATGAAAAACAGTAATCAGGAGCCTACTCACGAGCAGGTTGCTGAAAAAATGCAAAAATCTGTAGATGAAATTTCAGAAGTCCTGTCCTACGACACACCTGTGGTTTCTATCGATCAATCTTTGTCGGACGACAGCAACTCAAATTCCATCGCTGCTTTCATCGCTGATACCAACATGACCGCTCCGGATGCCTCGATGGATCAATCAGACATCCATGCTCTCGCTCTGACTATGCTGAAGAGCCTGAATGAACGAGACAGAGAAATACTGTGTCGTCGCTTCGGGTTACTTGGCTATGAAGCGCAGACTCTTCAGGAGGTGGCAGAGGAAGTGGGTCTTACCCGTGAACGAATCCGACAACTGCAGGTAAGCTCGTTGAATAAGTTGAAAAATGCCCTTCAGCGTGAGAATTACAGCCTGGAGATGTTATTTTCCGAAATAGCGTAATTGACTGTTTTTACAACAATAAAGCCTGGTAATATACCAGGCTTTTCTCATTTCACGGCATTTGACAAAACTCTGACACCCTATCCTAACCATAAAGCAAAAATCCTTACTGCCAAATTGCTTGGCAGACATTTGTATTTTACTCATAATTTGGGTTAACCCATTCAGTTAACAGTGTAGAGATCATGATATTCAGAAAACTGTGTTTCCTCGCTTCTGTCGTTTTACTGACTTCTTGTGCCAGTTATAGTATTACGGAACAAGAAGTACAGAATTACCTTGATAAACAAGCACGTGTAGAGCAAAAGGTAGGGTTTGGCGGCTTCGTTCAGGCTCATGTTCTGTTTAACGACATCAAAGTAGGCATCGGTCGTTCGGCATCGGATCGTATTAATCTCGAAGCAAAATCTAAAGCAGATATCAGTATCAAGGGTCAACCGCAGCAAAAAGTGGCTATCAATGTCAACTTCAGTGCGATCCCCTATTACGACAAAAGTGAAGGGGCTGTTTACCTGAATAATTTGAAAGTAGAATCTCTGGATATTACCCCAAATACGCTAGGTCCCTTTGCCAGTAGCCAGGTACTTTCTCCTCTCATTGAGATCGTGGGACAATATCTATTGAAGATACCTGTCTACAAACTCCAGGAAGACGACTTTAAGCAATCGCTTCTGAAAACTGCCAGACCAGAACTCAAAATCAAGAATCATTCTCTGGTGATTCAAATTTGATAAGCCGGTCTTTAGGTAATAAAAGCACTGTGCAATGTGTGTTGTATCAGTGCTTTTATTTTAATGCGCACAGATAAGTTATAGTGCACTAAAGGATCATAATGAAATCCACAGCGACTTCAGAAAAAATGTTAAATAACAAAACTATAGCCAATAAATATCATCGCCAGACACCATACTGGTAGCTGTCTTTTCAGTAAACCGAAACCGATAACAATCACCAATATGTCCCAGCCGCTCGTTATTGAAGATGTAATAACCGGGTCGACCCAAGCCGCCGCTAACAACCCGACGACAGAAGCTGTAATTGTTTTAACTGAAAGACGTAAACGGGGATGTTGCAATAATGATTGCCACGCCGGTAAAAAGGCAAAAAGAAGCAAACTGCCCGGTAAAAAAATCGCCAGCGTTGCCAGAACACTTCCCCAAACAGGAGTTTCAGGTAAAGTCGCTACGCCCAGATAACTCGCCATGGTAAACATTGGGCCTGGAACAAGCTGCGCCGATGCATAAGCGCTCAGAAATGTATTTGCATCAATCCATTGCTGGACTAAAGGCTCCAGTAAGGGAAGAACGACGTGCCCTCCTCCGAAGACAAAACTGCCCGCCTGATAGAAATTGTTAAACACTGCCCACTCTTTTGAGAGAACAGCCAGATATGGCAGCCCCAGCAAAAGTACCAGGAAAACAGCAAGAATGACGAAATCTGGCTTTCCCGGGGAAGATCGAGGCATCGTTTTGTCCGTCGGTTCTTTTTGTATGAAGGACAGGATGAACCCCGTGGCTGCAGCCAGCAGTATCGGTAACAACTGGCCGCTTAATCCATGAGTAAAAAAGACACTGATTGCTGCTAATACTGCAATACAAACGGTCAGTTTATCTGTCAGGCTTTTCTTAATCATGCTGAACAAAGCATCAGCGACAACCACAACCGCAAGCAGTTTCGCCGCCTGAATAACCTGATATACCCATTCTGGTTGGTAGTTTCTGTTCTCCAGAACGGCGAGCACTGTTAACAAAGCTGCAGAGGGCAAAGTAAAACCGATAAATGCCGCCAACGCGCCCACATAACCGGCCTTACGATACCCAATAAACATGCCTAGCTGACTGCTTGCAGGTCCAGGTAAGAACTGGCATAGCGCCGTCGCCTGAGAAAATTCAGAATCTGAGAGCCACTGTTTCTTCTGTACAAATGATCGCTGGAAATAGCCGATATGAGCAACTGGCCCACCAAAACTGCCTAACCCTAAAACAAGAAATGAACAGAACACCTGCAATACGGGTTCAAGTGAAGAAACTAATCTTCTTTTAAATGAATCTTGGATCATAACTACCGAATCAAATTGTGATTGTTTACACTAGCAAACAGTGAGACTAAATATGACAATTTTATCTCTTCTTTATGTATGAAATATTACAGGTAAACCCTTGATGTTAGAAAATTTGCAACAAATGGTGATCCTGGCCACTGTCAGTCACGAACAGAACTTCACACGTGCCGCTGAACGCCTTGGCATTTCTAAATCACAAGTCAGCAAGCAAATTCGATTCCTTGAGGAACGCCTGGGTTGTCAATTAGTTCAGCGCAGCACACGCACTGTTGCCCTTACAGATATTGGCTTGCAATATGCTGAATTTGGACAGCAACTGCTTGATACCGTAAAAGAAGCAGAGGCTTTGGTTGCCGGGTACAGAAATGAAATAAAAGGCGTACTCAGAATAGGTGTCGCCCAGTCATTTGGGAACACCAATATCACCCCCGCAATGGTCGCTTTTCAGCGAGCTCATCCTGAACTTGAGCTGGAAATCAGTCTTTTTGATCATCGTCCTAACCTGCTGGAAGAAGGCTTTGATTGCTGGCTGGCTATTCACGAGCACCCGCCTGAAGGCATGGTTGCGAAAAAACTTGTCGATTGCGAATTCATCGTTGTCGCTTCTCCGGACTATATCGCCCTGCACAGCGAACCCAAAACTCCTGCTGATTTACGCAAGCACAATTGCATCACCTATGAAAGCCGGGATCGAAAATATGTCCAGTGGGACTTTTCAAAAGAAGGCGTAAAAGAGTCAGTCAGGGTCACTGGCAGCTACCGAATCAATAATGCGCCCGCTGTTTTAGAAGCAACAAAAGCAGGAGCAGGTATCGCCTATCTGGCCACCTACCTGATCCACGATGAATTAGAAACTCAGCAGTTAACCCAGGTGTTAGCAGACTGGAAGCCAGAATTAGCGCTTCCCATGTACGCTGTCTATCCGCGTCACAAGTACCTGGCCCCAAAAGTAAGAGCCTTTATCGACTTTATGGCAGAATGGATGACCAGCCATCCTTTCCAACCTCGCCAGTAGTCTCTGTGCTGCCACGTCTTAGAACTGCAGTTGAGGAACCTGACTTACTGTTCTACACCTATAGGTAGTTCTTACAGGTGAGCAGCCATGTTAACTCTTTCAGCCTACATTCGAGAAAAACCTTTTCACATCATACTTTTATCAGGGGTACTGATCATGGCTGGCTGTGCCACTCAGGAAGAAACTGAACCGTCTCCGGCAGTAACCAGTACGCCGGCAACGGTTGAAGAGGTTGCAGAACCGCCACCACCACCAAAAGCAATCCTTACAGAAATTCCTGAAGTCAGTGACACCGTCTTTTTTGACAAAGGCAGCTTTGAAATTCCGCAACGCGAACAGCTGAAAATCGATCCCATTGCAGTCAGACTCAGGCAGCATCCTGACAGTAACGTAATCATCATTGGTCACAGTTCAGAGAGTGAGAACGAAGAAGATAATATGGCGTTATCGTATGAACGGGCGTTCAGTGTAGCCATTTATATTGCATCTGTATTTGGGATTGAAGAAGAACGCATACAGGTTGTTGCCCAAGGCAACGGCGATCCGGCAACATCCGGGTCGAACAGCCGGGTTGAAGTCATTTCGCCAGAGACTGTGGTCAGAACATTAAATGCCTCTAATGAGGACGGCAAGTTCTGAACCACAGCTCCATACAGAAAAAGAGGTGAATTTATCCCTGTTTTTTCAACGCCGGGAATGCATACATTTTCTTGATGATGTCTGCCACGCCTTCCGGTTGAGAAACCAGCTTGCTGTTAAACTTCGCTACTTCACTTTCGGTGACTGAGTCGTCTTTAATACCGGCAGCAATATAATTTGCAGGGAACAAGTGGTAAATACCCGTTATCTGACGGTCGATTTCATCAGCCAGTTGCTCTGGGGTTTCAAACGGTTGCTCTATCACATCGCCAAAGCTCACATGAACACGTCGTTTTTCTCCGACTATACCCTGTACAATGCTTTCGATATCTTCAAACTCGCCTTTCTCATAGCTACCCGTTGTCTGCTTGGCATTCAGTTCGTTTGCCTTAGCTAAATCGCAGGGATCATTCTCATAAGAAATGGCCACAGGCACAATATTAAGCTGAGTCATGAATTCGGCAAAAGACAGTTTCCGTTTGCGTCCTTCCATGTAAAACATTTTCAGCAACGCTGGATCAGTCTTATCGTTTCCGTCTTTTGCACGCCCTTCTTTCTGAGCAATCCAGATCGAGTGACCAGTTTCGATAGAATTGGCAATATAATCTGACAGCAGACCCAGTGCTTTCATCATTTCACGCGGCGCTTTCACTGAACGTTTCACAATAAAGCTTTTGTTTAAACGCATCAGTTCTGTCGCACAGGGCTTCTTCAGAAGATTGTCGCCAATAGCGATACGGACTGTGTTCAGGTTATTGTGGTAAAGACACCAGTTCACCATTGCCGGATCCATGGCGATATCTCTGTGATTGGAGATGAACAGATACGCTTTATTAGGATCCAGTTTGTCTAACCCAGAATGGGTGACGCCGTCACAAGAGTGTTCAATCGTCGCAGCCATATACTTGGCCACTTGCAGCTGAACGTCTTCTACTGTCTTAACACTTGACCATTTACGGACAAGAAAGCGTTTAATCAATGGGCGCAACAGCCAGCCAAACACACCAGATAGCTGTGCAAACCGGTAGTTGAGGATAGCGTTGATGAATTCGTCATCATTGATTAAGCGTTGAATCGCCCCACTGACTTCATCGTCATTGTAGGGGCGTATATCTTTATAAATATCGTTATTTGTTTGCACTATGTTGCTTCATCTAATTTTAAAATCGCGCCATTCTACGCAGATTTGATTGATTACCCAATGATCGGCCCCAAACAGTTTAATGGTTGGAGGTCTGACCAACAAACTTTCTTCCTACTGAGCCCGACTCAGACCATCTTGACCCCGAAGGTAAAACCGAACACTATGTGCGGGCTTTGACTCAGAGGAACAACATGAACCAGGCAATTGAATATACAAAGGCTGAACAGTCCCTGCTGGCCGTGGGCGCTCGCAGAAAAAATGTTACCGCATACCTGATTACCGTCAATGCAGGCGTCGCTCTGTTACGGCTGGGCAAACATGAATTCGCATTAACCGCGGGTAGCGGATTTTGGGTACCCTTTGAGTGTCTTCATGCTTTAACCGTATTACCGGGCTGTCGCTATAGCATGATTCATTTCTCTGCCCGCCTCCAGCAACCGCTGTGTCAGCAAGCAGGCTTTGTGACTGTAACACCACTTCTGGACGCTTTACTGCAAGAGCTGAGCCAAACTAAAGAGCAGTCTCAAACCAATCATAGCCCTATAGGACGGATACTCGCAGTCATAGTTGATCAAACGGCGAAGTTTTCACCTGTTACGCAGCAACTTTGCCCTACTCTTACTGACAAACAGCAATCTGTACTGAGAAACTTGCTTCAAAGGCGCTCACCCGCTTCTGATGAAGACCTATCATCAATCGAAGCCATTCTGGGGATGAGCGTACGTGAACTTGAAGCCTGTCTTGTCGTCCGTGAAGCTATCAGACTCTCCCGTTCCGGAAGAAATGCAGAGCAAATAGCCAGCGAACTTGAGTGCCAATTAGACCATTTACAAGCACTTGGTCAAACTCTTGCTAACTACCCATTCTAAAGCTTCGGCTTAGCTTCACAAAAAACACCCAGCTACCTGGTACAGGTAGCTGGTTACAGATAACCGGGCGAGTATAAAAAGCGATTGTTACTTAAGCGGTATATCTACCTGCAGCATGACGCCATCCCGCTCATCTTCATGCCACATGTAATCGATTCGGTATTTAGTGGATTGGCCGTCTTCTGAACCCAGTCCAAAACTCATCATGACACCGTGTTTCATGACCCATTCTTTGGCATCTTGCAGCGTCATGATATCCAGACCTTCATATTTTTTGGGAAGCCACAAGCCCAGACCATAGAAAGCGGACGATGAGTTATCTTTCAGCATTGGACCACTGGAGCCAGATTGCCAGTCATCCCAAAAAGATGCGTCGTTCTCATGGTGATTTTCAGCTTCATCCCAGCGCATATTGTCCCCGGCTGAGGGCAGAGCCTGAGTGGAATAAGCTCCCCCTTTCCCTACCGTTAAGGGTTGAAAACAGGTCAGCAAGTAGGCCCCTCTGTCGTCTTCAGACAAACTTTTAAGCTGTTTCTGACTATAAAAGTGGCAAGGTAAAGCGAATGCAGAATACGAAAAAGACAACAGCCCGATCTGCAATAGAGCAACATGCAATTTTCGAATAACCCGATTCACGAAACACCCTTAATAAATTTTTCGGACTTTAAACGTATAGGCGACAGAAATACTGACTGGTTTATTTTTAACCATCACTGGCAACATAAAAATGCTCTGACGTTATTATTCTAACCACACCCGGAGTTGTTAAATGTGAAATTGGCCTGTTTTTGACAATATTATCACGAATGTCAGTACTCCGAATGGGAAGCGTTTCAGGACAGCTGAGAATCTGCCAATGACTTAAGATGTCTTTAGCCCGATAAAAGTTTGAAAAATTTAAAAAATTATCTGGTCCGACAATAAAAGTCAGCTCTGCGCTCTGATGTTCATTTTGCAGGGAACGCATAACATCATAGGTCGTCACTGGTTTATCATTTTGTGAGATTGCTTCCTCTATTCGACAAAGAGATAAATTGGCAAAATTTAAATCTGCGATAAAAGCAGCAACCATAGTGCAACGAGAGTCATAGTTAAGCATGACTTTTCCCCAGGCATGAGAATAACTGGGAACCAGTAAAACTTGATCAAAATGGGATAGCCGTTCCAGCACAGATTTATGCCCTAAACTGGGGGGATTAAATGCGCTGCCAAATACTGCGATCTTTTTTGTCATACTTCTGTTGCCTCATTCCCCTCTGAACAAAATAAAAATACCAATTTCTTTCTCAATCAGCATTGATCCTACTTAAGAGTTATCGCATGATTTCGTAAAAGGTTTAATACATTTTACCGCTTTCACCAGTATTCGGCATCGAATGTCCAGAAATTGGTCTAAGCACAGAGGATTCATGTCATGGAACAGCTTATCCGTGCAGAAATGCAGGTACTCCCAGTGATAGACGCTGAGTTTGAAGTTCAGCGTCGCGTTGCTTTCATTCAACACAAGCTTAAACAAGCGCATTGCCGGTCTTTAGTGCTGGGCATCAGTGGTGGGGTTGATTCCACTACCTGCGGCCGGTTGGCTCAACTGGCGGTAGATGGTCTTAATGCTGAGTCCGCATCTCAAAACTATCAGTTCATCGCTGTTCGTTTACCTTATGGGCAGCAACAGGATGAAGATGAAGCCCAGCAGGCCTTACAATTCATCCGCCCTACTCATTCAGTGTCGGTCAATATTAAGCCTGGCGTCGATGGAACGCATGCCGCCACACTGGATGCGCTGAGCGGTACCGGCGTGATTCCACAAGATGATGCCAAAGTCGATTTTGTTAAAGGGAATGTTAAAGCGCGGACCCGTATGGTGGCACAGTATGAGATCGCCGGCCTGGTTGGCGGACTTGTCCTGGGGACCGACCACTCGGCTGAGAATATTACTGGCTTTTATACCAAATGGGGCGACGGCGCTTGCGATTTAGCACCACTGTTTGGTCTGAGCAAACGGCAGGTACGTCAAATTGCAGATTTCCTTGGTGCGCCGCAAGCACTTGTTCACAAAGTGCCAACTGCCGATCTTGAATGCCTGACACCCCAAAAGACGGACGAAGAGGCGCTACAGCTGACTTACGATGAAATCGATGATTTTCTTGAAGGAAAAACAGTCAGTAATTCAGTGAAGGAGAAGCTGATCAGCATTTATAACGCCACTCAGCATAAACGACAACCAATCCCGACTATCTACGACCAGGATTAAGCGAACCGTCGCTGAAAAGCAAAAGGGCTTTGCGTTATTGCAAAGCCCTTTTTGTGAGTCTGACTGTAATGGTTACTGACTCTTATCCGCACTTTTACTCTGGCGAATCTGTTCAGCAACAATTTGAATCGCCTCTCCACTGCTGATACCTTGCGCCATCAGCTCATGAATTCGCTCTGCCGCTTCTTGCTGTTCTTCGTGAGTTAAAGAAATTGACGAATCACCAAACATAACGAATCCTGTACACTTCTTGAAAGGGAAGCCATTCTAACGACTCTTCATCAGCCTGTCATTGATAATTCAAAAGCCCTAGCCCGGATGCCCGTCAGCACGAGCCTGAGTGAGTATCGGCCAGAACACAATACAAAATAGCCCAAAGGCCACCGCCCACAGTAATGCGGATAGTATGTAGGCGTGTTGCGTCAGCCCCGGAAACATCACTATCAGTAACGTTCTGACTAACACAGCCATCAGCAAAGTGACAAAAGCAGCAAAAATCAGCTTCCCTGTCTGCAGTGCCCTTCCGGTATGACCTAATGAGACCCTGACAACCATCGCCAGTATCATGCCCCCTATACCACCGACTGTTATGACATGCAGTGAGATACTGTAGGCTAATTGCTGAGGAAACACCTGACTGACACCTAACAAAAACACACCCACAACAGTAAAGTAATAGGCTAAATGAAGCATCCACAATAATGGAATTCTAAACGTGCTGCCTGTTCGCCAACGCGCCAGACGCGGAATTTGTGCCAATGCTGCAAACATACACAAGACACCAAACCACATTGAGGGGTGCTCTGGCGGGAGCAGTAATAATGACAGGAAAACAGCCCACATGGACCACAAGGCTAAGTATTCACGCCAGGGTATACGTGTGATGGGTTCAGTTTGTGTGCCACGCGCCGTAAAAAATGGGATAACACGGCCCCCCATAACAGTCATCAGCACAGCAATTAACAAGGTAGTTTGCAATGCCACAGTGCTCAGCGGAACATGGCTCCAACCCAGTACGATTCCATGCATACGAGTATTCAGAAACAACAACAGAAACAACACTGGCAGAAAAAGGACATTTCGCCACTGGCGATTTCTGATTATAGGTATCGCCAGAAAAAGGAGTGCCATAGCCAGCCAAAGCAGATCAAGTATCATCCAGACTGCATGGGGAGCCATAACAAGCAGCGCAACTCTCGCAATCAACCATATTGCAAACACCAGCCCCAGCTTCCAGCCGCTGATACCAGGAACACCCGTCCAGTTTTGTACTGCAGTCAGCAGAAATCCAACAATCACAGCACCGGTAAATCCAAACAGCATTTCGTGGCTGTGCCACCACACTGGATTTCCGTACATAGGGAACAGCATGAAGCCGGACCAAAAGCCCGCCCAGATCAACATTGTGATCACGGAGAACAGACCAGCAGCCAGAAAAAAGGGCCGAAACGCCAAACGTAAAAACGGGGGGATCCTCAGCGCGGAAGCTTTATCAACAATTTGCATGTGCTTTTCACTATTTACAGTAAAAAAGACATAATAGACAATTATGGAAGAGACAGGTTGATGTAAAACAATAAACCAAGACACTGTGGTCTTGGTTGCAGGTGGTCAAACCTGCGCTACCGTTTCAGAATCACCCAGCGGGTTCTTACTTTGCTTTCGCTATTAAAAATCAGGATAATCAACAGGCCGGGTTATTCGTTGAATATCCAAAATAGAGATGTCTCCCTGCCAGCGGCTTTCAACCAGTCCGACACTCAGCCAGTAGCGGCCATCAGGTACATCAATCGCCGGCAAACTTGTCGGTAGTTTTCCATCAACATCCTGAGTCCAGATCGGGCTCCAGTTTGTGTCGTTCAAGTCAAACAAATTCATCGACAATACAGGCGATGGACACGTTGAATTGGGTAAGACTTCACGCTCAATACGCCAGTTTTTACTGTCTTTCCAGCCAATTTTCTGTTTAGGATCCGGCTTGGTCAGTATTACCCAGGAATTCCAGCTACGCTCCTTGCCTGCCGTAATTTTCAACTGATAAAGGCCTGCAGCTAAGGGCTCATCTAGACGGCGAGATTCCGTGACAAACTGACCATTCTCAGAAATTAAGGCCGCAGGCATGCTGAATTGAGTGTCTGGCCAGCGGGAAAATGTGACCTCAAGCTGCTTAGCCTGAGTAATTCCCGTAACAGACAACCTCAGTAATACCTGGTTCAGGTTCTGGATCACTTCACGTCGAACAGCCACTTTAGACAACCACTCAGGCAGACTTCGCTGTTTCAAACTGAAACCGCAATCTTCTGTAATGGCAAGCTCAAGTAAATCATTCAGATTAGCCTGCTGCTCCTCAGAAGGAAGCTGCTGCCAGGCCTGAACCATAGTCTCGAAACTGGCAGCTGTGTTCCCTTCCAGCAAACGCTGGTGCGCGACAGTGTAGAGATCCTTACCCACAAACCATTTAGCCGATGCCTGAGGGATCATGAACAGACATGTCATGATCCCAAAGACAGGTGTCACCCACAGCGATTTCATTCTTGTGGCGCTTTCATCCGGTAGCCAACACCACGCAACGTTTCGATCTCAATGCCAGGCAGCTTTTGACGCAGCTGCAGGATATGTGTGTCAACAGTACGAGTTGTCGGATAATGGTTATAGCCCCACACCTGATCAAGCAGCTCGTCGCGGGTGAAAACCCGGCCTGAATGTTTTGCAAGGAAAACAAGCAGTTCGAATTCAGTACGAGTAAGGGTGACAGAGTCCCCTTTTTGCTTCACTTCACGGCTTTCCAGATTAATCAGCGTTTCACCAATAGCAATGAGGTTCGCATTTTGCGATTCAGACTCACCATTTCTCAAGTGAACACGAATACGTGCCAGCAGTTCCTCTTCAGCAAAAGGTTTAGTCAGGTAATCTTTGGCGCCTGAGTCAAGCCCAATCACCTTATCATTCACAGACACCATTGCTGTAAGCAGAATCACGGGAACCGATTTCAGCTTTAACCAACCTTCAAGGTAAGTCAGCGAGTCTCCTTCCGGTAGCTGGCGGTCAAGAACAACCAGATCGGCTTGCGCCCACAGATTTTCAACATTGGTTGCACAGTCAGCATACAGGCACTCATAGCCTGCTTCTTTCAAACATTCGAGCAAACCATCAGCAAGGTTGCGGTCATCTTCAACCAGTAGCAGAGTTTGATTCACACGGTATCTCCAAAATAAAAGTGGTTGGCGGACCTATTAATTTCATCCGCCCACCCATTCGACGGATCATCGATTCAACGATTGTCAGTCCCAACCCTAAGCCCTTTTCACTCACAAAGGGTTTTCTCAGTCGGGCCCAATCCTTACTACCTAAACTTCCCTGGTCTTTTACTTTGACAATCAATTTTCCATCTTTGAACGATGATGTTAATTCAATCGGGGCTTGGCCATATTTGTGAGCATTGGACAGCAAGTTATCAATACAGGTTCCAAGCCAGTACATATTGACCTTGACGCCACGGTCCTCCGCAAGTGACAAGGTCACATCATAAGGTTCTGCAATAAATTCAATCCATTCATTAAAGGACTCCAGATTCTGAACACTCAATTCTTGATGATTCGCCTGCAGGTAATCCTTACTGGCCTCAGCCAACTGCCTTAATCGGCGTGAATCTTCGGTCAATCGTCTGAACTCATCATATAGGGTTTCAGGCAAAGCATCAAAGTGACGACGAAAACCTTCCACCGTCATGCTCAGACTTGCGATTGGTGTACGTAGCTCGTGAGTCAAGATTTGCAGAACCAGCATTCTTTCCTGCATGGCGCGCCGGCGAATTCGCCAGCGATACATCACCCAGCCCATGAGTAAGCCAATATTGACAACCAGCAATCCTGCAAGCAAATAGGTCGTCAGGTACGACTTATCTTCTTCCTGCCAGCAAATGTTGCCACTTTTGACTAAGCAGAAGTCAGTGGCAACCAAACGCGTGAAGTGCAGATCATGCTTTGCCAGTGCCTGTGCCCAGGTCGGCTGATCATAGACATGGTATTCATTCCCATTCCGGACCCAAAGCTCACCATTGGAGATAAAGGCTTCCGCACCGGCAATGAACACTCGGATTTCTTCACTGCTCATTCGCTGTAACCGTCCCAGCACAGTGCCTGTCGCCGCTAAATCACGTTCCTGAATGTGTAAGTAGCTCTCCAGTTCATTTTTGCGATTTGGAAACTTTTCCAGATAACGCGCAGCATAGCTCCCACCGCCTGGATGAATATAGCCTGAACGTACAAACCAGCCTCTTGGTAACACAACGCTGTTACACATCGCGCGAGTAAAAACGACAGGATGTGTTACCAAAGGGCTAACTGGCCAGGGGCCCTTACAGGTTTCCGCATTTTGATAAAGGTGCCGCAGCGCCGATAGCGGGTACTTGGCTGATTGCGGCAACAAACTGGATGGCAGCAGTAACGGTGTTGGGTAACGACTTTGTAACTGACGAAAATCGTATGTAGCCAGAGGTTTACTGGAAAGCAATTCAGCACGAGCCGCTGACATACGATCAGGTAAGCTTTCCGTCTCCGCTTTAAGGGAGCCTGTAAACAGAATAGAAATAATTAGCACATACTTTTTCATAGCGCGGAAGTTTAACATTCACCGGTTCAGTATTGTCAGAAAATTGTCATTAGATCAGATAACTATAAAGGGATTAGGCATTCTCGCCATCCAAACAGGTCAATCAGACCCCAGATTACAGCCTAGTGATTCGGTTTTCTGTTGAAGCTTTCGCATCAGGCATCAAAAAAAGAAAGAAAAAGAAAAACGCCGCTCAATAAGCGGCGTTGAATGAGTGAATTACTGTGTGACTTACAGAAAACGGGCAATGTTCTCAACGCTCTCTTTGGCATCGCCAAACAGCATCTGGGTGTTTTCTTTGAAGAACAGTGGGTTTTGAACACCTGCATAACCGGTATTCATTGAACGCTTAAATACGATAACGTGTTTTGCGTTCCACACTTCCAGAACTGGCATACCGGCAATCGGGCTACCTGGATCTTCCATCGCCGCCGGGTTAACCGTATCGTTTGCACCGATCACCAGTACAACGTCTGTCTCTGGGAAGTCCTCATTAATCTCGTCCATTTCCAGGACAATATCGTAGGGCACTCTTGCTTCAGCCAGCAGTACATTCATGTGACCAGGCAAACGACCGGCAACCGGGTGGATACCAAATCTGACATCCACGCCTTTTGCCCGTAGTTTCTCTGTGATTTCATGTACCGGATATTGCGCTTGTGCAACCGCCATTCCGTATCCTGGCGTGATGATCACTGAGTGAGCATCTTTCAGCATCTCTGCCACTTCTTCCGCAGAGGATTCGTGGTACTCGCCCACTTCTTCATCACCGGTAGAAACAGAGCCATCTGTACCAAAACCACCTGCAATGACACTGACAAATGAACGATTCATTGCCTTACACATAATGTAAGACAGTATCGCACCTGAAGAGCCAACCAAAGCACCAGTCACAATCAGCAGATCATTGGCCAGCATAAAGCCAGCCGCTGCGGCGGCCCATCCTGAATATGAGTTCAGCATTGACACGACAACCGGCATATCCGCACCACCGATCGATGCAACCAAATGATAACCGAATGCTAAAGCGATAATTGTCACAACAATGAGTGGGAATATCGAAGGATCCGGGTCCACAAACACTGTGAGTAAAACAAGAGAAACCAGAACAGCCAGCAAGTTCAGTTTATGGCGGTGAGGCAACATCAAAGGCTTGGATGACATTGAACCGCGAAGTTTACCAAAAGCCACCACTGAGCCTGTAAAGGTCACAGCACCGATGAAGACACCGATAAAAATTTCAACCAAATGAATGGTTAACATCGCCCCAGTCAGTGCTTCACCATGGTCAAGGAAAGTATTGAAACCGACCAGCACGGCTGCCATACCCACAAAACTGTGAAGAATAGCAACCAGCTCTGGCATCTGAGTCATTTCAACTTTCTTGGCATAGTAAATACCAATTGCACCACCCACAATCATGGCCAGAATAATCCAGCCGGTTCCAGCTGATTCCGGGCCAAAAATAGTCGCAATCAATGCTATGGCCATTCCTGCCATACCAAAGTAGTTACCTGACTTTGCGGATTCCTGTTTAGAGAGTCCCGCCAGCGACATTATAAAAAGGACAGCAGCAATAATGTAGGCCGCTTGAACAATTCCTGCAGACATTGATAACAACTCCCTTACTTATCTTTACGGAACATTTCAAGCATCCGCTTAGTGACGGTAAAGCCACCAAAAATATTGATACTTGCGATCAAAACAGCAATAAAGGCAAAGAAGGACACAACGCCAACCCCCTGACCAATCTGCAATAAGGCACCGACAATAATGATACCGGATATAGCATTGGTCACTGACATCAGAGGTGTGTGCAATGCATGCGTAACGTTCCATACGACGTAGTAGCCCACCACACAGGCCAGAACAAAAACCGTGAAGTGAGAAAGGAATTCAGCAGGAGCATAATTCGCGACCCAGCCAAACAATAACGCCCCTGCTGCCATCAAACCATACTTTCTCGCTGGCGGCATTGGCTCTTTGACTGCTTTAGTAACAGGTGCGGCAACTGCTTTTTCTTGCTGCGGAGCAGCGGATACTTTAATGGGTGGTGCCGGCCAGGTGAGTTCACCTTCTTTAACCACAGTTAAACCGCGCAGTACTTCATCATCAAAGTTGATATCTATGTTGCCGTCTTTTTCTTTACACAGCAGCTTCATCAGATTGACCAGGTTGGTGGCATAAAGCTGGGACGACTGATTCGGCAGACGGCTGACCATATCGGTGTAACCGATAATTTTTACACCGTTAGGTGTAGTGATAACTTTATCGGCTTCGGTATAGGCACAGTTTCCGCCATTGGCAGCAGCAAGGTCGACAATAACGCTGCCGGGCTTCATGGAATCAACCATTTCCTGGGTAATCAGGCGAGGAGCCGGACGGCCGGGAATCAGCGCAGTAGTAATAATGATGTCAACGTCTTTCGCCTGCTCTGCGTACAAACGCTCAGCAGCCTTGTTAAATTCGTCTGACATTTCTTTCGCGTAGCCATCACCTGTGCTGGTATCTTCCTTGAAATCGACTTCAAGGAACTCAGCACCCATAGACTGCACTTGCTCTTTGACTTCAGGACGCACATCGAAGGCGCGAACAATGGCACCCAGGCTGCCCGCAGCACCGATAGCGGCCAATCCGGCAACCCCCGCACCTGCAACCAGCACTTTTGCTGGCGGTACTTTACCAGCAGCAGTAATCTGCCCGGTAAAGAAACGTCCAAATTCGTGGGCAGCTTCAACGACAGCACGATAACCGGCAATGTTTGCCATAGAACTCAATGCATCCAGGGCTTGTGCTCGTGAGATACGCGGCACCGAATCCATAGCCATTACGTTGATATTTTTACTGGACAGTTTCTTCAGCAATTCTGGATTCTGCGCCGGCCAGATAAAGCTGACCAAGCTTGCCCCCTCTTTCAGGAGAGCAATCTCATCATCACTGGGGGCATTCACTTTAAAAATCAGGTCTGACTGCCACACTTCTTCCGTAGACACGACACTAGCGCCTGCAGCTTCAAAAGCAGCGTCACCAAAACTTGCGTGAATACCAGCGTCATGTTCAACAGCAACACTGAACCCCATTTTTAATAACTGCTCGACCGTTTTCGGCGTCGCAGCCACTCGCGTTTCATTCGCGAGTATTTCTTTAGGCACACCTATCTGCATCGTTATTCCCTGAACAGTAGCAAAATGTACACATTTAGTATCCAGTTCCCAGTATCGCAACGGCTGAGAATGGAACCAATACAACACTCTTTACTTGAGATTAAACAACGGATGTTTTTGACTTACTTGAAGTTAATAACACCAACAATGTAGGGCAAACTCAGGCTCTGTAGTCCGTTTCACTGATCAGCCAAAAAACTGAAAGAGAATGAACTACACACCCACGATTTGCCGTTTTCTCCCAACAACATTCAGGGTTTCCCACCAGCTATGCAAAAAATAGAATGTGCAATAACCGGGGTCCGGTTCCCTGAGAAAAAGCACCGGCCTCTAAGCATTCATTTCAGCGCAGCGTCTTTACTCCCTCAGACAATGCACTGAATTTACCGGAACATGGCTTCGCCGGTCTGATCGATGAACATCTTGGCTTTATTCACCATAAATGTTGTCGCATCCGCTTTGCTTGCCAGCAAATCTGACCGTATGAAAGTGTGTGTTTTCAACTCACCTTCACATTCTTTGCAAATCCTGCCAGCAATCCGAAACTGCCCGCCTTCGGAAATAGGTTCAGGGTAAATGAAATACCCTTTATATTCCTCAGGTGTCACTTCAAGCGTTTTCGAATCTGCCGTTTCTCTTCCAAAGAGCTTTGACCAGAAACCCACGAAAGCACTCCTTTCCGATATATTTAATGACACTATCATGCCATATGCTTATGTAAAATAAACCCAAACAGATTAAAAACTGATAATTATGATGAAAATGTTCTAACTCCGTTTTATCCACCATTGTCTTACACTATATTCACATAAGAAAAATTAACAAAAAAACGCCGGCTTCAGGGCCGGCGCTTATGTTGTCTTGCAAGTGATATGCTTACCGAATCAGACCAATGTCTTTCTGCAAGTGAACTGGCAGATGAGAAACCTGATAAGTCTTAACGGATACCTGCTGACGGGGTAACAAAATATCCAGTGCGTGTGCAATCAATCCTTTGATGTTCAGCGAATAGGCTTTCTTCTCCATGACGTCCTGATTTGTGATGGTGTCGAAGTGCATTGCCTGTGCCATGATTGCCTCATTTTTGGTGGGTTTAATGTTGTTCTACAGGACAAATACTAACCGGTTGATTTTTGAACTAAAAATGACATTTTTTTCCAATGACCCATAAAAAAATCTAATCTGTTACGTAAAGGTTTCAATTTGAGTGACAGCAAAAAATATATACGCTGAAGAGATGAATAATCTGTCACGAAATGGTATCAATTAATGCCTAAATAGCGTGTTATCAGATTAGGCTCAACCAAAGTTCACAACCAATTAACAATCACACAGGATTAAAGATGTTATCCCTGCTTACGAGACACTCTTCAATACTTTTATTACTTGCAGCTGTCATTGGATTTTCCTTTCCAGCGATATCTACTGCAGTTTTCCCTTATTTGCCTTACATTCTTTTCTTTTTAATGTTGTTTACTTTGATTGGGATGAAACAAAACGCCTTAATCAGCCTTTTATTTCAGCCTAAAATCTGGGTATACGCCTTTTATCATGCCGCATTGCTGTCAATACTCTCAACCTTCATTGCCTCTGTGTTGGGGGCTTCCGCGTCACTGATCCTGGCTATTTCAGCGGTTGCGGCAACCGGATCATTATTTGCCACACCAGCCATAGCACGCTCAGTTGGGCTGGATGTGATGACCGCGATGGCGATGACTATTGCCACCACGCTGCTGATGCCCGTTGTGCTTTGTATCAATCTCTACCTTTTCCAGCATGACAGCTTCGGTCTTGATCTGATGACATATTTCCAGCGACTGGTTATTTTCATTTTTGGTCCTATGCTGCTATCAGACCTGTGTCACCGCTACGTTCCTTCCCACATTCTTCAGCGGACGCACAGTAAAATTGCACAAGTAACTATTTTGCTGGTTCCGGCATTTCCGCTGGGGCTGATGGCTGACTTTCGTACATTTGTCGATCAGTCATGGCAGCAAGGATTACTTTACTTTGGTTACGGTATCGCAATATGCCTGCTCTTCTTTATTACTGGCTTTCTGCTGTTTATGCGGAAAAATGTTCAGAATGGTCTTCTTGCAGGCATCACTTCCGCCAATCGGAATGTCTTGCTGACTTATACCGTCGCCGGAACCGCATTAGGCCCAGACTATCTCATTCTTGTTGGTGCACTTCAGCTTCCAATCTATGCCATGCCGTTAGTGGTAAAATGGATGAGCAACTTACTCAACAGCAAGAACCCAACGCAAACGCCCTCTGTGAACTGATTCCGTGAGCAGAAAACAAGCAGTTGTGCTGATTGAACAGATAAATATCCTTTAACGTGATGACAGTCTTGCTCTTCGCGCAGTGATTTCATTATTATCGACTGGAATTCTCAGGGCGGGGTGAAATTCCCCACCGGCGGTAACTGACAGAAACAGGCTGATAAAGTCATGCCTTTTTCGACAGAAGCCCGCGAGCGCTTCATCGTAATCACACTCAGTGTGGATGAAGGTCAGCAGATCTGGTGAAACTGTATTCTCTACTGAATGCAGCGAGTCCAGAGCCGACGGTTATAGTCCGGATGGAAGAGAATCAGCGGATTTGTTTCTTGCTTTTACATTATGTTCAGCGAGCCTGTGGCTTGCCTGCTAACACCTACCTGTAAAGCTATTTCAGCCTGGCTGAAACGCTGTTTTTTTGCGCCCTGATTCTGGTAACGTTAATGTTAATAATGGAGTACATACCATGAATCAGTCTCTGCTTTCCCCTTTTGGTACCGCTTTCGAGCGCGTTGAAACCGGCATCCGCGCTATTCGTGAAGGTCGTGGTGTTTTGGTGGTTGACGACGAAGATCGTGAAAACGAAGGTGATATCATTTATGCCGCCGATTCGCTCACGACTGAGCAAATGGCACTGATGATTCGCGAGTGCTCAGGCATTGTCTGCTTGTGCTTACCCCAAGATCGGGTAGAGCAACTCGCGTTACCCATGATGGTCGACAATAATACCAGCGTAAATCAAACCGGTTTTACGGTAACCATCGAGGCTGCAAAGGGAGTTACTACAGGCGTTTCTGCCGCTGATCGTGTCACCACCATCAAAGCAGCAATTGCCGATGACGCACAGCCCGGAGATTTGCACAGGCCTGGCCATGTTTTTCCGCTCAAAGCAAATTCTGAAGGTGTGCTGGGTCGTCGTGGTCATACAGAGGCAACCATAGATCTCATGCGCTTAGCTGGCAAAAAGCCGTTCGGCGTGCTTTGTGAACTGACCAACCCCGATGGCACCATGGCCCGTTTGCCTGAAGTAATATCATTCGGCAAGCGTCATGATATGCCGGTTTTAACCATTGAAGATCTTGCTGCCTACCGATTAGCGCACCTGTCATCGCAGACAGGTGAAGGCAACACGGCTTCCGAAGCCGCATTCGCTTAAACGCTTCTGACGCGTAAAGAGGTATTCTGCTGAATACCTCTTCCTTATTTCAGTTAATCAGATGCCTGACACTGGTACCCAGTATGTCAGTGCACTCCAGGCCACAATCCAAACACTGATTAAAATTGCATCCAGCCAATCCCGATTCATACCCGACTCTTGCTTAATCACCTTATCAGTAATCAGTCGACCGAAGGGCTAGCATCATTAAATGGAAAATACAGATAAAAAAGCCTGACGTATTGCCAGGCCTGACGGTGAGTTGCCAACAACTGATGCTGAGCTTTACGCCGCACCATGTTCGTGATCAACATGCTCGCACTCACAGGGAATGTAAGTGATCAGATCATCTTTCGGTGCAGAAAGCTGTTGCTGATAACGCGCATAATTTTCAAACGCTTCAGCCATTGTACAATCGAGTGATAAAGGCGCCATTTCACAGTCCAGCAGCGCCTGATAGCCTTCTTTGCCTGTCGCCGTATAACCGGACGACACTGAGGTATAAACAGCGTCGTCTTCCAGAGGCAACCAGTCCCCTTCTTTGAAATAAGCCAGTTTTTCTATCCGCTGACCTTTCGGCAGGCAACAGCGATAAGTAAAACGCAGATGGGCCGTATAAGGGAAACTGCCGGTACCCGTGCCTTCAACTCCGTTATCAACAGCATTATCTATCGCACCTTCCAGCGCTTCACGCACTTTGGCGCCTCTGACTTTATAGACCATCAGCCCAATGGCGAAAGGTAATAAGCGCCCGGCAATATCTGCAGAACTGATAGGCCCTGGGTTCAGCGAGGTTCTGACACCACCAGCATTGTGAATGCCAAAATCAACCTCAAAGCCCATCTGTCTGCCATGATGAACAAAACTTTCAACCACCAGAGGGGCAATAGCACTCGCACCATGGCTATCAGGCACTCTGACATGACGGAGTGATTCAGTAACCTCCGCCACTTTATTGGTCTGTCGCTCTCGAACCGCAGGACGATAATCCAGATTCAGAATATTCTCTACAACCGGATCCTTAGCGCACATAGTGATATTGGGTTGCTGCTGAAGATAGTGTTTTACCACTTCATGGCAATCCGGGTCTAAATGCTCATTGCGAGTGGCATCCAGAGTAAATTGACGGCCAAGCAGCAACTGATTACCGCCTGACACCTGTTCAACACTACCATCAGCCGCGAAATCGATCGAAACCTGTCCCAGCGCCAGTGCATTACAACCGGCCTGCACCACACAAGTACCGTTAATATTGACGGCATACTGGTCTTTTTTGCCGTATCCGACATTGGTGAAATCCCCTTGCATGGTATGGGTATGGCCGCCAATGATAACGGCGATCCCTTCCACTTTTTCAGCCAGTTCAAGATCACGTTCATAGCCAAGATGACTGAGAAGCACGATTTTGTTCACGCCGTGACGGTGTAACTCAGCAATGGTCTTTTCAGCAACGGAAACTACCGACCGGAAAGAGGTATCCGGGTCCGGGTTGGCAATTTTATCCATATTTTCAATGGTCAGGCCAAAGAGCGCGACAGGTTCTCCCTGCACGTCTTTCAGCATATAACGTGCGCAACCCGTCTCATTGTTATAGGCCAGCAGGTTTGACTTGGGTCTCAGCGGGTTACGCTTGGATTGATCTTCCTGACTCAGATCCCAGTTACCGGCCAGCATTGGAAAATCGACCTGATCCAGAAAATCGGCAACCAGCGTGTTACCCATATCCAGTTCATGATTGCCCAGCGCCATAGCTTCTACGCCAATCGCATTAAGCAGTCTGGCATTAGACTCACCTTTAAACAGAGAAAAATACAATGTGCCCTGAAAGCAGTCGCCGGCATGCACAAACATAAACTCACAGCCATTTAAATACGCTTGCTTTCTTGCCTCTTTCACCGCCGTCAATACCCGTGCAAACCCGCCACAACTGGCATACACAGTCGTCTCATGCTCATTCCCGGTAACAGACTGGCCTGGTGTTTGAATTAACACATGTTCGGGCAAAGTCAGTTTGATTGCAGAGGGTTCAAAGTGAGAGTGCGTATCGTTGATATGGGCGATGGTGATTCGGGCTTGAGTGTGTCGGGTCATAAAGGCTTTCTGTTCTCCGTGAAATATTTCAATCAGATATGATTTTTATCACATTGTGCATATCATCATACAGGAAAGGCCTGTATCCAGGGATGAATATCTCATCTGTCACAAAAATATCACCATAAACAGGCAACTGAAAGTCAGAAAAGGCAGCGTTAATGCTGCCTTCTGATACATTCACAGGCTCATACGTAAAACGTATTACTGATAGTGTCCATGCCGCTGCAGGACTTCAATTTTATAGCCATCCGGGTCTAAAACAAAAAAGAAGCGTGCCAGTAACTGACCATCGCGAGAAAACTCTTTAATATCCAGTGGCGCATACCCCAGAGAGTGCAGCTTCTCGTGTTCAGCATCCAAGTCATCCACAGCCACGGCAATGTGACCGTAGCCGCTGCCGTGAGTATAGGGCTCAGCACCTTTATTCCAGGTCAGCTCCAGCTCCATATCATTCTCATCATTGCGCAGATAGACCAGGCTGAAGTCATCAAAATCCAAGCGGTGAGCAACATCTAATTCCAGCGCCTGTTTATAAAAGACGAGGGACTTCTCCAGATCATGCACTCGCACCATGGTATGAATAATTTTTGCCATCAGCCAACTCCTGAAAATTTGGGTTCGTTTTACCCAATAGGTGTTTGATAATCCTGAGCCATTGCCCGGATTGTTGTCTGGTCTGGACTATAACAACCCCATCCCTTCATCACAAGCAGCCGTCCGGGCTCAATTTCAATCACGATGAAAATCAACAGCTTCTGCCAATTTTGTGAGCATATACATGAACACACTGTCTGTTAATGCTATAGGCTTACAGTAAGCAAACACTGTGGGCAGGTGAAGAATGCATTTAAGCAGAATCGAAATTGCCGGTTTCAGAGGTATCAAGCGCTTGTCTCTGACACTGAATGAACTGACGGTACTCATAGGTGAAAACACCTGGGGTAAATCTTCCCTACTGGATGCACTCAGTATCGCACTCTCACCGGACGCCAAATTCCATAACTTTCATTTTTCTGACTTTCATGTTGACTACTCACTGGGCCATACTCAGGTCTCTCAGCTGCAAATCGTCCTGAACTGGGTTGAAGATTATCCGGGCGAGCACAAAGCGCGACGCTACCGCTCCTTCAAGCCCGTGTGGGTCAGGAACGGCAAAGATGGTAAGCAGTTTTACTATCAGATAAGCAGCGAACGTGAAGACGACAAAGTGATCACAGAACGCCATTTTCTTGATGCCGGTGGCAATATCATTGACTGCCCGGATAGCAACAAGCTGGCTAGGCAACTGATGGTTTTACATCCCATAGTGCGGATCCGCGATGCGAGGCAACTGCGGCTTGACGCAGAGCAGCAGGAAGAGCTCGATCAGGAACAACGCAATGCCCTCAACACCCGAATAGAGCGCCGGCTGGATAACACTTGCCGCCGCCTGCTGACCCGTCCCGGCCATGTCAGCAGCGATGAAATCAAAAGTAGTATCCGGGCATTGCGGACGCTGGTTGATCATTATTTTGCGTTTACACCGCACCATAAAACGCCCCACAGGGGCCACCGGCATTTCCCTGAACGCAGTCACTATTCCCCTAACCCTCTGGAAATGCTGGCCCGCCCGGAAATGACCAAGCAAAACAAACTGGTACTGATGGGGCTCATCAATGCCTACATCCGCGCACGAGGGCCGGTAGAACTGAAGCGTATATCACGCCCCATCATGATCCTTGAAGACCCGGAAGGCAGACTTCACCCCATCATTCTTCATCAGGCCTGGGCTTTTGTCGTTAATATGCCGATGCAGAAAATTCTTACCACCAACAGCCCGGAACTGGCCTCTGTTGTCCCGTTGAACAGTATAAAGAAACTCAACAGAGAACCCGATAAAACCCGAGTCTACAGCCTTGACAGCCACAGCCTGAGCCGGGATGAACTGCGCAGAGTCGGCTTTCATGTGCGGTTACATCGCCCCGGCGCACTGTATGCCCGGGCCTGGTTGCTCGTGGAAGGGGAAACAGAAGTCTGGCTGTTAAATGAATTTGGTTACCGGTGCGGCTACAACTTTGCTTCAGAAGGCGTGCAGGTGATTGAATTTGCACAAAGTGGCCTGAGGCCTATCATCAAAATTGCGAAATTGATGGGAATAGAATGGCATGTCGTGACAGATGGTGATGCCGCAGGTAAGAAGTACGCAGAAACGGTGCGGCACATGCTTGGCAGCGAATCAGACAAACACAGGTTAACTGTCTTACCCGATCTCGATATCGAACATTTCCTGTTTCACCACGGCTATGAACCCCTGTTTCGTAAGCTGGCACGAGTGTCGGATGACCACCCTGCGCCACCCAAAAAGATCATACAAAAAGCGCTCAAACATCATGCGAAACCAGATGTCGCTCTGGCCATGGTGGAGTTTACAGACAGTGAGGAAATTGACCACATACCGACCTTGCTGCGCTGGCTGCTCAAACGTATAGTCGCACTGGCTCGCGCTTCAACCACTTGAATCAGAACCTCACATAACATGTGACAACGTCACTTGACAGATTTTCAAAGAAGAGCATCACAGTGCCAGGGTGAACGCGCCATTTACTCATACAAGTTCGCGACCTTGATCTTTCATGATGTGGCTTTTGCCTGTTTAAATGCCTCAATGGCATGTAATCTCGCCAACTTGTGATCCACCATAGGCGTGGGATACTCAAGGCTGGCTGCGCCTGACCATTCATGGGGGGTGTGAATATACTTGTCAGGCACGTTTTCGAGCTCTTTTACCCATATACGTATGAACTCACCATTTGGATCAAACTTTTTTCCCTGCGTAGTCGGATTGAATACCCGAAAATAGGGCTGAGCATCGGTGCCAGTAGATGCCGCCCATTGCCAGCCACCGTTATTCGATGCCAAATCCCCGTCGATCAGATGAGACATGAACCACTGCTCGCCCGCCTGCCAGTGGATCAGCAAATCTTTGGTTAAGAAGCTGGCGGTAATCATCCGCAGTCGGTTGTGCATCCAGCCGGTGGCTTTCAGCTGGCGCATGGCGGCATCGACGATGGGAAAACCGGTTTCTCCCTGTTGCCAACGTGCCAGTGCTGCTTTGTCGGAATGCCAGGTCACTTGTCTTGTCCAGCCGACAAATGGCTGGGCTCGGCTGACTTTCGGGTAAGCCTCAATGAGATGACGGTAAAACTCACGCCAGATAATTTCATTGAGCCAGACAAAAGGCCCTGCGTCCTGCTTCTCAATTGCGTGCGGGTACTCATGTAAAATCGCAGAGACGCATTGCCGGGCCGACAAGGCACCAATAGCCAGATACGGTGATAATTTGCTGGTGCCCTCTACGGCAGGAAAATCCCGCTGCTCGCCGTAGTCCGCAATATGCTCGATACAAAAGCGCATCAGCGCATCGCGGATAGAGTTTTCTTCCACTGGCCAGCGACTGCTGTCTGCCATCGGATAGTTCATCCATGACGGTCCGAAGTTGGTCTCAATCACAGAGCCAAAATGGTCGGCACAGTCATCGGGTGATACAGGTTGCGGCACAGGTTGCGCCAGCGCCGGGCTTTGCTGGAACAGACGTAACCATTCGCGGCGAAAAGGCGTATATACTCTGAAAGACTCGCCCTGACGAGTCAGAACACTGCCGGCAGGCAGCACACAGGTATCTTCCAGAGCGCTGAATTTGATCCCCGCCTCTGCCAGCGCATGACCCGCAGCCATGTCACGTTGGCGCTCATTCCATTCATACTGCTTGTTACAGAACACATGCTCTGCCTGCCAGTCGTGAGCCAATGTTGTCAGGCAGTCAGGGACAGCGTTAAAGTCAGCAACTGCCTCTATGCGCAGTGGAATATTAAGTTCAGCCAGCTGAGACTGGAGCACAGCTAACCGACGGCGAATAAAATCGATCTGGATGGGAGCCGCATCGTGACTCACCCACTGCTCAGGCGTGGCAATGAACACCGCCAGCACAGTATGGTACTTCTGGCATGCCTGAATCAGGGCCGTGTTATCGACCGTTCTCAAATCTGCCCGAAACCACATCAGGCATCGATTGCTGCTATTGGTCGCGGTCATGGCATCAGGCTCCTTTTAACTGCTGCACCCAGTCAGCATGGATAGCGGCGATACTGCCTCTCAGCGAGACCGGACACTGACACTCGCTGTCTACACGCGCAAGTTGCTTTAAAATCGCCGGAGGAAGCTTGCTTTCCCCAATCACAACCACAGATTCAAATGCCTGTTGCGAGACTGCCGCTTCAAGACCGTGTAATTTGCTGTTAAACGGCAGATCACCCAGAAGTGTGACACTGTAACCTTCATTGCTCAGTGACAGAGCGGTGAGCCAGATGTAATGCGTAATGCCATCCTGGGCCGGTTCAAAGCTCAGCAGCATGGCTTTGCGGCTGCTCCGTTTACGTGTTTTGGCTACCAGGCTGGCGCATTGCTCTATCAGAGTGGATTGCCACAGTGCTTGCTGAATCGCCCGCAGCGGATTAGCCGGATCGTTTACCTGGGTGTCTACAGGCACTACCACTTTTTCGACAAACATTGGCAGCGGGTATTCTTTCATCAGCTGGCTCAGTAACTGTTCGAGTTTTTCGCGCCGGCAATCTGATAAAGCGCCCAGTATCGGTGCTATCCCATCACTGCCTTTTTCCTGACCGCTGGCGTCACTCACCTGGCCTTCGAGTAACGGCCTTACCTTGCTGATAGCAACGCCTTTCTCAAGCCAGGACAGGATCAAACGGATCTTTTCAATATCCGCCTGTGTATATAAACGGTGCCCTTTTTCTGTGCGCTGTGGCTTGAGCAGCCCGTACCGGCGTTGCCATGCGCGTAAAGTGACGGAATTCACCCCCGTCATTTCAGACACTTCTCTAATAGCGAATAACATAACTTCAGAGCCCATAACGTAATTTCAACTCCTCCGGATACGGATTAAGAAAGGTCTGCAACTGCAGATACGGATCCGGGTATTCTTTCAGGTAATGTTTAATCAAGACCAGAGGGGCCAGAATAGGCTGATGACCCAGGCGGTAGCTTTCAATCAGGTCCAGCAATTCCTGCTTTTGTTCGCCGGTCAGGTTGCGTTTGAAATAACCCTGTAAATGCATTAGCACATTGGTGTTGTTGCTTCGGCGAGCATGTTTGCTCAGGGCATCCATGAACTGCTGACGGTATTCAACGAAAAATTCCGCCAGCTCCCAGTCTTTGATGCCGGCCACTAGCCGCCCCAACTCCCTGTACGCTGTCGGGCTGTGTGCCATCAGGACGTATTTATAGCGTGAATGAAATTTAACGAACGCATCCATGCTCAAGCCACTGCCCATGTTTTGATAAAAATCATGTAAGGCATAAATACGAAACACAAAGTTTTCACGCAGCGCTGGGTCATGCAACCGCCCGTCCTCTTCGACGGGTAACCAGGGCATAGCTGCCATCAATTTTCGGGTAAACACCCCCACTGTGCCCCCCGGTACTGTGTTACCGTTCGGGATATACAGCTTCACCCTTTCCATGCCACAAGTGGGTGATTTGGCACATACTACAAAGCCACACAGAGATTGAATGCCGCTGATGTGCTTATCAGCAAACGCCTTCATTTTTTCGGTGACATCCAGCTCACCGCCTTTGCTATCGACCAGGCGCTCACCATTTTCCTGCTGTACCAGCCGTATTGTTGGGCGTGGAACAGGCAGGCCGATTGCCATTTCAGGGCAAACCGGGCGAAACTGTACAAATTTTGCCAGTTCGTCCGTCACAAAGCGGTTTCTTTTGTGTCCGCCATCAAAGCGCACTTTCTCGCCAAGTACACATGCACTAATACCTACCGGGATACTCATCTCACACCTGTACAAAAAATCATCTTGTACAATGATGTTAGTTAAGCTTAACGAGTTGTACAAGAAAATAAAATGTATAACTTTGTAACTACCACTGTCTCAGACACAAAAAAAGCTGCCTGATATTCACTGGCAGCTTTTTTGACTTTGAAATAAAAGGAAATTATTCGTTTTCAACGTCTGGCTGTTCTGTACCTTTCGAGGCATTTCCTGCTCGCCAGGCTTCATAATCATCCAGATCCTGTTGTACAAGCTTGAGACAGACGGCCAGAATCAGCGCGTCATCCGTCAGCCCCAGGAAGGGAATCACATCCGGCAGAACATCCAATGGGTTAAACACATAAAGTAAGGCCGTAACGATGGCAGCAACAGTAAACCAGGGAATTTCCCGGTACTCGCCTTTCCAGTAAGCCTTAACCAGGCCATACATGGATTTCACTACGTTGAAATACTTACGCAGCGTGCCACTTTTCTGCACTTTGTCTTCAATGACCTGCTCTTTTTCTAACACACGCTGAATGTCTTTATCCGTGACTTTTCTAGACGAGCTTTCCAGCTTTTCTTTGGCTTCCTGTTCATTCATTGACTGACTCATCCTCTCGCCTTAGTGGGCCATTTCTTCTTAAGTTAACTATGGCTTTTCGCCTCTCATTTGTCATTAAGGGAAAAAGCCCGCATCTCCGTAGTGAGGTTTTCAAAGTACCCTCGCGATCCGACGCTGAATATCGTTGGCAGTTGTTCTAGCTCGATATTTATAACCATTACTTTGCTGTTTTTTAGCCCCGCAAACCGAGTGTAAAGCCTTCAAGGATTAATAAACTGAGAATATCGTTAAATCTTCAGTCTCAGATTTGCTCCGACTTCTTGGATCAGACTTTCAGGGACACCGTTATCTTGAGCTCTCGATCGCCAGGTAGAGACATGCTCTATGGTTGAGTCCAGAATGCTATCAACTTTCTCCCTGGTGAATAACGGGCTCAGTTTACGGAACTGATGGAAATCCTCACGGGTGAAATTGTCCCGCTTTCCGTTGAGACTCATCCAGTGGCTGTTTACCCACTTACTTCCTTTCTTGTAGGAGTAGGCAAGGTCATAGGCAGGCGCCAATGTCCACTCCCCCTTCTCTGACATCATAAAACTCCAGTTCTTGGAATGATCGTCGTGGTTTCTGGCCACAACGTTAAACACCATTCGGCGAAATAGTTGTTCAGCGTCAAAAGCCTTGAGTTTAAGCCTCCGGGCAATGGCAAAAAGCTCTTCATAGGAATACTCACCGACCCGCTTAAAGTTCACATGAGCAATACCGTTGAGTGTCTGCGTGTGGACACGCTTATTCTGGACCCGGTCAAACCGCTGTGTCACAAAATGGCGGCGATCACCTTCTTGCAGTAAACGAGTGGGCATCATCTCAATACCACATAACTCACTGGCAATCTGGTAATAGGTGAATTCTCCAGCACCGTAACCAAGTGGATCACCAAACGTTTCTCTGTCTTTATTGTGCTCACTGACTCCGTCGAATTTCAGTAACCAATGGGTGAAACCTTCCGGGGCATCTGTCTGGCCGGAACGAGCCTCTGTGAATTCCTTGTTGAATGCCAGCACAGCTTTAGGCCGTGCCCCGCCCGCGCTCATGCCTACTGACATCAGGGCCAGCATGGCCTCTTTGTCCTCATCACCATGGCCGTTTAGATCAACGCCAAACTGAGTACGCTCATCAAGAATTTCCTGAGCAATGGACACCAATTCCTGAACTTCGACAGGATTGGAGCTGTTGAGTTTGTTCATTCTCTTTGCCGGTGAATAGGTCAATGCCCCCATTCCCCGCTCTCCAGTGTACTGGAGGCGTTGCAGAGGCGTGATATCACCCGGTTGTTTACCGTTACGGGCAACCCAACTGTTTAACACCGCATTCCCGAAGTCATCAGGGAGCGAGTCCGCCAACAGGCCGGACATACCGCGGAAGGTGTCCCAGTCAAGATTGGGAAACTGATATATCTGAGTGCCCAGAGGCATCATCAGGGGGGATAGCTCCAGACCTGAATTAATAAATGAGCGGTCGTATTCGAAGGAACTGCGCTTTGTCTGCGTGTCAAAGGTGGCAGCACCGACATCCCGGCCCTGATATTTCACCACAACATATTCTTTTACCATCCCAAGTCTTCCTTGTTGCCATCATCTGCTTTGTCTTCCGGGGACTTTGTCTTGTTGCTTGGTTTCCGTCTGTTGGAGGCCCGAACCCGCTGGTAACCTTTCATCTTTGCCAGTTGGATTGGGGATAAATCTATAGGCGGGAGGAAGCTGTCGAGATGATCTACGATTCCCAGCGCCAACATCGTCGCCATGAGTGTTTCCACTTTGCAGCGTCCGCTTTCTACGTTTTTAATCGTGGTGCGATTGAGACCCGTGATCTCAGCGATCTCTTGCTGGGTCATGTTCGCGTTTAAACGATAGGTTTGAATGCGCTCGCCGATTAGCTCTGCGAGCGCCATTGGCGTCAAATCATGGTAATTCATGCAAAACCTCATAGCCAATAGTGATAGCTAAACTCATCATAAAATACATTTTACCTCATTATGGTGAGTTTAATCATCATTAACATATACTTCAAGTAATGATGCATATAGCCATCATTAAATAAACATAAGGCCTTTAATGATGACTATAGACATCATTAGCAATCATAACCAAAAAGAGAGTCTAGGTGTGATGTGATTCGTGTCCGTTATTGGTGGTCTGCTAACAAAAACTCACCCGTTCGAAATGGGGGTTCGGACGGGTCGCTTCCATTGTGTTCAACTGGTCAAGCACAACAATCTGTAACCCGAGGGATGTTTTCAGTGACATACACTCTTGTTTTTCTTCATTGCGAAGTGTGTCCTGGGCTATACCCTCAATCTCACTTCCGTCTGTCAGACACAGTTTTACCGGCAACTTATACAAGCAGGCAATTTCGATATAGTCATATTGCTGACATGAAATCATCTTCAAACCTCCTTCGCGGTACATCATGTTCGCGATACGTCACAATTGTCGTTTACTACTTTTTCACCCAGTACATGCCTTCCGAGTTTGGCCGGGACAATTTAAAACCAAACTTTTCATACAATTCAGGAACGTCTGCCATCAGCGACACATAAGAGCGGGGAAAGGCAGCTTTGTCGAGATAAGCCATGATATGTTCCATGATTTGACGCCCGAGGCCCTTTCCCTGATGGTCGGGATCAACAGCAACATCCACAATGTCAAAATTAATGGCTCCGTCGCCCACCACTCTCCCCATGGCAACAGGTATACCGTCATAAAGAATATGTACGCCGTAAAGGCTGTTTGGCAAGCCTTTCACTGCCGCTTCATAAGAACGGGACGATAATCCAGAGATTTCGCGTAAACGTAAAAAATCTTCAGGGCCAACCACTTGCTCAATAACCTGGTACATCAGTATTCCTTTCTATCATCAATACATTTGCAGTAAATCCGAATCGCGTAAGCCAGCAAAAACGCTATCTTAGTGATTCGCGTCGGATCTTACTTTGATATTCAATTTATTTGATATGTCATTAGAAGGATCGTGATCGTCTTCAATGGAAATAAAGGCTGGTGGTTTGGATGTAAGGATAGACGAATAAAAAACCCGCAATATATGCGGGTTGGGTGACGATCAGGCCTGTTCTTCCTGTAATGGCTGTGAAGAAGCTTGTTCACGGGTGATCCACCAGCACAGTACAGAAGCAACACTCACCATCACAACACCTTGCCAGAAGGTTGCCGTTAACGTCAGTCCCAGCAACTGCGCAGACAAAAAGGTTGAAAACACAGGTACGAAATAAGACAAGGTTGCCAGCAGTACCATGTTGCCGCGCAGGATCCCGATATTCCATAATGCATAACCACCACCCATGGCAAGACCAGCCAATAGCAAATCCCTGATCACCGAGAGATCAAACTGCATTGGCGGTTCATTGGTGAAAATAAACTTCAGCCAAAGCGCGACTGCTGTTGCTGCAAAAAACCAGGTAATGGCGTTTTTACCACTGGCCATGATCCGGGTAACATTGCAATAAATTGCCCAGATGAGCGCCCCACTCAGCGCGAGCGTGTAACTGAGCGGGTTACTTTGTACATTGTCGGTTAACCGGGACACAGACAGTCCGCTATCACCCGCTACTGTCCAGGCAACACCAAAGAAAGACAGTAATAAGCAAGGATACAACAGCCAACTGACTGACCGTCGTGAGAAAATCACCGCAAACAGTACCGTCAGACACGGCCAGAGGTAGTTTATCAATCCCATTTCAACCGCTTGCAGTCGATCATTTGCCATCCCCAGAGACAACGCCAGACACATTTCATAGCTGACAAACAGCAGACCGCCGATCAAAAGGTATTTCCGGGAAAATGAAGACAGCTTCGGCAAGCCAACGGTCAGAATGAGAATGAAAGCGCTGACGCTGTAAATCATGGCAGCACCACCTACAGGGCCAAGCTGCTCGGTCACATTCCGAATAAGCGCAACCACACTGCTGAAAAGACAAATTGCGCCGCACCCGGCCAGAGTAAATTGATGACTGCGTACCACGGTTAACCCTTGTATATAAACATCTGAGAATCCACAACACTGCCTGAGAATTACCGCGAAAACAACCTGAAACCCCCTTGTTTATGGCCCAGGTGCATATCTCAACAGCATGACATCCCGATTCAGCCTTTTGGCATCCAGCAACATCAATCTTTGCCATACCTTGGCACCATCAAAAGCTTGCTTGCCACTGGTACTGACAAAAGGCTCCAGTAAGAACTGATACTCATTAATTAAACTTGCATCAGCCAGTGAGGCAGCCAAAGCAGGGCTGCCAAACAGAACAACATTGCCGCTTATTTCAGACAAGAATTGCCGGGTATTCTCAATATCCGGTCCTTTCAGAGCCTCAGTATTTTGCCAGAGAAACTCAAGAGGCCGTGTTGTGACCACACGCTTGGGAATGGACTGCAACTCCATCGCCAGATACTGCATATATTTAGGTAAATCCTTCCTCGTTGCTGCTTCAGGCCAGAAAGCCGCAAAAAGATCATACGTATGGCGTCCCAGAATTAATGCTTCTGAGCCATGAAGTAATTCAAGAGCGTATTCATGATGCTCCTGATCCACTACAGCATCTTCATGATGGCAGTGGCCATTCAATGTCATGTTTAACGAGTAAATCAGGTATGCCATAACAAATCCTCTTTTACGTAAAGCGCACGCAGAGCCTCTCTGCAATACTGGTTTCATGAGTATTTGCAGAGAGGCCGGGATTTGCCAGTTTTAGTATCAGAAAAGAGGTGTCAATGCGCTTGTTTATTGTTGATAAATCAATAACTACTGCTCAGCACATACTATTAACCCCCCATTGAGATAAACAGAGAGCCAAAAACCCGATTTAACGCATCCATGGTCGACGGGCTGATCAGATAAAGCTTCGCGACACTAAATACAATACGGGCGACAAAAAAGTAAGCCCAAGTGAAAGTGCCATACTGAGTCCTTCAAACGACAAAATGAATACAGAATCATACGAATAACGCCTCTTCATCTTGCGGGCAAGGACTGTTATTAACATAAAACATTGCTGTAATCAGATTGGACAAGCTACCTATCTTCAGCGAGTGAGTTTGAGAGAAATATCGTTGCAAACTAAACTCAGTAGCGTAGCTGCAACCTTTGAGCACTGAAGGCAAGCAATTTTGCGTTCTGAGTGCTTGATTCTCAGTCTTGAAAAGTGCCTCAGCCACTCATCTTGTTGATCCGGATGAACGTTAGATTGGTCACATATGTTGAACCAGAGGCGCCTGTTAGTTGACTTGATAAGGTGCGAATTATGGCTAAAGACAAGAAAAATACACCTCAAGGTATCTTCGAGTTCGACGAGAAAAACCCGGATTCAGCGGACAAAAACGTCTTTGGCCGAGTCAGCTTTCCGGACAGACGTGGTTTCTTGAAAGGCGCAGGCTTAGCAACAATGGCTGCTGTGCTTGGCGGTGCGATTCCTTTTCACCGTAACATGCCCGCAGGCTTGATCCCCGCCGCTTTCGCGGAAGGCCTGGATGATGTGGTGATAGAAGGTAAAGATGGTCTGACGGTACTGAACGACAGGCCAATGAACGCAGAAACTCCGCCCCACCTTCTCAATGACGACATCACACCCACCTCGCGGCATTTTATTCGAAATAACGGTATCCCGCCGACTGATGTTAACCCGGACGCCTGGAAATTAACGATTGACGGCCTGGTCGACAACCCCATGACATTAACCATTGAAGAGCTGAAGAAAAACTTCGATGTCGTAGAACAGCAACTGGTGTTGGAGTGCGGCGGGAATGGCCGCGCATTCTTCGAACCCAAAGCCACCGGGAATCAGTGGACCTACGGCGCCGTGGGTTGTTCAGCCTGGACAGGCGTGCGACTCGCCGATGTGCTGAAAGCCGCCGGTGTGAAAGATAACGCCGTTTATACCGCGCATTACGGTGCGGATAAAGACCTGTCCGGCAAGGAAGGAAAAATACCCATTTCCCGCGGTGTACCCATAATCAAAGCCATGAGCAGCGAAAACCTGATTGCCTTTGCTCAGAACGGCGAAGCACTGCACCCAATGAATGGTGCCCCGATACGGCTGATCATTCCCGGCTGGCCCGGCTCCTGCTCGCAAAAATGGCTGACACGTATTCAAATCCGGGATCAAATTCATGACGGCCCCAAAATGACCGGTACGTCTTACCGCGTGCCCAACCGCCCTGTTGCACCAGGAGAGAAAGTGGATGAAAAAGATTTTGAGATCATCGAACGAATGCCGGTGAAATCTCTGATTACCTCACCACAAACCAACACCACAGTGTCTGGCAGTGAAACCTCGGTCCGGGGACATGCCTGGTCTGGCGATCGCAAGATAGAGAAAGTACAGGTTTCCATCGACTTTGGTGCAACCTGGACGGATGCTGATCTTTCCGCCCCGGCCAATGAAGGTGCCTGGCAAACCTTCACCACTAAGGTGAAATTCCCTCAGCCCGGATATTATGAAATCTGGGCCAAAGCCACAGACGACAAAGGCATCAGCCAGCCTTTTGCCATTGCGTGGAATCCCAAAGGCTATCTAAACAACACCTTCCACCGTGTCGCGCTGGTCGTTAACGGATAACCTCATGAGTAGGATAACTTTTATCGAGCGGGTATTCCCGCTCTCACTTTCTCTGCTTCTGTTTGTCAGCCTGCCGCTTTCGGCCAATGAAACCCTGATTGCCGCAGGCGAACAACAAGCTTTAGTGTGCAAAGCCTGTCATCAGATGGAACCAAATGGGGTGGCAGCCATCGGGCCGCCGCTCTGGGGCTTAGCCGAGCGTCACATCGCCAGTTTCAAAGGCTTCAATTACAGTGATGCCTTAAAGCAGCAGCAGGGACAATGGGATGCCGCAAAACTTGATGCGTTTTTAGCCTCCCCCTCAGACTTTGCCCCGGGCACCAAGATGGTTTTTCCCGGCGTGAAAGACCCGGGGGCACGGGCAGCCATTATTGCCTGGCTGGCAACCAAAAACCCGACACCGCCGGATTGGATCACTGAATCGGCTGGCGAACCGGTAAAATCGCCCGGTGAAGGTATTCTGGCACCGGGAAAAAACATGGCGCTGGTGGCTTCTGCTTGTTCCGCCTGCCATTCGCTTTATCTCGTTACACAGCAAGGACTCAGCAAAGAAAGGTGGGATGAGTTATTAACATGGATGGTTGATGAGCAAGGGATGGATGAATTGGATCCGGATGATCGCGAAGCGATCCTTGTTTATCTTTCGACGTATTACGGAATGTAGTGGCATCAGAATAACCAACACAAAAAGAAATTCCGGAGTTATCTTTATATTATCCGCACCAATAATGTGAACCAACTCAATTGTAGGGCCCATTCCCAACCGCATAATCAGTTCGGCTTCAATCAAAATAGCCGTGTACCCTACAATTCAGATGGAACCGAATATGAACAAAGTCATTCACAGACCAATCCTAGCGACACTGGTAGCAACGCTCCTGGGCACATCCTCCAATGCGATTGCCGAAGTGCACCAGGTCACGCTGTTGCACACCAACGACATTGAAAGTGTCTATGAACCCGTTGATGCATTCTGGAACCCGGATATCACCCGTATCGGTGGCATCCCTTATCTTGCAACACTCATCAAAGAAACAAGAGCAAAAGAAGAGACCAGCTTCCTCCTTGATGCTGGCGACATTTTCACCGGCTCACTCGCAAAAAAATCCAAAGGTAAACTCTCTTTCGATTTATATAGCGCCATGGGTTATGACGTAATCACGCTAGGCAACCACGAGTTTGAATACGGTTGGGAAACGCTCAAGCAAACAATGCCCAGAGCCGCTTACCCGGTACTGAATGCGAACATCAAGTTTGAGCAAAATGACGCACCTTTTGCTCAGCCTTATACCATTCTTGAGCAAGATGGAGTTCGAGTGGGTGTCATTGGCGTGATGGGGATTGATGCTTTCTATAACACGATGTGGAAAGGCAACAGAAAAGGCTTAACCATTGATGACCCCATTGCAGTTACTCAATACTGGGTGGACAAAATTCGTGATGACGTTGATATGATTGTGGTTCTGACTCACCAAAATAAAACCGCCCCAATGCAAACCGATAAAGAAGCCGATCCGGAAGTCCAACGTGGATTCGATGAAGACTATGACATGGCAGGTAAACTAACAGGCGTTGATGTTATTTTTGGTGGCCACTCAGATCATGGTTTGTGGAAACCTGTTGTTCATCCTAAAACAGGCACAGTCATTGGTTTAACTTTCGGGCAAGGCAAATACCTGGGCTACACAAAATTTGCAGTCGATACCGATAAACACAGTGTAAAACTGCTTGAAGGTAAACTGATTCCGGTTGAGTCAGACAAACTGAAACGAGATGAGAAAACCAGTCAGTTAATTGAAACCGCGCGCAGCAAACATCCGGAACTGACTCAAACGTTAGCCACGCTGGACAAAACCGCTTACCGCAGCTATTACCGAGAATCGAATGTGGGTAATTTGGTTGCCGACATAATGCGAACGGCGGCGAACGCAGACATCAGTATGATCAGCTCTGGCAGTATACGTGTCGACCTGAACAAAGGCCCGGTGACCATGGAAAATATCATGGATCTATTCCCTTTCACCGATAAGCTCTCTTTGGTTGAGCTGACAGGAAAACAAGTAAAAGAGCTACTTGAATACAGCTACACTCTCCCTTATGGATTGGCACAATTCTCGGGTATCGAGGCGCAATACGACAGTCAGAAACCAGAAGGAAACCGTTTACTGACGCTAAAAGTCAATGGCAGCGCGGTAGAAAACGACCAGGTTTACAAGGTCGCTACCTATTCTTATGCCGCAAGTGGTGGTGACGGATATAAAGTGTTTTCTGAGGGTGAAATACTGTCAGAAACCGGTTCAATCACTCAGGTGCTCATTGAGCAGCTTAAAGCACAGAGAAACATTCAGGTACCAGCTTTAGGCCGTCAAATCGACGTATCCAAACAATAATACCCTGTGGAGGGTAAGCAGCAGTGCCTTTCAGAGAAAATTACAATGGCTGCAAGACTTATGGTTGCCCAAATTGCGGCAACCCCGAACAGTCACTCTACTCGCGCTCAGACAGGCTCGGTTACGATGCTTGGTATTGCTCTGAATGCGGTGCTTACCCACCCGTATTATTGAATCAACCTATCCTTGCACTGGCGGAGCAAATTCGCACCCGCCAGTATGATAACTCCCTCTTTCGTCACTGCGCGTGTCGGCAGCCAACATTTCAGCGTTATGGTTTTACCGCAAGCGGCAGTCAACGCGTACAATGCACGAAATGTCACCAAGTGGTGACCTTACTCAATGCCAGAAAGCTAGCGAACAGACTTCAGCCAATTATGGATGCCCTGACCCACCGGGTCCGTCCCGGAGCAATCCAAAAAGCATGCCATCTGAGCGGAAAAGAGTTCGCAACACGTCTGCCTCTCCTCGCCCAGCTACTCACACAAGTAAGCCGTGGCTGGGAAAAAGAAATCGACTTCGCTTTGATCCAAACCCGCACGACGCGACAAGTCTGTCGCTCTGGTTTACAGCACGGTAATAACAAACAATATGAAACCCGTCTTTGGACACTTTCGAGTGCAGATTCCCAATCCGGCTATCTGTTGTTATTCAATGACAACGCTTTATATGACGACGTTTCGCTCACCTCCGCAGTGCTGGCACAGAGTCTCTATCACCTCGATCACGTCGAGCCTGATTTAGATAGTAATATCGATGTGCTGAATAAAGCCGAGCACACTTACAGCAAGATTTTAGCCCGCAGCCAGTTCGATAAACTAGCGTACAGCCTCCAGCGTCATGCTAAATCAAAAGAAGCGCAGTTACTGCGTCCTGTCTACGCCGCCCATGCTCATTTCCAAAACCTGTACAGGATGACACATTGCGTACCGCCATCCGCGATTATTCTTGAGCATGAAAGCTTCTTGCGCGGCGCTTCTATTACGGCTTTTAGCCACGAAATAGGCAAAGGCCAGACCGATCTCTATTATTGCCATTTAACCCAGAAAATTGACACATTGATGCCACCAGTAATCAGCAAGAATATGAGCTGGTGGAATGAGAAATGGTATCGCCTGTCAATTGAAAACAAGCATGGTAACTGGCAGGCTGGTATCGGCGTACTAACCAATGAACACAGCAAAATTCGCCAAATATTGCCTTCGCACCCTGACTGGAATCAGTATTTCTGGCATGGGTTTAACCACTGGCTCACCCCTGAATACGCCAGACGTATTAGCCTGAAGCGCCTCCACCAGTGGCAAGCCGTCTATCGGTATTTGTACAACCTTGTCTTTACCGACCGGTTAAACATTAAAGCAACGCATGGCATTGAACCAACACAGATAAGCGCAATCGCAGATTTCATAAACCAAGAAAAGCTAAACTCGCGCAAACTGTGAATGCAGCGATTGCTTAAGGCTTCTGAGTGAGAGTCCATGTCGCCTGCAATAAGGAGTGCCCGCCTGTCTTCAGAACGAGTGAGATCGGGCATGAACGCCGTGCCCGATCGTCTGGAAGTTATGCTCTGCCACAGCAGGACGCTAGGAGATTACCCCGCGGCCAGCGCATCAATCATAATATCAAGCTTAACCGTCCCAAGGCGGCGCTCAATGCTCAATCTGTCATGAAAGGCGATATGACCAGAGTTAAGACCCTGAGTCATTTCAATAAACCCGGCGATGGCTGCTGATGAAAATCCTTGGCCAGCTATTGACTGTGCCCAGTCTGATTCCGGTATTGAGAAAGGCTGTATCGCTTCTCCAAGTTTAAGGGATACGAGCTCCGCGACATCATTCGGGGAATACCTATCGGGACCTTCCAGGTCAATGATTCGTACGCCGCGCCAGTCTTCACAAAGAACTTCAGCCGCGATGCGGCCAATATCTGGTGTTGCGATCATCGGGAACTTTTGATTCAACGGCGAAAGAAAACTGGGTAATTGGCGCTGGAGTATAGCCATCTTAACAAGCGGCCTCCAGTTTTCCATAAAGTAAGCTGCGCGAAGGAATACTACAGGCAATCCTGTGTCGATGATACAAGCCTCAAGCATACGATTCATGGCTATCCAGCCGGTTCCCCCGGCTTGTTCAGCACCGATTGATGAGAGAGCAACAATCTTGGCTAACTTCGCCTCTTTTGCTGCCGCTGCAATGGTGTGAGCCATCTCTCTAGCCTGTGAAAATAGATCCTCGGACGAATACTGAGGAGGGCTGACGATGTACGCACCGTCCGCACCAGAAAAGGCCCTGCAAAGGGCAAAGCCATCTGAGAAATCAGCCACAGCGACTTCCGCCCCAAGTGTCGTCCACACATCCCCCGCTGGCTCATCTCGCACCACAACCCGCACACGTTTTCCGGCATCGAGTAATGTTTTTGCGACAGCAGATCCTGTGCGGCCTGTAGCGCCTGTTACAACATACAATTCGTTAGTGCTCATCAATCATCTCCTCGTTCAGAACCATAATGGATTCGATGTGAGGAATGCTATACTGCTCATCAACATATTAAAAATGCATGAAGGTTATATCGAGAATGCAAAAAATGGATATAGGTAGGGTCGATCTCAATCTTCTCAAGTTGTTTCACGCCTTACTGAAAGAAGGCAGTGTGACAGGTGCGGGCGCACGGTTAGGGCTGAGCCAGCCTGCGGCAAGTCGAGGTTTAGCACGCTTACGCCGATTATTGAACGACCGGATTCTGGTACGAACAACCAACGGATGGGAGTTTACACAAAGAGCACTCGCATTATCGGCACCGGTGACCAAGTTATTGGATGATGCTCGCGCAATCGTCGCACCGTCGGAGTTTCATCCAAGCAGCGCATCAGGGCAATTTACTGTTGCCACCGCAGATCATTTAGCCCTCTTACTAATGCCTGAGCTGGTCGCTAAACTTGCCTCGTTGGCACCCGGGATTGATCTCGTTATGCCAGCAACAGCCGGCGACAACGTTGATTTGATTGCTCAGGGTAGCGCCGATCTGGCAATTGGCTCTTTCGAAGGGCTTCCTGCAAGGTTTTATAGCAGGCGACTCTATGATGAAGATTTTGTCTGTGTGGTACGCCAAGATCATCCGATCATCGACGAAGAGTTGACGCTCGAAAAATTTGTCTCGTTATCGCATCTTTCGGTGATTATCACCGGCCAGGGAAGGAGTACCGTGGATGAAGCGCTAGCGCAACACGGGCTCACCAGAAGAATTGTGGTACGAACCCCTCACTTCTTGGTTGCTCCCATGATTGTGGCCGAAAGTGACTTGATTCTGTGCATTCCGCGAAGATTGGCCCATCAGCTTGCCAAGTCGGTTGCTATAGAAGTACTTGAACTCCCGGTAGAAATACCGTCATTCACCCCATCAATTATCTGGCATGAAAGGCAACATGATGATCCTGCCCACATATGGCTTCGCAACCTGATTGTAGAAATCGCCCGGAAACTGTGAACAAAAGCCGTCATTGTGTTTAGCTTGGTTAACTAGCATCAATCTTGTTGATTGTTCCAAGAGAAACCGCAACCAGTTTTTCTTCGTTATCTGTTTTGGCGTATACCTTGCACTCACAGGTAGCTTGGCGCTTTCCAGAGTATAAAACTGTTGACCTGGCAATCAATCTGTCTCCGATCGCTGGCCTGACATAGTTCACTTTATATTCTGAAGTGACACAGCTTCCCAGTACTGATGCTCCAGCAAAGGTAATACAGTTATCAGCCAAATAGCTAACGACACCACCATGTGCAAAACCATTGTTTTGCTTGAGATCATCTCTCATATCAAGGCTCAATTCAGCAGTGCCGGCCTCAAAAACGTCCAGCTTTGTCCCCAAAAGCAAACTGAAAGACTGCTGTGCCAGGATCTCTTTCCCTTTCTCTAACATATTGCTCAATTTTTATCTCCTTACCGATATTCCGGAAATCTCATGCTCAACCCGCCGCGCATGCGATTGTTAGGCGTCTACCTCTACTTTCCACCATTTAGGTCTTTTGGAGATATAGGAATGCCCTTCTGGAGCAAAAGCTTTAAGGTTAGGACTATCAAAGACACCCAAAACAATAGCAATCGTTGGCTCATCATCAATAGCACCAATCGTGCTACCACAGACAGAACAAAATGCCCTAGAGGAATAGTCAGAAGATCGCCATTTTGAAGGTTCACCATCTACACCCGTCCAAACGATATTTTCTTTAGGAAATTCAACCCATGCCTGAGTTAAAGCCCCTGAATGGCGCTGGCATTGTCGACAGGAACAAGTGTGCGGTTTTAATGCAGGACCTTTGGCAGCAAACCGGATGTTCCCGCAGAGGCAACCTCCCTCATAAATTTTAATTTTCAAAAGTTAAGTCGCTCCTATAGTTTGCAACACTCAAGCCTGACACCCACTCAAAGCAAACAAGGTAGAGACGTCGTCTTTGACTCGTTTGTTATGCCTGTGCCAACGTTTTCAATGAACTCGGGACAATCAGCTTGTGAATTGGAGCAACAAAAAACATGTACACTTTGCCAAAAAAATTATGTACATGTACTACCGTTGTTGCGTGAACCCTGACTTTGTCACCTTCTACGTCCAATAGAAACGACACTCTTACATCAAGGTGTCTATCACTGTCCTCTAAGACTATTTCGGTATCACTGTTACTCTGTAATGTAAAAATGCCAATTCGCTCACCAACTTTGATGCTTGCCATGTTTTTCTCAGAACCCGCATCCTGAAGTCGGCCTAAATGTTTTAACCCAAACATTGATACAATGCGATTTCTCATTGCCATTAAGAAAGAGACCCACGCTGGCGTTTGTTTCGCTATTTCAAGATAAACATCAAGTGCGGTCTGATTATTGTTGGGAATTTCGCGTGAAAAGCTATCAGAGAAATAAGTCCCTTTCG
Organism: Photobacterium sp. WH24; assembly: GCF_019204055.1. Taxonomy (NCBI): domain Bacteria; kingdom Pseudomonadati; phylum Pseudomonadota; class Gammaproteobacteria; order Vibrionales; family Vibrionaceae; genus Photobacterium; species Photobacterium sp. WH24. Next base: position 3,392 of record NZ_JAGSOZ010000011.1, on the reverse strand, counting down.
CATAATCAAACAACTTAGAATGTTTTGGAATTGTCATGTATTTCTCCCAAAGGCATAACGAATGCCATGAAGTTCCGCTCATCAGGCCCAGCCACACTTGGAAAGACTGAACACAACATCACTAGACACCACCATTACACTATCTGTCTATGGCATTGATTATGCCAAACCAGTTGCAGTATCCACGCAGAAGATCACCGATGCAAGGTGTTGATCCACGAACCACTTCAAAAGAACATCAATTCTTGCTGATCATATGTCGCGCTTGAGTTCGGTGTTTCTCTCAGCACCGCTGGATGCGCTCCAGTTACACTTTGCTGGCACAAAGCGTAACCAGAAATACCTTTAGGTTATCTATAACACGTCTCAATTTATGCGCCTAAAAATTAATTAGCATCTTTTGGGTGGTGGATACCATCGTAGATCTTTACTGGCTCTAACTCATACGGGTTAACACCCTCTAGGCACGCAACATTAATTGCATATTGGTGCGGGTTAGAACGCCTTTGGTGGTGAGTGTATATACCACAAGTTTTACAAAAAAAGTGTTTTGCTGTCATGGTGTTAAATTGATAAAGAGTTAAATTATCTTCACCTTTAACAATTTTTAGGTTTTCTAGTAGAACTGAAGCTGCAATTGCCCCACGCTTTCTGCACATAGAACATGAACAGCGACGGGGATCTTCTAAACCGTTTGGTAATGTAAGCTCAAGCTCAACTGTACCACAGTGACATTTTGCTTTATGTACCTTGTTAATTTTCATATTAGTGCTTCCTTGCTAGCTCAGGGGCTTATTCAACATCTGGATAAAGTGTCGACAGCGCGACACGTATGCTTATTTGTTATAACTACATTTTCCGTAATGGCTGGCATGCTAATAGCAAGAAACAAAACGCAAACGTGCCCCCTGCTGCAATCAAAGAATTGAGTTCACCGTATTTTACCAATAGAGACATAACTGCAGGAGCAACAAAAATAAGTGCGTAAATAAAAACCTCACCGATTTTAGTTTTTGTGAACACTTTTTACATGTTATGTGCTTATCGAAGTTAATCGCTAACTTATCACTAATAGAAATGGATATTCCGCAATTTGGGCACTTAAACATATACACTCTCAACTGACTTCAATGTAGTAACAAACTATAACTACGGCCATCAAACGATGCAAAACACCAGGAAGATAGTTCGAGGGATTTCAAACCGCACTGTAGTTATAATGAATGAAATGGACTCCCCCTTATCAGGTTTTGCCACACTTGGTAAGTCTAACCCTGTAACTACCGGAGGCCACCAAATTACTGTTTGTCCTAATCACTGCTACACAAGCTCAAATTCTGGGCATGGTGTTCCTTGGTGGTATTTCATTTGCCAATTCTGCCCGGTGAACACCCAGATAGAAGAGCGCTTAGAAAAAGCTCCGATTTCACCTGTTTCTGAAACCCAAGCAGATTTATACAAAAGTAACTGAACGGAAGGCTCTAGCTGAATACAATCGTATTCCTGTGAGTGAATATAACCACTTGAAGGCTCTTCACTTTGCATCATTTCTACGATAGAAGCATAGCCGAAAGTGCGTCCAGAACGACCAACCTCCTTGAAACTCGGATGAAGTAACCTTGCTACTTCTTCAATATTTTGCCTAGTTTCGTATTGATGTAAGGCTATTTCCTGCTCAATTAAAACTTCCACAATTTCTCCAATCCTGAAAGACATATAACGAATGACATGAACTCCCCCTCATCAGGCTCTGCCACAGTTGGTAAGTCTGATGAGCTAATCAAAATAGACCACCATGTCACATCCTATTTATGGCATTGATTTAGCTAAACATAGTTTTAAGTATCCACTGTGGGGATCACCGAAGCAAGGTGTTGATCCACGAACCACTTCAAAAGAACATCAATTTTTGCTGATCATATATCGCGCTTGAGTTCGGTGTTTTTCTCAGCACCGCTGGATGCGCGCCAGTTACTCTTTGCTGGCACAAAGCGTAACCAGAAATGCCTTTAGGTTCTCTGGTGCTGGCCGGGGCGGTTGTAGGCGCTCCCGGCGCCGACAACCTAAAAATTCGTCCTGAATTTTTCCCTGTTATTGTGGATAACGCTGGTTTATTACTCGTCATTGAACTGATCTGATCCAATGCTTTTGGACATCGCGAATAAAACAAAGAGAATGGCCGCCACACCGTAAGCTGAGGAACGCACTTCAACAGACAGCAAAAATCATGTAACCCACTGAAGTTATTAGTCATCTGATAGCTTATGCGCTTACTGTGCCTGATAAAAACAGTCCGCATCGCCCCCTCCGGCGTTCAACCAAGTTATTTCCATAATCATGCCGCTTCGGGCTTGTCCAACACCCGGAAAAATGTCGGCTGCGCGACACTTATCGTTATTTGTTAGCTGCCTTGGGTCAATCTACAAATACGCGCTTAAAGTACTCTACTCGATCTAGAGTCATTCTTAGCTTACATTCTTCAACTTGAACCCCTTGCCAAGGTGACGGAGTTGAAGAAATACCTGCAAATTCACACTCGGCATCTCTGTATTTTAACCAAGCCCGTTGAGCTTTTCTGAATGGTGCCACCAGTTCGGTTTTTGACCACGTATTCCGCAATAATGCTTCTTCCTCACTGATTCTATCTATTGCTTCCTGATAGGTTTTATTGAGTTCCATATCTGCGGTTTTCATTTTCTCTTCGACACACAGATAACCTGCCGTAACTCCTCCACCTTGTACATTACAGGGGTCTTCAACACTATCAGAAGCCCAAACAAACGTAGATACAAACGCCAATATCATAAGTGATTTGTTCAAATTTACCTCCAGGTACCTAACGAATAATGGACTCCTCATCATCAGGCTCTGCCACACTTGGTAAGTCTGACTATGAATTACCGGAGGTCGCCCTATCACAATCTATTTATGGCATTGATTTAGCAAAACATAGCTTTAGTATCCACGGTGAAGATCACCAGGCAAGGTGTTGCTTCAAAAAATAATATCAAGCTCAAGGGTTCTCTCGACATTTGCCAATATCCCACCCGCCTATATCGTGACTATCAACGACTTCTGGCTGAAAGAAAACCGAAAAAAGTAGCCATCATTGCATGCGTCAGGAAGATGGTTGTCATCCTCAATGTGATGCTACGAGATGGCTCCCAATGGGAAGAAAAAACGGCGTTAATTTAATGATTGACGCCATAGTCGTTTGTTAACTGAATTTTACTTCCGATATTTTTGGTACAAGGAATCAATTGAGTATTCAAATAGTTCTTTGATGTGGTGTTTGGCCTCTGGGATCGAAACAAACTTAAAATCTACTGAAACAGATTTGCGACCAAATATCCCAATAAAACCAGGCTTAGAAACTACTTGCAAATCCAGCA